>DASSZM010000016.1:0-17010 GCA_035702855.1 Acidimicrobiales bacterium | reverse complement strand
GGACGCCGGCACCACTCTGAGTGGTTACACCCTCACCAGCTGAAGGCGTGGGCGCGGCCGTCGGTGAACCGGGCGAGGGGACGCTGCCCGTCGGTGACCACCCACACCGAGGCGGGGAGGCGGGCGGACGGCTCGACGGTGAGGGTGCCGCGGCGGCCCGGGAGGGTGAAGCGGAACGTCACGGTCTCCGAACGCCCGTCGGGCACGGCGACGGGGACCGCCAGCACCTGGGCGCTGCCGTCGGGCCCGGCGGCCTCCAGGGTGCGGGCACCGGGGGCGGCGGCGCCGGTGGCGTCGAGGGGGAAGTCGAGGGCGACGGTCCCGTCGTACTGGCGGGCGGGGGCACCCCCCGGGAAGCCGCCGGCGGCGTACCCCTGCAGGGTCGCCGGGGTGGTGTTGCGCACGGTGACCCGGACCGTCACCCGGGTGACGGCACCGGCGGGCGCCACCACCGTGCGGGCGCTCACCCGCTGGTAGGGATCGAGCTTGTTGCCGCCCTGGTTGAGCAGGGCGAGCAGGGTCTCGTCGCCGCTGACGGCGCCACCGGCGCCGGCGGCGACCCAGTCGGCCTCCACCCGCGGGTCGGCCGCCCAGGCGAGCAGGTGCCGGCCGGCGGCGGCGCGCCCGAGCGCCCGGGCGACGGCGGTCAGCGAGGAGCCGGGTGCCTCCAGGCGGGTGAGCACGGCGCCGGCGAGGGCGCCGAGGCGCTCGTGGCGGCGCTGCTCGGCGGCGGGGGTGGCCACCCCGGCGTACTCCTGCTCGAGGAGGTAGGGCACGGCGCCGGCGGCGGTGAGGGTGGTGCCGTCCGCCCGCACCGGGCCGAGCACCGCCAGGAGGTCGTCGAGGGCCTGGACGTCGACGAGCAGGACCCCGTCGACGGGACGGCCGGTGTGCGCCCGCCACATCCGGGCGGCGAAGGCGGCGTTGGCCGGGAACTGCGGGGACATGAACAGCTCGCGCAGGTCGAGTTGGGGGTACTCGAAGCCCCAGCGGGCCGCCAGGTCGCCGCTGGGCCGGACGCCGGGGAACTGGTCGACGAGCTGGCCGGTGTCCTGGAGGTGTCCGACGCTGATGGCGCCGTCGTCGACGCGGATGGTGCCGGCGTCGAGGGCCATGCCCGACCCGCCCCGCATCTCGGCGTTGTTGCCGACGAGCAGCAGGTAGGTCTGGTGGCCGTGGAAGAGGGCGTCGATCGCCCCGGCCGCCCCGCCGACCCGGGCCAGGATCGTCCGCAGCTTGGTCAGGTCGGTGGCGAAGCGTGCCCGCTCCCGGGCCAGGCGGCCGGCCAGACCGCGCGACGGGCCGAGGTCGACGCCCGCCACCTGCCGCCGGAGGCCGGCCAGGGTGGCGGCGAGGCGGCCGACGAGGGCACTGCGCTCGGCGGCGGTGTGGTGGGGGCGGACGACGAGGAGCCGGACGGTGGCGAGGGCGGAGCGGCCGGCACCCGCCACCGTGGCCGCCGCCCGGCTCAGGGCGTCGACGGAGCGGACCTGGGTGCCGACCACCGGCAGGAGCCGCAGCGGTGCCACCCACGGGCTGGCGACGTCGCGGTGGGCGGCGGCGAAGTCGGCGGCCGCGGCGCGAAGCGGCCGCTCGGCGGCCCCGTCGGTCAGGTCCGACAGGGACAGCCCGGCGCGGGCCTCGCCGGCGGCGGCGACGCCGGCCTGGAGGCGGTGCTCGGCGCGCAGGAGCAGCAGCGCCACGGCGGCGACCCAGGCGAGCAGGAGGAGCGCCAGGACGCCGAGGGCGGCCCAGAGCGCTCCCCGGCGCGGGTCGGCGAGTCGAGGCATCCGGCGCCGGACGGTAGCAGTGGGCCCGCCGCCGGTGGCAGCTGCCCACCGGTGTCGTCCCGCGGCCCGGACCTGCTAGGAACGCGGCGTGCGCATCGCCGTCGCCTCCGACCACGCCGGGTTCCCGCTGAAGCAGGCGGTGGTCGAGCACCTGCGGGCGTCCGGCCACGAGGTCCTCGACCTCGGGACCGACAGCGAGACGCCGGTCGACTACCCCTACTACTGCGCCGGCTGCGCCCGGGCGGTCGTCCGGGGCGAGGCGGACTTCGGCGTCGTCGTGGGCGGCAGCGGGCAGGGGGAGCAGCTCGCCGCCAACAAGGTGCACGGCGCCCGCGCCGCCCTGTGCCACGACGAGTACACGGCCCGCTTCGCCCGCCGGCACAACGACGCCAACCTGCTGGCGCTCGGCGCCCGCATCCTGGCGCCCGAGCTGGCCCTCGCCGTCCTGGACGTCTTCCTCGCCACCGGGTTCGAGGGTGGCCGCCACATCCCCCGGATCGAGCAGATCGCCGCCATCGAGGCCGAGGAGGCCGCCCACCCGAGCAACGCGCCCGCCGCCGGCTGATCCGCCGGTCCCGGTTCAGGCCGGGTCGGCGTGCAGCGGGGTGAGGGGGGGGATGGGGATCGGGGGCTGCCGGTCCGGGACCGCCACGGCGGCGGCTACCCCGGCGCCGGCGTCGAGCTGGTGGACCGCCCAGGCGCCGATCCGGGCCGGCTGCCCGGCGGGGGCGACGACCTCCACCGATCGGGGGGAGATCGCCAGTCCGGCGCCGGTGGCCTTCAGGTAGGCCTCCTTGCGGGTCCACAGCTCCAGGCACCGGCGGCTGCGCTGATCGGCCGGCGCCCGTTGCACGGCCCGGCGCTCGGCGGGGGTGAACCACCGGGCCGCGAAGCGCAGCGGGTCCGGCTCCTCCCGCAGCACCTCGAGGTCGACGCCCACCTCGCCGGACCAGCTGAGGGCGATGAGGGCGGCGCCGGCCGAGCGCGACACGCTGAAGCGCAGCTGCGTGCCCCCGAGCCACGGCTTGCCGTCGCGGGGCGCGACGAGCGGGACCTGTTCGGGGGGGCAGCCGAGCTGGCGGCCGGCGGCCAGGCGCAGCCAGCCGTGGCGGGCGACGAAGCGGTCCCGGTCCGTTGCGGCGTGGAAGGCCGCCGCCCGGCGGCGCTCGTCGCCGTCGAGGCTGGCTCCGAGACGGGCCAGCCGGTCGGCGGGCAGGTCGAGCGGGACGCGGTGGAGGACCAGCGGGGGGTCGGCGCCGGCCGGGGCGCTCAAGCGGCGCTGGTGCGCAGCTCGAGGCCCAGGGAGCGCAGCTGGTCGGCGGGCCGGTGGTACCCCCGCTCGAGGTGGTGCACCCCGTGGAGGACCGAGGTGCCGGTGGCGGCCGCTGCGGCGATGACGCTGGAGAAGCCGGCCCGGACGTCGGGGATGTCGACGTCGGCGCCGTGGAGCTTGGACACCCCGCGCACGACCGCCGAGTGCAAGTAGCGCGAGTCGTGGAACCGGCAGGCCGGGCCGCCGAGGCAGGTGGAGAACAGCTCGATCTCCCCGCCCATCGCCTGCAGCGCCGGGACGTACACGAAGCGGTCCTCGTAGACCGTCTCGTGGAGCACCGACATGCCCTCCGCCTGGGTGAAGAGCACCATGAGCGGCGTCTGCCAGTCGGTCATGAACCCGGGGTGCACGTCGGTCTGGACGGCGGCGGCCCGCAGGCCGTTGGGGGCGGAGGCGGTCATGCCGCGATCGTCGAGCTCGACCTCGGCGCCCATGCGCAGCAGGGTCGTGATGGCGGTGACCAGCCGGTCCTGACCGCAGCCCCGCACCGTCACCTGGCCGCCGGTGAGCAACCCCGCCACCAGGTAGCTGAAGGCCTCGTTGCGGTCACCCTCGAGGCGGGTGGTGCTGCCGCGCAGGCGCGGCACGCCCTCGATCACGATGCGACGGTCCGGCGCCAGCTCGATGCGGGCGCCCATGCGCTGCAGCAGCAGCGCCAGCTCCAGGACCTCCGGCTCGGTGGCGGCGTTGCGGATCACCGTCTTGCCGTCCGCCAGCGAGGCCGACAGCAGCGCCGACTCGGTGGCACCCACGCTCGGGTAGGGCAGCTCGATGATCGCCCCGCGCAGCCGGCTGCAGCGGGCGGAGATCCCGTCGTCGGTCACCTCGACCTCGGCGCCGAGGGTGCGCAGCATCTGGACGTGGAAGTCCACCGGCCGGGAGCCGATCCGGTCGCCACCCACCCGGGGCACCCACGCCTCCCCGGTGAGGTGCAGCAACGGCCCGAGCAGCAGCACCGGGATCCGGTTGAGGCCGCTGAAGCTGAGGGGGACCGCCGACCCGGGCGCCTCCGGCGGGGTGATCGTGACCCGGTCGCCTTCGCGCTCCACGCCGGCCCCGATCGCCCGCAGGATCGACGAGGTGATCTCCACGTCGCCCACCTCGGGCACGTTGGCGATCGTGCTCGGCTCGGAGCCGAGGATGGCGGCGACCATGTGCTTGGTGACCGCGTTCTTCGATCCTCGGACCGCCACCTCGCCTCGCAGCGGCCCGTTGGGTTCGATGATCCATGCGTCCGACACGCCGCAAGGCTAGTGGTCACCCGGGGGCGCGGCGGACGGGCGGGGCGCTCCGGCGGCCGGGCCGGGCGGTGCTAGACCGGCGGGCGTGCCCCTCCCCGCCGTGCTCGTGGCCAGCCCCGGCGCCCCCGCCGTGACGCTCGCCGCCGGCACCGGCACCGGTACGTCGGGCGCGTTCGCGCCCTCGCCGACCTCGCCCGTGGTCCACCTCGGGCCGACCTACCAGGCGGGCAACGGCGACCTGGTCGACTTCTGGGGGATCGGCGTCGCGCTGGTCGTGATCCTGGTCGTGGTGGCCGTCGTGCGCTGGGCGTTCGGGCGCACCGGGGCGGTCAGCGAGGGGCCCCGCGACGACCGGCACCCGGTGGCCGCACCGCAGGGCGGCGAGCCGCCGGCGGGCCGGGGCGCCGGATCCTGACGCGCCGCCGGCTCGGGCCGGCCTGGACGAGCAGCTCCCGCACGGGGCTGCGGTCCGAGACCCAGGGGGCCACCGGTGCCTCGACGAGCCGGGCCAGGCCGAGCAGCGCCAGGTCGTAGTTGACCCGCCAACCGGACCACGCCCGCCAGGCGACGTCCCGGTCGGCGACGACCGGCACGCCGGCCGCCTCGAGCTCGTCGAGGGCGCGGTCCCACTCGTCGCGGGCCACCGAGATCGGGTCGGTCGGGGCCGGGTCGTCCTCGCTCGGCAGCCCGAGCGACGTGGCGATGCGGCGCAGGGCCAGGAAGCCGGTGCGGATGCACAGCTGCGCGTCGGGGTCCACCGGGTGCTCCACCGCCGCCACCCACAGCGTGGCGGAGTCGAGCAGCACGCCGGCGGCGGTGATCCACGACTCGCCCGGCTGCGGCGAGCGGAAATAGGGGAGGGCGGCGAAGGTCGTGTGGGTCTCCTCGACGTCGGCGAACCAGGTCTCCCAGGACCGCCACAGCTCGCCGAGGCGCACCTCCCCGGCGTCGATCCGCCAGTAGCGGGCCAGCAGCGTCGCCGCCCGCGGCGGGTCGCCCGCCCGGGCCCGCAGGAGGTTGACGCCGACCTCGCGGCGGGAGAACGCGCCGTAGATGCTCGGCAGGTAGGTGATGAGCAGGGTGACCAGCAGCAGGCCGATGCCCGCCTCGAGGTAGGTGAGGATCCCGTTGGACAGGCCGTGGGGGGCGGCGGTGCCGAGCGTGAAGGCCGAGGCGCCCGACAGTTCCACGTCCCGCGCCCCGCCGGCGACGCCCTGCGCCGCGTAGAGGGCGGTGAAGCCGGCGAGCACCACCAGCAGCCACGAGACGAGCAGTGCCAGCAGCAGCACCGGCCCGAGCAGCGCCATCACGCGGTCGCGGCGCTCGTAGCTCTGCGAGCGCCCGATGATCAGGTGGAACACCAGCCGCGTCGCCCGCGTCACGCCCCCGGCGAAACGGCTGCGCGCCGCCCGGGGCAGCACCGTGGAGCGGACGGCGGAGTCCACGGCGACGAGCACCGCCGCCGTGCCGAGGAGGCCGGCCAAGATCCGGAGGGCGACGTTCACGGGCGGGCCCCGCGGCCGTCCGGGCGGGCGCCGGCCGGGGTGGTCAGGCGACCGAGGCGGGCGCCGGGTCCCAGCTGCGCAGGTCGGCGAGGCGGGGGTCGTTGGAGAAGATCTCGGTCACCGGCAGCTGCAGGCCGAGGCGGCGCTGCACCCGCTCCACCTCGAGCTGCTCGTTCCAGAGCACGAGGGTGACGACGAGGCCCTCCCGCCCGGCGCGGGCGGTGCGCCCCGAGCGGTGCAGGTAGGCCTTGTGGTCCTCGGGAGGGTCGAAGTGCACCACCACGTCGATGCCGTCGACGTCGATGCCCCGGGCGGCCACGTCGGTGGCCACGAGGACCGGGAGGCGGCCCGAGGCGAACTGCTTGAGGGCCCGCTCCCGCACCGGCTGGCGGAGGTCACCGTGGATGGCGCGGGCGTCGACGCCCTCCTTGCGCAGCGACTCGGTGACCCGGTCGGCGCCGCGCTTGGTGCGGCTGAAGACGATCACCCGCTCGTTGCTGCGGCAGATGGCCGCCAGGACCCGCACCTTGTCCATCTGGTGGACGAGGAGGAACCGGTGCTCCATGGCGGTGACCGTCGGCTGCTCCGAGCCGACCTCGTGGCGGACCGGGTCCGCGAGCTCGTGGCGCACCAGCCGGTCGACGTCGCCGTCGAGGGTGGCCGAGAACAGCATCGTCTGGTGCGGTCCGCCGAGGTGGCGCAGCAGCCACTCGACCTGCGGCAGGAAGCCCATGTCGGCCATGCGGTCCGCCTCGTCGATCACCACCGCCTCCACCACCTCGAGGCTGACGTCGCCCCGCTGGATGAGGTCGATCAGGCGGCCGGGGGTGGCCACGACGACGTCGGTCCCGGCCCGCAACGCCTTGATCTGCGCGTCCATGCCGGTGCCGCCGTAGCAGGCGGTGAGCGTCAGGCCGACGGCGCCCGACAGCGGGTCCAGCACGCCGGCGACCTGGCCGGCGAGCTCGCGCGTCGGGACCAGGACCAGGCCGCGGGGCCGGCGGCGCCCGGTGGACGCCTCGGGGCCCGCCGCCGCGAGGCGTTGGAGGAGGGGGACGCCGAAGGCGAGGGTCTTGCCGGACCCGGTCTTCGCCTTGCCGCAGACGTCGCGGCCGGCGAGGCCGTCGGCGATGGTGGCGGCCTGGATGGGGAACGGCGCCTGGATGCCGCCGGCTTCGAGGGCGGTCTCGAGCTCCGGGACGACGCCGAGTGCGCCGAAGCTCGGGGGGGTGGGGGGCAAGCTCAACGAGGCTCCTGTGCAGCGGAAGGGAGGCCGCCCGCTTCGCCGCCCGGAAGGCGGAACCGTTGCCGGGCAAATCAGGGGCGCCCGGCCGGGGCGCCGCGTGCAGCGTGCCTCGGCCCCTCTCAGCGTACCCGAGCGTCCCTCCTTCGGAGGGGAGGCTGCCCGCTAGCCTGATCGCGTGACCCTGCCGCTCTTCGAGGACCCGGCGCCGACCGGCCCGCGGACGGTCTCCCTGGTCCGCCTCGCCGCCGAGATCGCCCGCCAGGTCGCCGCCATCGGCCCGCTCGCCGTGGAGGGGGAGGTGCACCGGCCGACCACCGGTCGTACCGGGTGGGTCTACTTCACGTTGCGGGACCGGGCGGCGCAGATCAGCGTGGTCGTGCCCCGCCCGAGGGCGTCCCGTTCGCGCACGGTGGCGGGCGAGCGCGTCCGGGTCGTGGGGGCGCTGGAATGGAGCAACGACCGCGGCCAGTTGCAGCTGCGCGCCGAGGAGGTGCTCCCGGTGGGGGCCGGGGCGATCGCCGCCCTGCTGGCCGAGACCCGGCGCCGGCTCGAGGCCGACGGCCTCACCACCCGGCCCCGCCGGCCCGTCCCGCTGCTCCCCGAGGCGATCGGCGTCGTCTGCGGCGCCGACGCCGCCGTCCGCCGGGACATCGAGTCGGTGGTGGCGGCGCGCTTCCCCGGCTACCCGGTCGTCTTCCACGAGACGACCGTGTCCGGCCATGGCGCCGCCGCGTCGATCGTCGAGGCGATCCGCGTGGTGGCCCGCCGCCCCGGGGTCGAGGTGGTCGTGCTCGCCAGGGGCGGGGGCGACGCCACCGCCCTGCTCCCCTGGAGCGAGGAGGACGTCTGCCGGGCGGTGGCCGACTGCCCGGTCCCGGTCGTCTCGGCCATCGGCCACGAGGCCGACCGCCCGCTGTGCGACGAGGTCGCCGACCTGCGTTGCGGGACGCCGTCGCTGGCGGCGACCGCCGTCGTCCCCGACGGTGCCGCCCTGGCCGACCGCCTCGCCCGGGCCAGCCGCGCCGCCGGCGCGGCTGTCGCCGTCCGCTGGGGGGAGGCCGCCCGGCTGCTGGGCTCCCTCGACACCGCCCGGGCGCTCGACACCGCCGTGGCCGCCGCCACCGGCCGGCTCGCCGCCGGGGAGCGCCGTCTCGCCGGCCACCATCCGCGCCGCCGGCTCGAGGAGTGCCGGCGGCGGCTGGAGGCCCCCGACTGGCGCCGCTGCACCGGCGAGGCCCTCGGGCGGGCCGCCGGTCGCCTCGACGCCGATCTCCGCCACCTCCGGGCCCTCGACCCGGCGCGGGTCCTCGACCGTGGCTACGCGGTGGTGACCGGGCCGACCGGGAGGGTGCTGCGGCGCGCCGACGAGGTGGGGCCCGGCGAACCGGTCGCCATCCGCCTGGCCGCCGGGCGGCTGGCCGCTACCGTGACCGGGCGTGCCGGCGACGGCGGGGACGACTGAGGAGGCGGCCGGGTGGCTGGAGCGGTGGAGCCGGGCGACCCGGGGCGGCGGTTCGAGGACCTGCTGGCCGAGTTGGAGGCGGTGACCGACCGCCTGGCGGGCGGGGAGATAGGCATCGAGGAGGCCACCGACCTCTACGAGCACGCCTCCCGGCTGCACCGCGAGGCCAGCGATCGGCTCGAGGCGGTGCGGGCCCGGGTCGAGCAGCTCCGGGACCCGACCGCCACCGGACCGGCGTAGGGCGCCGCAGATGCGTCGAAACGTGGACGAGCTGCTCGAGGAGACCCGGCGGGGGCTGCAGCGGGTCAGCGCCCGGCAGGCGGCGGCCCTGGTGGCCGGCGGGGGCATCCTCGTCGACACCCGCCCCTCCGAGCTGCGGGAGCGGGACGGGGTGGTCCCCGGCGCCTGGGTGGTCGATCGCAACCAGCTCGAGTGGCGGCTCGACCCGTCCTCCCCGCACCGCCACGAGGGCGTCGACGAGACGCTCTACGAGCGGCCCGTCGTGCTGTTCTGCGACGAGGGCTACGCCTCGAGCTTCGCGGCGGCGAGCGTGCGGGCCCTCGGCCTGCGGGGGGCGACCGACCTCGACGGCGGCTTCCAGGCGTGGGCCGCCGCCGGGCTGCCGGTGGAGCGCCCCTAGCGTCAGGCGGGACGCCCCGGCCAGGGGCGCGACCAGCAGCGGTCCTCGAGGCGCCCCGGGGACCACAGGCCCCACAGCCCCCCGAACGCCTGGGCCGTGGCCTCGGTCCAGCCGATCACGTCCCGGGCCGAGGTGCGCCGCACGACCTGGCGCAACCCACCCTCGTGCACGGCGTAGCCGGCCCAGCCGCCCGGGTGGTCCTTGGTGGAGCCGACCTCGGCGACGAGCAGGCCCCCGGCCCGGTAGGTGCGGTTGCGGTGGCTGTGGCCGGCGATCAGCAGGGCGGCGCCGGAGCGGCGGAGCACGTCGAGGAGCCGGACGGTGTCGGTGTGGGTCACGCCCGGGGGGTACGAGGTGGGCACCGGGTGCGGCTCGGGGGGATGGTGGAGGCTCACCACCGCCGGGTGGCAGGACGACGAGACGGCGTCCTCCACGCGGGCCAGCTGGTCGTCGTCGAGGTGGCCCCACCGGTCGGTCGGGCTGGGGGAGTCCACCAGCACGAGGCGGACGCCGGGCAGGTCCTGCACGAGGGGCCGGCCCCCTGCGGCCAGTGGCAGGTCGCCGAGGGCGGCGTAGGTGGCCGCCCGGGCGCGCCGGTCGTGGTTGCCGAGCTGCAGCAGGGCCCGCATCCCCGACGCCCGCGCCAGGCCGGCGACGGTGCGGAACTCCTCGACCCGGGCGTGGGCGGTGAGGTCGCCCTTCCAGACCACCGTGCCGGCGCCCCAGGCACGGGCCTCCTCGAGGGCGGCGGTGGCCGCCCGCACCGGGTAGGGCGGAGCCCCGGTCGGCTGCACGTCGTGGATGCCGCCGAGGACCCCGAAGTGCCGCTCCCCGATGTGGAGGTCGCTGATGGTGGCGAAGCGGGCCAGGGGGGCACCGGGCGGTGACCGCAGCGTGCTCACGGTGCCGCCCTCGACCCGGTCGCCGCCCGCCGGCCGCCACCACCACCGGTAGCGCCGGTCGGGTTCGAGGCCGGTGACCGTCACGCCCCCCGGGCCGCCCGGCCCGGGCCCGGAGGGGCGCACGCCCCGCAGGCGGAACGCCGCCCAGGTGGGCGGGCCGGGCGCGACGGTCGTGGTCACCGGGCCGACGCCGAAGGTGACCTCGCGGGCGGGCAGCGACCGCCAGACGAGCTGGACGGCGGTGTCCTCGACGGCGTAGACGCGGGGGCCGGCGCTCACCGGCGGGCGGCCCCGGGGCCCTCCGCCGTGCCGCCCGCCAGCGCCGCCGCCATGCCGCCGCGCAGCCGGCCGGCGAGGCCGACGGTGAGCTCGAGGCGCTCCTCGAGCTGCGCCACCCAGCGCCGGCTCGTGGGCAGCGGGTGGTCGGCCAGCCAGCGGTGCACCCGGTCGGCGGCGTCCCGCTCCGGGATCCGGGCGGCGCCGGCCAGGGCGTCGAAGAGCAGGTGGGGGGGCAGGCTGGAGGCCAGCTCGTCGGCGTGGGCCTCGAACCACGGCCAGCCGACCGCCCCGCCCTGCCGGCCGGCGAGCACGCCGGCGATCAGCGCCGGGCGGTCCTGGGTCCGCACCGCCGGGTTGGTCGCCAGCTCCAGGCAGCGGCGGGCCGCCTGCTCCCCCTCGACCGCCGGCAGGGCGCGCAGGAACCGCTCGCGGTCCTGGGGGGTCACCGCATCCCGGTAGCCGTCGACGAGCTGGTCGAGCTCGTCGACGCCCCCGCCGGCGGCGACGACGGCGACGACGGGGCCGAGCAGGTCGCCGCCGACCGTCGCGCCGCCCCGGCGGTGGGCGGCCCAGCGCTCGGCGGCACCGGCCCGCACGTCCGGATCGGCGCCGACGGTGCCGAGCAGCTCGAGGAGGGTGGCCCGGGTCATCGCCTCGGCGGCCGGCTCGCCGGGGCGGGGCTCCCAGCCGACCCGGCGCCACGCCGGCGTCGCCACCTCGCGGGTGAGCGCGGCGACGTGGTGCCGCTCGTCGTCGTCGGCGACCCGGTCGAGCAGCCGCAGCGCCCGGGCGGTCACGGTCCACACGTCGGGGTGGACGTCGTCGCCCAGCTGGCGGGCCAGCCGGACGAAGGCGTCGGGCGGGGACCCGGCGAGCACCGTCGCCCAGGCGTCGTCGACGAGGGTGATCCGCTCGAGGGCGGTGCACGCCGCCAGGTCGGGGGGTGCCAGCGACGCGTCGGCGGCGCTGCGGTGGAAGCCCCACCCGCCGCCGTTGACGACGAGCCACTCGACCGGCCCGTCGAAGCGGACGGTCTCGGGCCCGTGCAGCAGCACCCGCCGCTGCTGGACCTCGCCGGCGACGGAGGCCCGCAGCACCAGCGGGACCCGCCAGGTCCCCTGGTCGCCGGGGCGGTAGGTGAAGCGGGTCTGCCCGAGCTCGACGGTCGCGGGGTCCTCGCCGCGGCGGGCGGTGACGATCGGGTAGCCGGCCTGGAGGATCCAGCCGTCCATCGTGGCCCGCACGGGCTGCCCCGAGACCGCCTCGAGGGCGTCCCAGAGATCGGTCGTCTCGGTGTTGCCGTAGGCGTGCGCCGAGAGGTACCGGGTGATCGCCTGCCGGAAGGTCTCCTCGCCCAGGTATTGCTCCAGCATGCGGAGGACGGCGCCGCCCTTCTGGTAGGTGAGCACGTCGAACATGTCCTCGGCGTCCTCGGGGGCGCCCACCGGGTACTCGACGGGACGGGTGGCGGCCAGCCCGTCGACGGCGAGCGCCTCCGCCCGGCCGGGGGCGAAGGCCGTCCAGACGTCCCAGTCGGGGCGGAACGCCTCGGTCCCCTTCAGCTCCATGAAGGTGGCGAAGGCCTCGTTGAGCCACAGGCCGTTCCACCAGCGCATCGTGGCGAGGTTGCCGAACCACATGTGCGCTGTCTCGTGGACCATCGTCTCGACGATCTCCCGCAGCTCCACCTGGGAGGCGCGGGCGGGGTCGGCGAGCAGCAGCGACTCGCGGTAGGTGACGCACCCGACGTTCTCCATCGCCCCGGAGGCGAAGTTGGGGATGGCGACGTGGTCGAGCTTGGCGGCGGGATAGGGGATGGAGAAATACCCCGCCAGCCAGCGGAGGGCGTGGGCTCCGGCTTCGAGCGCGTACCGGGTCAGGCCGAGCCGGCCGGCGGGGGCCGCGACCCGCACGGGGACGCCGTCGACGTCGGCGGCGGCGGTCAGCTCGAGGGGGCCGACCACCCACGCCACGACGTAGGTCGACATCGGGATGGTCTCGGCGAAGCGCACCCGGCAGCGCCCGTCGGGCAGCGGCTCCTCCGCCTCCACCGGCCCGCTCGACAGGGCGGTGGTCCCCGGCGGGGCGACCACGGTCACGGCGAAGGTCGCCTTCAGGTCCGGCTCGTCGAAGCAGGGGAAGGCCCGCCGGGCGTGGGTGGGCTCGAAGTCGGTGGCGGCCATCGCCCGCTCGGCGCCGTCGGGGCCGGCGAAGCGGATCCGGTAGAAGCCGCGCATCCCCTCGTCGAGCACGCCGGTGTAGCGCAGCTGCAGCGTCGCCGGGCCGGCGGGGAGCGGCGCGTCGAGGTCGAGCACCACCCGCTGGCCCTCGGCGTCGGTCGTCACGGCCGCCGGGCGCCCGTCGATGCTCGGGTCCCGGACGTCGAGCCCGAGGGCGTTGAGCACCACCCGGGTCACCGGTCGGACCACCTCCACCTCGACGCTCAGTTCCCCCCGAAACGTGCCGCCCTCGAGGTCCGGCTCGACCTCGATCCGGTAACGCCGGGGGAGGACGGTGCGGGGCAGGCGGTGGGGGTCGTCGGCGGTCGTGGTGTCGGGGGTCAAGGTGTCGAGCCTACGGGCGCGGCCGTCGCGCCCGCCGCGTTGTACGGTGCCCGGATGCAGTCCGCACGAAGGGCCGCGGTCGTCACCGTCGGTCACGCACTGGTCGACGTCCTCGCCCCGGTGGAGGATGCGGTGGTGGCCGGCCTCGGGCTGGAGAAGGGCACCATGACCCTCGTCGACGGGGACCGCGCCGAGGCGATCCTGTCGGCGTTGCGCCCGGAGACGGCCGTCTCCGGCGGCTCGGCCGCCAACACGGCGGTCGGCGTGGCCGCCCTCGGCGGCGCCGCCGGTTTCATCGGCAAGGTCCGCGACGACGAGTGGGGGCGCCACTTCGCCGCCGACATCCGGGCCGCCGGGGTGCACTACGCCGTCCCGGTGGCCGCCGACGGGCTCCCCACCGGCCACGCGGTCGTGCTCGTCACCCCGGACGGGGAGAAGACGATGTGCACGAGCCTCGGTATCGGCGACCTGCTGGCTCCCGACGACGTCGACCGGGACCTCGTCGGCGGGGCCTCGATCGTCTACCTCGAGGGCTACCTCTGCGGGTTGCCGCACACCGAGGCGACCGTGCTCGCCACCCTGGCGGCGGCGGAGGACGCCGGCACGGTCGTGGCCCTGTCGCTGTCGGACCCGCTCTGGGTCCGGCTGCACCGCGAGGAGCTGGCGGCCCTGCTGCCCAGGGTGCAGCTGCTGTTCGCCAACGGGGAGGAGGCGTGCCGGATGGTGGGGGTCGAGGACCCGCACGCCGCCGCCGAGGCGCTCGGCCGGCGGTGCGGCACCGTCGTCGTCACCCTCGGCGCCGCCGGGTCGCTGGTGGTGGGCGGGGACCGGGTGGAAGCGGTGCCGGCGGCCGAGCCCACCGAGGTGGTGGACACGACCGGTGCGGGGGACCTCTTCGCCGCCGGGTTCCTCCACGGGCACCTGCAGGGGGCGGCCCCGACCGAGGCGGCCCGCCTCGGCGCGCTCGTCGCCGCCGAGGTGGTGGGCCATCTCGGCGCCCGCCCCGTCGCCGACCTGCGGGCGCTGGCCGCGGCGGCGGGGCTGGGGCGCTAGCTCAGGCGGTCAGCGGCCCCGGTTGGGCTTGCGCCCGTGGTTGGCCTTCTTCGTCTTCGCCCGCTTGCGGGCCTTGGCGGTGCGCTTGGACATCCGGGGGAGGCTAGGCGAAGCGGCCGGCCGCCGGCCAGCGGGCTGGCTACCCTGCGGTCGTGGCGTGGCTGACCCGCGGCGACGAGGTCCTCGCCTCCCTGGAGCGTGGACGGCGCCCGTCCCCCGGCCCGGCGACCGGGGCGGCGGTGCTGCGCCACCGCCCGCTGCTCGTGCGGGCGCCGCTGCGCGGCACCCTCGACGTGGCGTGGTGCCGGCCGGGACCCGACGGGCCCCTCGAGGTCCGGCGCGTGCGCTGCCTCGGCCCGCGACGGCCCGTCGCCGCCGGGTGGGGAGCGCCGGTGGTGATCATGGCCGCCGGCGGCGCCTTCGAACGCTGGCAGCTGCAGGTCGGGGACCGGCTGACCGTGCGCGGTGACTGACCGCCCGGACGCCGACCCGGCGTTCCCGCCCGGGACCATCGCGCTCGTCGCCACCCCGATCGGCAACCTCGGGGATCTGTCCCCCCGCGCCCGCGCCGCCCTGTCCGCCGCCGACGCCATCTGCTGCGAGGACACCCGCCGCACCCGGGCCCTGCTCAGCGCGGCCGGCATCCGCACCCCCCCGCTGGTCCTGATCGAGCGCCACCGCGAGGCGGCGGGGGCGGCGGCGGCGGTGCAGCGGGCGGCGCGCGGCGAGCGGGTCGCGGTCGTGACCGACGCCGGCACGCCGGGGGTGTCGGATCCCGGCGAGCGGATCGTGCGGGCGGCGATCGACGCGGGTGTGCCGGTGACGGCGGTCCCCGGCCCGACCGCCGCCGTCGCCGCCGTCGTCGTCGCCGGCCTCGGCGCCGAGCGGTGGTGCTTCGAGGGGTTCCTGCCCCGCAGCGGGGGCCAGCGTGCCGCCCGCCTCGCCGCCGTCGCCGCCGACGAGCGGGTCACGGTCCTCTACGAGGCGCCGGCGCGGGTGGCGCGCACCGTCGCCGACCTGGCGGCGGCGTGCGGCCCGGAGCGGCCGGTGGCCCTCGCCCGGGAGCTGACCAAGCGCCACGAGGAGGTCTGGCGGGGCACCCTCGGGGAGGCCGGGGCGTGGCTCGCGGGCGGTGATCCCCGCGGCGAGTGGGTCGTCGTGGTCGGCGGCTCGCCGGGCCGCGGGGCGATCGACGACGACGAGATCGTGGGGGAGCTGCGCGCCCGGCTGCCCGGCGGCGCCGGCGACCGGCGGGCCGTCATCGCCGAGGTCGCCCGGTCCCTCGGCGTGCCGCGCCGGCGTGTCTACGACCTGGCGGTCCGGGACCGGGCCGGCGGCCCCCCGGCGGGGGACCGGTAACCTTCAGCGGTGGCCCGGTACTACGTCACGACGCCGATCTACTACGTCAACGACGCGCCCCACATCGGTACCGCGTACACGACGGTGACGGCCGACGCCCTCGCCCGCTGGCACCGGCTGCTCGGCGACGAGGTGCTGTTCCTCACCGGCACCGACGAGCACGGGCTCAAGATGCAGCGGGCGGCGGAGGCCAACGGCCTCACGCCCCGGGAGCAGGCCGACCGCTACAGCCAGCGCTTCGTCGAGACCTGGCGGTCCCTCGACATCAGCAACGACGACTTCATCCGCACCACCGAGCCGCGCCACTACGAGACGGTCTCCAAGCTGATGCAGGCCGCTTACGACAACGGGTGGATCACCCTCGGGACCTACGAGGGCCTCTACTGCGTGTCGTGCGAGGCCTACTACACCGAGGCCGAGCTGGTGGACGGCACCCTCTGCCCGATCCATCGCCGGCCGGTCGAGACGCTGACCGAGGACAACTACTTCTTCCGGCTGTCGGCATTCGAGGAGCGGCTCCTCGCATGGTTCGACAGCCGTCCCGACGCCGTCATCCCCGAGTCCAAGCGCAACGAGGCCATCGGGTTGGTCAAGGGCGGGTTGCGGGACGTCTCGGTCTCGCGCACCTCGATCAGCTGGGGCGTGCCGGTGCCGTGGGATCCCGCCCACGTCTTCTACGTCTGGTACGACGCCCTGATCAACTACGCCACCGCCGCCGGCTACGGCCGCGACCCGGAGCGCTTCGCCGCGTGGTGGCCGGTCGTCCACCACCTCATCGGCAAGGACATCCTGCGCTTCCATTGCGTGTACTGGCCGGCGCTGTGCATGGCGGCGGGCATCGACCCGCCCCGCCAGGTCGCCGTCCACGGGTTCCTGCTCGTCGGCGGCGAGAAGATGTCGAAGACCGCCCTCAACCAGATCGCCCCCGCCGACCTCCTCCCGACCTTCGGCTCGGACGGGTTCCGCTACCACCTGTTGCGGGACCAGCCGTTCGGGCCGGACGGCGACTTCTCCTACGAGGGGATGATCGCCCGCTACAACGCCGACCTCGCCAACAACCTGGGCAACCTGCTGTCCCGGGTGGCCACCGTCGTCGGCCGCAAGTGCGGCGGGATCGGCCCGGCCCCCGACCCGGCGAGCCCCCTGGCCGGGGTCGTGGCCGAGTCGAGCCGGGTGGCCGCTGCCGCCTGGGAGCGGGTGGCGCCGAGCGAGGCGCTCGACGCCACCTGGCGCATCGTGCGCGAGACCAATGCCGCCCTCGAGGCGGCCGAGCCGTGGAAGGCCGAACCCGGCCCCGCCGTGGACCGGGTCCTCGGTGACGCCCTCGAGGTACTGCGCATCGTCGCCGTTCTCGCCAGCCCGGCTCTGACCCGGGCGGCGCAGGAGATATGGCGACGGATCGGCCTGCCCGGGGCGGTGTCCGACCAGCGCCTGCCGGCGGCGGCCGCCTGGGGCGGCTACCCCGGCGGTCTCACCGTGGAGAAGGGCGACCCCTTGTTCCCCCGCATCCAGGGCTAGCGCCATGTGGACCGACAGCCACTGCCATCTGACCTACGACGGCGTCGCCGAGGACGCCGTCGCCGACGCCGCCGCCGCCGGCGTCACCCGGATCATCACCATCGGCACCGACGCCGAG
>DASSZM010000222.1:0-2593 GCA_035702855.1 Acidimicrobiales bacterium | reverse complement strand
CATCCTCGTGGTGCCGGTGCTCGTCGGCATCGTCGAGCGGGCGCGGGCCGGCGGCCTGCCCGGCTGGACCTGGCCGCTGGTCGCCTGCTGGCTGGTGGGCTACTTCGCCTTCTTCGCCGCGGGCCTCTGGCTCAAGGCCCCCGCCCGGCGCCGCGCCACATACGTGCGTCCGCTCCTGAGCTACGGTGCGATCTCGGCCGGGTGCGGTGTCGTCGCCCTCGTGTGGCAGGGCGGCAGCCTGGCCTGGTGGCTGGCGGTGTTCGCCCCGATCGTCGGCGTCACCTCGTGGCTCACCGCCCGCCGGCGGGACCGCGACCTGCTCAGCGGCGTCCTCACGGTGACGGCGTCCGCCCTCATGCTGCCGGTGCTGCGGTGGACCAACCCCGGGACGGCCCTTTCGCACCTCGGCGGCTGGGACGGTCTCGACACCGTGCTCGTCTGGGCCTACTTCGTCGGCACGGTGCTCTACGTCAAGACGATGATCCGCGAGCGGGGCCACCGCCCGTGGTGGCTCGCCTCGATCGGCTGGCACGCCGGGTGGCTGGCCGCGGGCCTCGCGGTCGCCGCGGTCACCGCCGATCCCTGGTGGGCGCTCACCCTCGCCCTCGCCCTGGGCCGGGCGGTCGGCGTCCCCTGGCTGGCCGCCCGCGGACGCCGCATCGGCCCCCGCCAGATCGGCGTCGCCGAGATCGCCCTCGTCGCGCTCGTCGTCGTCTCCGCCCTCGTGCTGCCGGCGCCCACGACCTGACGCCGGCCGCCCCGATCCACAGCCCGGCCACAGTCGCCCGTCCTACAGTGACGACAGGGTCTCCGGGGTTCCACGGGATCCCGGTCCACGGCACGACGGGCGGAGGCGTGATGGCTGAGCAGGACGATCTCGACGGGGTGCACGTCTGGACCAACGGGCGCCCGGACGCCGGCTACCGCCCGGCGCTCCACGACACGCAGCCGCTGCCCCCGATGCCACCGCCCGCCCGCCCCGTGGCGGCCCGTCGGCGCTCCCGCGTCCCCCTGCTCGTCGCGGCCCTCGTGGCCGCCGGGCTCCTGGGGGCCGGCTCCACGGCGGCGCTCACCGCGCTCATGTCGCACGACGGCCCGGTCGCGGGCACCAACGGCCCGGCCAACCCGCCCGCCGGCCAGCGGGCCGATCAGGCGCCGGGCAACGGCCAGCACCTCGGGCAGCAGGCGCCCCGCCAGCACATCAGGGGCGGCGACAGCGGTCGCGGCGACGACGGTGGGGACGACGGCGGCGACGACTGAGCGGACCCGCTCACGGCATCAGGAGATGCGCCGCGCCTCGAGGTAGTACCGCTTGTCCGACGCATCCCCCAGCGAGAAGGTCTTGCGCGGCAGCTCGCCGCCCACGCGGATCGCGTCGAAGACCGTCGCCTTGTCGAACTCGGGGAGGAAGACCGCGAGGTTGCCGGGCTCGGTCGCGAGTTCGGCGGCCACGTCGGCGCCGTGAATGTAGTCGACCTCGCACTCCTCCGAGTCGACGAGGGCGTCCAGAACCGGCTGCAGGGTGGCCACCGCGATCGCCCCGTGCGGGTCGCTCAGGGTGTAGATCGCCGCACCGTCGGAGTCCGCGATCCCGAACCGCTGACCCGAGCTCTGGTCGTCGGCCAGCCCGGCCACCTCGGTCGGCTCCACCGATTCGACCCGGAACCCGGTGCAGTGCCGGGCGAGTTCGGCGTCGAAGTCGGCGCGGGACAAGCCGAACAGCACCCGGTGGATCGGCTCGAACGACAGCCCCGGGTCGAGCACGTTGACGATCTCGACGAGGGCGAACCGCGCCGGGTGGGTGGCGCGCTCCTCCTCGGACAGCCCGGCCTTGAGCTCGTCCCAGCAGGTCTTGGCGGTGGCGAAGCCATGGTTGCCGTCACCGATCGCGAACAGCAGCGGGTTGTCGGGGTCGAGCCCCGCCGCGAGGTGCTCGAGGGCGCTCGTCACCGCCTCGAGGTGGGCGGCCTGGTCGACCGCCCATCCGGTGACCCGTCCCCCGCCGAGCATGAGCGACGTGTCGTAGAGCGGCTCCCGGAGCTTGGCGGACGCCGCCAGCGGCCCGATCACGCCGTGGTCGGCGTCCGACATCAGCACCAGGGTGTGCGGCACCTCGAGCGGTGCCCCGCGGCGCACCTGCACGCGGGGCGGCAGCCGGCTCTCGATGGTGCCCTCGGTCGCGCGGATGAGCCCGTGGGAGCCCGGGTGCCAGTCGTACTGCTCGAGGTCGAGGGCGACGAGCAGCCCCCACCGGGTGCGCCCGTGCGAGTCGACCCGGCGGACCAGCACCAGGGTGGCGGGCCAGGGGACGAGCACGCCGCGGGCGAGGTAGTCGGCCATCGCCGCGTGGATGGCGGCGATCCGCTCCTCGCGGTCGGGGCGGTCGAGTTGGGCCTCCGGGTAGATCAGCCGCAGGGTCGAGGGGCGCTCCCCGACGAGCTGGTCGACCCGCTCCCAGTACTCCGGCTGGCTGGTGAACTGGTCGCAGGCCACGACCGACCAGGCCGCCAGGTCGACGCCGCGCGCGGGCAGCAGCAGGTCGGGAACGGCGATCCCGAGGGCGGCGAGACGGCGCGACAGGTCCGGGGCGATC
>DASSZM010000252.1:0-25308 GCA_035702855.1 Acidimicrobiales bacterium | reverse complement strand
CTCCAGGAAGGCGTCGCGCCCGTCGCCGGTGTCGGTCTCGTCGTCGACGCCCGTGGACCAGTCCGACGGCGCTGCCGAGGCACGGCCGGCGGGCGCCGTCCCCGTCGCCGTGGACCCGGTCGCGCTCGGGGCGGAACCGCCGCCGCTCCGGCTCGCGGCGGGTCGGCGCACGGGTGGCCCGGGCCGGCGGCCGGGGCGGGCGGGCACCGGACGGTCACCACCGCCCGCCGCCGGGACGGGAGCCGGGGTCGATGCCGAGGCGGCCGGGGCGCTCGCCGCCGGGCGCCGCCGCGAACCGGCGGCGACGGCATCCCCGCCGGCAGCGGCGGCACGCGGGCTGAGCCGGCGCGGTGCGCCACCGCCGATGCGGTGGCGGATCTCGGCGTAGCGGGGCTCGCGCTCCTTCAGCAGCGCCAGCAGCGGCGAGGCGATGAAGATCGAGGAGTAGGCGCCGGTGGTGAGACCGATGAACAGGGCGAGGCCGAAGTCGTTGAGGGCGGCCGCCCCGAGGATCCCGGAGCCGATCACGAGGATCGACAGGATCGGGATGATGGCGACGAAGGAGGTGTTGAGCGACCGGGCCAGCACCTGGTTCATGGACAGGTTGACCGTCTCGGTGTAGGTGAGCCGGTTGCTCGACGCCACACCCCGGGTGTTTTCCTGCACCTTGTCGAACACGACGATGGTGTCGTACAGCGAGTACCCGAGGATGGTGAGGAAGGCGATCACCGTGTCGGGGCTCACCGCCAGCCCCGACAGCGAGTAGATCCCGACGGTGATCAGGATGTCGTGGACCAGGGCGGTCAGGGCGGCGACCGCCATCTTCCCCTCGAAGCGGAACCAGATGTAGGCGCTGACGACGATCAGGAAGATGATGACGGCCTTGATGGCCTTGTTGGTGATGTCGGCGCCCCACGACGGGCCGATGGCGTTGATGTTGACGGCGTTGGGGTTGACGTGCGCCACCTTCGCGAGGGCCGCCGCCACGTCCTTCACCGTCTGGGAGCTGTTGGTGGTGCTCGCCGCCCCGGCGACCTGCACCGTCCGCTGGTTGGTGGAGCGGCTGGTCAGGACCTGGATCGTCGCCTGCGACAGCTTGGGATCGACCTTCTCCGCGGCGGCCCGCACCTGCTGGACCGACGCCGTCGTCGGCACCTGCCAGACGGTGCCGCCCTTGAAGTCGATGGAGAAGTTCATCCCCCGGATGCCGAGGGAGAGCAGACCGATGATGATGATCGTCCCGGAGATGGCGAACCACCGCCGCCACCGTCCGGCGAAGTCGAACGAGGTCTCACCCCGGTAGAGGCGCCCGAAGGCCCCGCCGCGGCCCGCCATCAAGCGGCCCCGCCGGCCGGGTCCACCCCGAGGCCGCGGGCGACGCCGAGGAACCGGCCGCGGCTCATCGAGCGCCGGCGCCCGAGGAGGATCACGATCGGCCGGATGAAGAAGTAGGCGGTGAACACGTCGAGCAGCGTCGAGAGCCCGAGCGTGAAGGCGAAGCCCCGCACGGTTCCGACGGTGAAGGCGTAGAGGATGGCGGCGGCCATGAACGACACCAGGTCGGCGGTGAGCACGGTGCGGAACGCCCGTGAGAAGCCGCGCTCGACCGAGGCCCGGACGGTCTTGCCCGAGCGCACTTCGTCCTTCAGGCGCTCGAAGTACACGACGTAGGAGTCCACGGTGATGCCGACCGACACGATGATGCCGGTCACCCCGGAGAGCGTCAGGGCAAGGCCGGCGGTGTAGCTCAGCTGGGTGAGGATGGCATAGAGCAGCGCGCCGCCCACGCCGAGGCCCAGCACGACCACCAGACCGAGGGCCCGGTAGTAGACGATCATGTAGAGCAGCACGAGGATGATGCCGCCGATGCCGGCGTAGAGGCCGGCCCGCAGCGACGCCGAGCCGAGCTGGGCGGACACCGTCTGGACCGTCTGGGGGTTGAAGCGGACCGGCAGGGACCCGTAGTTGAGCTCGGTGGCCAGGTCGGAGGCCTGCTTGCTGGTGAAGGTCCCCGAGATCTGCATCGGGCCGTTGAAGACCGCGTTCTGGATCGTCGGCGCCGCCTCCGTCACCCCGTCGAGCTCGATGGCCTCCTGGGAGCTGAACGGCTCCGAGGGGTTGGGGTTGGCCGAGGAGGCCGGGATGTAGGTCTGGTTGCGGACCTTGGCGACCTTGTTCCAGAGCTTCAGGCCCTTGTTGGTCAGCACCACCTGGACGGCGAGCTGGTTGTTCTGCGAGTTGGTCACCGCCGCCGCGCTCTTGACGATCGTGCCCGACAGCGCCTGCTTGATGCCCGCCTGGCCGGTGGCCGGCCCGAGCAGCCAGCGCGCCCCGTTGACGCCCATGTCCGGCGACGAGGGAAGCAGCACCGTGCTCTTCGGGTTGTCCTGGTCGGGCGAGGTCGACGGGATCGCAGCGGTGCTCGCACTGGCGTTGGCGGCTGTGCAGGTGGACTGCGACAGCTTCTTCGCCGCTGCCTCCGCCTTGGCCTTGGCCTTGGCCGCGGCCGTCTTCGCCGGCGTGTACGCCGGCAGCTCGCAGTAGACCGGCCGGAAGTACAGCTGGGCGGTGGCGCCGATGACACCGAGCGCCTGCTGGGAGTTCTTGGCGCCGGGCAGCTCGATGGAGATGTCGTTGCCCTGGCGGGTCACCGACGAGTTGGAGACGCCGAGCCCGTTGACCCGACGGTCGATGATCGAGATGGCCTGGTTGAGGACCGTCGGGGTCACCTTGCCCTGGGGCTTGAGCACCACCGACACCCCACCGCGCAGATCGAGGCCGAGCAGGATCGAGCGTCCGGCGGCGAACGTGCCGCCGATGGCCGCCCCGGCCACCAGCATGATCCCGATCAGCGAGACCCAGAGGCCACGCCGCTTCACGCTCAGCGCCCCTCGGGGGACCCGGAGCTCTCGGTCCCCTCGCCCTGTGGCGCGGTTCCCCACGGGTCGCTGCTCGGTTGCGCACCCGGGTCGTAGATCGGTTGGGCCGGCCCGCCGTCGGCGTCGGCAGCACCGTCGGAGGGCTCCTCCGGGGTGCCGAAGTGCCCGGAGGGCTCGCTGCCGGTGCCGTCTTCGCCGTCGTCGTAGCGGTGGTCGATGCCGTAGTGGTCGTCGACCGGCTCCTCGGGAGGGGGCGGCGGCGGGGCCATGGTGGCGCCCGGCGGCGCCCCGGCGACGGAGCTGCGGAGGTTGACCGCCCGGCGCCAGAAGGTCATCGTCGTGCCCGGGCCGACCTCGACGACGATCTCGTCGCCGTCGATGGCCACGATGCGCCCGAGGATGCCCCCGGCGGAGATCACGTCGTCACCCACCTCGAGGTTGCTCCGACCGCCCTGCTGCTGGCGGGCCTTGCGCTGGCGCGGGCGCAGCACGAAGAAGTAGAGCACCGCCAGCGCAAGGAGGACGATCAGGAAGAACGACGACCCCCCGGCTGACGCCTTGGCGGGGGTCGAGGCCTTGCTCGCCACGGCGGCGAAGAGGGTGGTGAGGAGGACGAGGTGCATGGGTAACAAAGCTCTCGGAGCAGGGTCGAGGGACCTTAGCGCACCATTCCGGGCTCCCAGGTGGCGCCTATGGCCGCGCGCAACTCGTCGAGCGTACCCGCCACGATCGCCTTCCGGATGGAGCGCACCAGCCCGATCAGCCAGGCGAGGTTGTGGCGGGTGAGCAGCCGCCCGGCGGTCGGCTCCCCGACGACCAGCAGGTGCCGGAGGTAGCCGCGGCTCCACCGAGCGCACACGGGGCACCCACACGCCGGGTCGAGCGGTCCGTCGTCGCGGGCGTAGCGGGCGGCCCGCACCGAGAGTCGCCCGGTCGAGGTCAGGGCCGTCCCGTGCCGGGCCAGCCGGGTCGGCAGGACGCAGTCGAACATGTCGACCCCGAGGGCCACCGCCTCGACGAGCGACACGGGGTCACCGACGCCCATGAGGTAGCGGGGTCGGTCGGCGGGCAGGGCGGCGGTGCTGGCGGCCACCGCCGGGAGCATCTCGTGGCGGGGCTCGCCGACCGACAGGCCGCCGATGCCGTACCCGTCGAACTCCAGGGCCCGCAGGCGCTCGGCCGCCTCGGCCCGCCAGTCGGGGCGGATCCCTCCCTGGACGATCCCGAAGAGCGCCTGACCCGGCCGACGGTGGACCGGCCGGGCCCGCTCCGCCCAGGCCAGCGTGCGGTCGAGGTCGCGGCGGACCTGCTCGTCGGGGGCGGGCAGGCCGGTGCACACGTCGAGCACCATCTGGATGTCGGCGCCCAGGCGCTCCTGGACCGCCACCGCCGACTCGGGGGTGAGACGCTGGCGGGAGCCGTCGTAGGTGGAGCGGAAGGTGGCGCCCTCGTCGTCGACCGCCGGGGAGAGGGAGAACACCTGGTAGCCGCCGGAGTCGGTCAGCATCGGACCGCCCCAGCCGGTGAAGCGGTGCAGGCCGCCCAGGTCCGCCACCACCTCCGCGCCGGGTCGCAGCATGAGGTGGTAGGTGTTGGCGAGCACCACCTCGGGAGCCAGCCCGTCGAGGTCGGTGCCGTCGAGGAGGCGGACCGCACCCCGGGTCCCGACCGGCATGAAACACGGTGTCTCGAAGCGCCGCTCCCCGATGGCGACCGTCGCCGCCCGGGCCAGGCCGTCGCACGCCTCGACCGTCACCACCGCCGCCGTCATCGGCCGCCGCCGCTCGACCGCCCGCCGGTGAGGAGCATGGCGTCCCCGAACGACAAGAACCGGTAGCCCTCCGCCAGCGCCAGTGCGTACAGGTCCCGCCAACGGGGACCGACGAAGGCCTCGACGAGCAGCAGCAGCGTGGAGCGGGGCTGGTGGAAGTTGGTGAGCAGTGCGTCCACGGCACGCCAGGTGTGGCCCGGGCGGATGAACAGGTCGCTGCGCCCCGAGGTCCGGCCCGTCGCCGCCGCCGTCTCCAGCGCCCGCACGACCGTCGTGCCCACCGCCACGACCCGCTGCGCCGCCGCACAGGCGGCCAGGGTGGCCTCGGGCACGTGGTAGCGCTCCTCGTGCATCTCGTGGTCCTCCACCCGCTCGGCCGTCACCGGCCGGAACGTGCCCAGCCCGACGGCGAGGTCGACCGACGCCACGGCGACGCCCCGGTCACGGCAGCGGGCGAGGACCTCGTCGGTGAGGTGCAGCCCGGCGGTGGGGGCCGCGACGGACCCGGGCCGCTCGGCGTAGACGGTCTGGTAGCGCTCCGGGTCGGCGAGGGCGGTGTGGATGTAGGGCGGCAGCGGCACCGTCCCGATCCCGGCCAGCAGCGCCTCGAGGGTCTGACCGGGCGCCGGCAGGAGCCGCACGGCCCGCATCCCGTCGGCCAGGCGCTCCCCCACCTCGGCCACCGGCGCCCGGCCGCCGGCGAACAGCGGGGTGCCGGGCGCGAGGCGCCGGCCCGGCTGCACCAGCGCCCGCCAGCGCAACGGCTCCCCGCCGGGCGACGCGGGCGACCCGCCGGGCGGACCGCCGGCGGTGGGCTCGGGTTCGAGGAGCAGCACCTCGGCGGCACCGCCGGTCGCCTTGCGCAGGCGGAGGCGGGCGGGCAGGACGCGGGAGGTGTTGACCACCAGCACGTCGCCCGCCGCGAGCTCGTCGGGCAGGTCGGCCACCCGCCGGTGGCGGGCGGTGGCGGCCGGGTCGGCACCCCCGCCGGCGACGAGGAGCCGGGCGGCGTCGCGGGGCTCGGCAGGCGTCTGGGCGATCGCCGAGTCCGGGAGGTCGTAGGTGGGCACGTCCATGTGGGCGGACGAACCTACCAAGACGCTCAGGGCTCGGCGGGATCGAACAACCCCGGCGCGGCACCCCCGGAGCCGGGACCGCCGGCCGGCGGTCCCGTCAGGCCGAGGTGCTGGAAGGCGGCCGGGGTCGCCACCCGGCCCTTGGGGGTGCGCATGAGCAGCCCGAGCTGCAGCAGGAACGGCTCGTAGACCTCCTCGACGGTCTCGGGCTGCTCCCCCACGCTGACCGCCAGCGTCGACAGGCCCACCGGCCCCCCGCCGAAGCGGGCGCACACCGCGTCGAGGATCGCCCGGTCGACCTTGTCGAGGCCCAGCTCGTCGACGCCGAAGACCCGCAGCCCCTCCCGGGCGACCGGGAAGGTCACGGCCCCGTCGCCGCGGACCTCGGCGAAGTCCCGGACCCGCTTGAGGAGGCGGTTGGCGATGCGGGGGGTGCCCCGGCTGCGCCGGGCGATCTCGGCGGCGCCGGCCGGCTCGATGTCGACGCCGAGGATCCCGGCGGAGCGGGTGACGATGGCGTCGAGGTCGGTCGAGGAGTAGTAGTCGAGGCGGGCGGTGAAGCCGAAGCGGTCCCGGAGGGGGCCGGTGATCAGCCCGGTGCGGGTCGTGGCGCCGACGAGGGTGAAGCGCGGGAGGTCCAGGCGGATCGTCCGGGCCGAGGGCCCCTTGCCGAGGACGATGTCGAGCTGGAAGTCCTCCATCGCCGGGTAGAGGATCTCCTCCACCGCCCGTCCGAGCCGGTGGATCTCGTCGACGAACAGCACGTCGCCCTCGGCGAGGTTGGTGAGGATGGCGGCGAGGTCCCCGGCCCGCACCAGCGCCGGCCCGGACGTGATCCGCAGGCTGGCGTCCATCTCGTGGGCGATGATGCCGGCCATCGAGGTCTTGCCGAGCCCGGGCGGACCGGCGAGCAGCACGTGGTCGCTCGGCTGGGACCGGCGCCGCGCGGCCTCGAGCACGATCCCGAGGTGCTCCTTGAGCTCGGGCTGGCCGACGAAGTCGGCGAGGCGTTTGGGGCGGAGGGTGACCTCCTCGGCCGACTCGACCGGGTCGGCGACCGGCGCGACGGCCCGGGCGACCGCCCGCTCGACGGCCTCCTCCCTCACCGGGCCGCCGCCAGGTCGCGCAACGCCAGGCGCAGCAGGTCCTCCACCCGCCCTTCCTCGGGGAGCCCGGCCACCACCTGGCGGATCTCGTCGGCGCCGTAGCCGAGGCCGGCGAGGGCGACACGCAGGTCCTGGCGGGCCGACCCGGCGGCGGCGCCGGCGCCGTCGACGGCCTCGAGATCCACCGCCGCGTCGAGGTCCAGCCGGGCCTTGAGCTCGGGCAGGAGGCGGGCGGCCGATTTCGGGCCGACACCGGGGACCAGCACGAGGGCGTCGGCATCGTCGGTGGCGACCGCCCGCCGCAGCCCGGCGGGGCTGTGCACCGACAGCATGGTCACCGCCCCCGATGGCCCCACCCCGCGAGCGCCGATGAGCTGCTCGAAGCAGTCCCGCTCGTCGCGGGTCGGGAACCCGTACAGGGTGAGGGCGTCCTCGCGCACATGGGTGTGGATGTGCAGGAAGATGGCCTCGCCCGGCTCGGGACCCATGGCGAGGGTCCGGGTCGGCGCGACCACCCGGTAGCCGACGCCGCCCACCTCCACGAGCAGCTCGAGGGCGTGGTCCCCCCGGCGGGTCCGCTCGACCAGCACGCCCCGCAGGGAGCCGATCACCGCCCGCTCCTTCCCGCCCCGGGCGCCACGGAAGCCCCGTACGCCCCGGACGCCACGGATGCCGCCTGCCGGAGCCGGGCGCCGCTCAGGTGGCACACGGCGAGCGCCAGGGCGTCGGCCCGGTCGGGCGGGCCGACGACGGCGGGCAGGCCGAGGAGGGTCGCGACCATGCGCTGCACCTGCGCCTTGCCGGCGGACCCGTCCCCGGTCACCGCCAGCTTGACCTCGTTGGGGCTGTACTCGACCACCGGGCAGCCGGCACGCGCCGCCGCCGCGAGGGCGAGCCCGCTCGCCTGGCCGACCGACATCGCCGTGCGGGCGTTGACCTGGAACAGCACCCGCTCGACCACCACCGCGTCCGGGCGCAGCTCGGCGACGAGCGCCTCCAGGTCGCCGAGGAGCACGCCGAGGCGCTCCGCCAGCGGGTCCGACGGCGGCGTCGACAGGTGCCCGTAGGCCTCGGCGACCAGGCTCCCGCCGGCGGCGCGCACCGCGCCGTAGCCGCAGCGGGACAGGCCGGGGTCGATCCCGAGGGCGAACATGCGTTCGGAATCTAGCCGGTGGCCGCCATCGCCTCGCGGACCGTCTGGGCGAGCTGGTCGGCGGGCATGAAGGTCAGGCTCGTCAGGGACCGACGGGCGAAGCGGACCACGCCGTCCGGTCCGACGACGAAGATCGACCGCCGGTAGAACCCGAGCGGCCCCAGCACGTCGTAGGCCCGCCCGACGGCCTTGCCGGTGTCGGCCAGCAGCGGCACCTTCAGGTCGTGCAGCCGGGAGAACTCCTCGTGGGTCGCCACGTCCTGCGGTGACAGGCAGAGGACGGCGGCGCCGAGCTCCTCGAACAACCCGAGGTCCTCGGAGTACGAGCGCAGCTGCTGGGTGCAGACCGGGGAGTGGTCCGCCGGGTAGAACACGAGCACCACCGGCTCGCCCCGGTAGTCCTCGAGGGCGTAGCTCCGCCCGCCGGTGCCGTCGAGCCGGAAGCCCGGCGCCTCGTCGCCCCGCCCCGGGTGCCGGGAGCCGACCGGGCGCTGCAGCACCCCCGGACCGTCCTCCGGCGGCCGCCCCCCGTCGGTCACGCCTCCACCAGCTCGAGCACCGAGTCGGGGATGTCGAAGTTGGCGTAGACGTTCTGGACGTCGTCGTGGTCCTCGAGCACGTCGATCAGGCGCAGGACCTTCTTGGCGTCGGCCTCGCTGTCGAGGGCGACGACCGTGGTCGGGACCATGCTGAGCTCGGTCGACTCGGCCGGGATGCCCGCCTCGTCGAGCGCGGCGCGCACGGCGTTGAGCTCGGTGGGCGGTGTGGTCACCTGCCACGACTCCTCCCCCGCCTCGGCGATGTCCTCGGCACCGGCGTCGAGCACCACGAGCATCAGCTCGTCCTCGGTGACCGGGCCGCGCCCCGCCGGCGCCTTGGGCACGAGGATGACGCCCTTGCGCCCGAACTGCCACGACACGGCGCCGGGTTCGGCCATCGAGCCGCCGTTCTTCGAGAACGCCGAGCGGACCTCGGCGCCGGTGCGGTTGCGGTTGTCGGTCAGGACCTCGACGATGACGGCCACGCCGCACGGGGCGTAGCCCTCGTAGGCGATCTGCTCGTAGCGGACACCCTCGAGCTCGCCGGTGCCCCGCTTGATGGCCCGGTCGATGGTGTCGAGGGGGACCGAGGCCTCCCGCGCCTTCTGGAACATCGTCCGCAGGGTCGGGTTGCTGTCGGGGTCGCCCCCGCCCTCGCGGGCTGCCACCTCGACCTGGCGGATCAGCTTGGCGAACAGCTTCCCGCGTGCCTTGTCGGCCGCGCCCTTCTTGTGCTTGATCGTCGCCCACTTGCTGTGGCCGGACATGGTTGGCTCCTCCTTGTGGTCTCAGTCCCCCGCCCGCTCCAGGAACAACTGGTGCAGGCGGGGATCGCCGGTGAGCTCGGGGTGGAAGGCGGCGACCATCACCGGGCCCTCCCGGCAGACGACCGGGCGCTCGGCGCCGTCGGCGCGGGCCACCGAGGCCAGCACCTCCACGCCGTCGCCGGCGTTCTCGACGACGGGCGCCCGGATGAACACGGCGTGCAGCGGGGGACCGTCGATGCCCCGCACGTCCAGGTCCGCCTCGAACGAGTCGACCTGGCGGCCGAAGGCGTTGCGCCGGACCACGACGTCGAGGGCGTCGAGGTGGTGCTGGTCGGGTCGACCGTCGGTCACCTCGCGCGCCAGCAGGATCATCCCGGCGCAGGTACCCAGCGCCGGCATCCCCTCCGCCAGGCGGGCGCGCAGCGGCTCGAGCAGCCCGGAGGTCTCGAGCAGGAGCGAGATGGCGGTCGACTCGCCGCCCGGCAGCACGAGGGCGTCGACGGCCCCCAGCTGCTCGGGGGTGCGCACCGGGACGCCGGTGACGCCGAGCTCAGCGAGGAGCGAGAGGTGGTTGCGCGAGTCGCCCTGCAGGGCCAGGACGCCGACGGTCTTGGGGTACGCCACCTGGCGGCACCGTGCTACCAGCCCCGCTCGGCGAGCCGGGTCTCCACCGACCCCGCATCCTGGCCGCGCATCGCCTCGCCCAGGCCGGCGCTGACCTTGGCCACGACGGTCGGGTCCTCGAAGTGGGTGGTGGCCTCGACGATCGCCCGGGCGAAGCGGGCCGGGTCGGAGCTCTTGAAGATGCCGGACCCGACGAACACCGCCTCGGCGCCGAGCTGCATGACCAGCGAGGCGTCCGCCGGGGTGGCGATCCCGCCGGCGCAGAACAGCGGCACGGGCAGGTGCCCCGTCTCGGCGATCTCACGCACCAGGGCGACCGGCGCCCGCAGGTCCTTGGCCCAGCCGTAGATCTCCGCCGAGTCGGCCTGGGTGATCTTGCGGATGTCGCCGAGGATCGCCCGGAGGTGCCGGACGGCCTGGACGATGTCGCCGGTACCGGCCTCGCCCTTGGAGCGGATCATGGCGGCACCCTCGGAGATGCGCCGGAGGGCCTCACCGAGGTTGGTGGCACCGCAGACGAACGGGGCGGTGAACTTCCACTTGTCGATGTGGTGCGCCTCGTCGGCGGGGGTGAGCACCTCGCTCTCGTCGATGTAGTCGATGCCGAGCGTCTCGAGGACCTGCGCCTCGGCGAAGTGGCCGATCCGCGCCTTGGCCATCACCGGGATGGAGACGGCGGCCTTGATGCCCTCGATCAGGGCAGGGTCGCTCATGCGGGCGACCCCGCCGTCGCGTCGGATGTCCGCCGGGACCCGCTCCAATGCCATCACCGCCACGGCACCGGCGTCCTCGGCGACCTTCGCCTGCTCGGCGTCGACCACATCCATGATCACGCCGTTGCGCAGCATCTCGGCCAGGCCGCGCTTGACCAGGTCGGTGCCGGTGGTGCGGGACGACGAGTCCTCGGAGGGTGCAGACATACGCTGATTCTACGGCTGCGGCGAGCCGAACAGCAGTTCGATGTGCCGGCGGGTCGCGCCCGCACGCGCCGGGGCCTACAGCTCGGTGAGAGCGTCGATCCGCTCGCGCAGCGGACGCCGGTAGGCCGGCAGGGCCGGGGCGTCGGTGGGATCGGCAAGCCACAGGTGGGCAGCGCGTCGTGGTACCCCGGGGACGGCGGTCCCCCGCTCGAGGAGCGCCTGCAGCGCGGCACGGAGGCCGGGCGGGTAGCGCGTGAGGCGCACAGCCGCGGCGTCCAGCAGGATGTCGCGGCCGAGGCCGACGGCGACGTTGACGCTGATGCCCGTCACCGCGGCGATGCTCGGGCCGGCGACGGCGTCGCGGCGGATGGCGATCACGCCGGAGGCGAGCATCCCCTCGAGCTCCACGCGGTCGAGGTGCTGGAGCAGCCCGCTGGTGACGACGATCGCCGCCTTCGTCGGGTTGCGGCCCCCGACGGCGAGGTTGAGTCCGGAGGCGTCGATGATCCAGAGGTCGGGGAGGCGTACGCCGGCGCTGGCGCAGAGCCCCTCCACCAGGTTGATGAGGCGGGCGTCGCGTACCGGGTCGGCGGGGCGGCCACCGAGCCCGATGGCCTCGGGGCGGGCGGACTGGCGCCACACCCAGGCGACGACCGCCCCGCCGACGGCGACGAAGACGACCGGCCCGGCCACCGCCCCGCCCACGACCCCGGCGACGACGCCGGCGACCAGGGACGGCAGCAGCGCGGCGGTGCCGAGCAGCCGCTTCCACGGGAGTGGCGGGGTGAGCGGCAGCGGCTTGTCGGCCGCCGGCTCCGGCAGGCTGCTGCGGGCGACGCGCACGGAGGTCAAGGCCGGTCCACCCCGGCGGGGACCGGTCTGCGCCGGCCCGCTCCCGTGCTCCCGCGTCGCTGCCACATCGGCGGCCCAGACTAGAGGACGCCGGCCACGGGCCGCCCCGGCGCCCTGCCGGCCGTGCCGCGGCGGGGCCCGGCGGGCCCGGGGAGCACGACCTGGCGGCGCGAGCGCCCCTCAGCGCCGCCGACCGGCAGCGGCGACGGCCCGCTCGTACAGCTCCAGGTAGCGGGAGGCGAGCCGGTCCATGCCGAAGGCCGCCGCCCGCTCCCGGCCCGCCGCCGGGAGCGGCCCGGCCCGGCCGCCCTCCTCCAGCGCCCGGGTGATGGCATGCGCCAGCGCGTCGGCGTCGCCGGGCGGGGTGAGCAGCCCGTCGATGCCGGATCGCACCACGTTGCGGTAGCCGGCCAGGTCGCTGGCGACGACGGCCGCCCCCGCGGCCAGCGCCTCGAGGAGGACCACGCCGAAGCTCTCGCCGTGCAGCGACGGGGCGCAGAACACGTCGGCAGCGGCCAGTCGCCGGAGCTTCTCGCCCTCGCCGATCGGCCCCAGCCACTCGACGGTCGCCCCGGCCCGCCGCCCGCCGGCGCGCAGGGCGGCGGTCTGCGGCCCCTCCCCCGCCACCCACACCGTCACCTCGGCGGGGAGCCGGACGGCGGCGTCGAGCAGGACGGCCAGGCCCTTGCGCTCCTCGTGGCGCCCGACGAACAGCACCGTCGGCCCGGGCGCCGGCCACGGGGGGACGCCGGCGAACTGCTCGACGTCGATCCCGTTCCAGAGCACGGTGTAGTCGCCACCGAAGGTGGCGCGCGCCGTCGTCGCCGCCGCCTCGGAGACGGCGACCCGCACGTCGAGGTGGTCGACGCTCCAACGGCTCAGCGGTCTCAGCAGCTGGTACCAGCCGCTGACGCCGGCCCGGTGGAAGGTGCCGACGAGCGGTCCCGGGCGGACGACGAGGGCGGTGAGGGTCGGGCCGGGGACGAACGGCTCGTGCAGGTGCACGACGTCGAAGGCCTCGTCGCGCAGGACCCGCAACGTGCGCAACGCCGCCGAGGGGTCCGGGGCGATAGCCGCCATGGACCCGTTGCCGACGGCCGGGACGGAGTTGCCGAGGGCGGTGACCGCCGGTTCGGGCGGCGGTCCGTCGCAGGGAGCGAGGATCCGGGCGTCGATCCCCCGGCGCCGGAGGACGCGCCCGAGCCCGAGCACCTGCGCCTGGACGCCGCCGGGCAGCGTCAGGCTGTAGGGGCAGACGAGACCGACGCGCACGCCGGGAGGCTACGCACACCCGCGCGCTCCCGGGTTTGGGTGAGGCGCCGGTCCGGGGTACGTGTGGTACTGGCTCGTCCCGCCCGGGCCCCCCACCGGGCGCGACCGGACCCCAGATCGCCACCCGAGGAGAGCGCCCGATGGTCCAGCCGACGATCCCCGCCGAGGAGCTGGGCGGCGGCGGCCGCGTCGACGGCGGCGCCGCACCGGCACGGGTGCTGCTCGTCACGGCCGCCATGGGGAGCGGCCACGTCCAGGTGAGCCGGGAGGTGGCCCAGCGGCTCGGGGCCGCCGGCCACGAGACGCGCGTCGAGGACCTCAACGACCTGATGGTCGGGCCGAGCGGCCAGTGGCTCGCCCACCTCTACCCCTGGATGGTCCAGCGGGCGCCGTGGCTCTACGACGGGATCTACCGCATCTTCTTCAAGGCACCCCAGGACGGCGGCGAGCGGGTCGGCATTCCCGCCCTGGCAGCGATGGCCGGCCTCCGGCGGGTGGTGCGGGAGTTCCGCCCCGACGTCGTGGTGTCGACCTACCACATCGCATCCCAGGCGCTCGGGCGGTTGCGCAGCGAGGGCTCGCTCCCGGTCCCGGTGGTCACCTTCGTGACCACCTTCGGCGTCCACGAGCTGTGGCTGCACCCGGCCACCGACGGCTACCTGTGCATCTCGCCGGTGGTGGCCGGCGCCCTGGGGCAGCGGACGTCCGCCCCGGTGCGCTGCTGCGGCCCCGTCGTGCGCCCGGCCTTCGACCCGTCCCGGCGCGACGGGGAGATCCGGCCCCGCCGGCGCGCCGGCGCCCGCGTCGCCCTGCTCGTGGCGGGCTCGCTCGGGCTCGGCCCGGTCGAGCGCGCCGCCCGGCTCATCGCCGCCGCGCCCGGCTGGCGGCCGGTCGTCGTCTGCGGCACCAACGAGGAGCTGCGGAGGCGGCTGGCGTCAGCGGGGATCACGGCGCTCGGCTGGGTCGACGACATGGCGGCGCTCATGGCCGACGCCGACGTGCTGGTCGACAACGCCGGCGGCCTCACCTCCAAGGAGGCGCTCGCCGCCGGCCTGCCGGTCGTGGTCTTCCGCCCGATCGCCGGCCACGGGCGTGACGACGCCATGGCCATGGCCGCCCTCGGGGTGAGCGTCGTGGTCGACGACGACCGCTACCTGGTGCCGGTCCTCGACCGGGTCAGCCGGCCCGGTCCTCTGCGCGAGGAGCAGGTGCGGCGCGGCCTCGACCTGTTCGGCGGTGACGCCGCCGCCCAGCTCCTCGCCCTGCTCGCCGACCTGGGGCGCACGCCCGCCCGGGCGGGCTCGTGCGCGTCCGCCGCGCGGGGCAGCCTTCCTGCGGCGGCCCGGTAGAGCCGGGCGGGAGCCGTGACCCTCGCCCTCACGCTGATCTTCTCCCTGCTCACGGCGGTGACCAACGCCGCCTCGGCGACGATCCAGTGGGACGCCGCCAAGAAGGCACCGCCGGAGGAGGCCAAGGGACTCCGCCTTGCCCTCTACCTGGCGCGTCGTCCCGAGTACCTCGGCGCCATCGGGGCGCTCACGCTGAGCTTCCTGTTCCAGGCCGCCGCCCTGCACGAGGGCGAGCTGGCCCTGGTCCAGCCCCTGCTCGTCACCGAGCTGCCCTTCACCCTGTTCCTGTCGGCGGCGTGGCTCGGCCTCGGCCTGGACCGCCGGGAGCTGCTCGGGGCGGCGGCGATCTGCGTCGGGCTGGGCATCCTCCTCGGCGTCGGGCGGCCCCACGGCGGCCGCCTCACCGTTCCCCCCGGGACCTGGGCCGTCACCGGGGCCGTCGTCGCCGCCGCCCTGATCGGCCTGGTGCTCGGCGCCCGGCGCGGCGGGTCGCTGCGGCGGACGACGCTGTTCGCCCTCGCCTCCGGCATCGGGTACAGCGTCACCGCCGTGCTGGTCAAGGCGACGACCGACCGCGTCAACGGCGGCATCGTGCACCTGCTCACCGGCTGGGAGCCCTACGCCATGATCATCGCCGGGATGCTGAGCGTCCTGCTCCAGCAGCAGGCGCTCCGGGCGGGGGCGCTGGCGGTGGCCAAGCCGGTGACCACCATCGTCAACCCGGTGGTGAGCGTGGTCCTCGCCATCGTCGTGTTCGACGAGTCGTTGCGCGGCGGGGGCCTCGTGGCCGTGGAGGTCCTCGCCATGCTGGTCCTCGTCGGCGGCATCCTCGAGCTCAGCCGCTCACCGCTGGTGACGGGTCAGCGGCGCGACGACCAGCGCCACGGGGGCCGGCTGGCGGGCCGCCGCCGCGCCGACCGGGCCGCCTGACGACCCTGCCCCTGGCCGCCCGAGGACCCCGCCCCGGCGGCGGGCTCAGCCCGGCGCCGCCGGGGTGTCGTCGTCCCAGATCGGCTGGAGCACGTGCCACTGGGTCGGGGCCGCCCGGATGAGCCCCTCGAGCTCGCGTGCCAGGGCCTGGGTGCCGGCGGTGACGTCCTGGCGGAACGCCCCGGCCCGCTCGAGGCGCATCGGCGGGCGGACGACCGCCCGGTGGCCGGGGCTGCCGGACCGGAAGTAGACGGCCAGGGGGATCAGCGGGGCGCCCGTGCGAAGCGCCAGGGCGACCGGCCCGGGGGGCAGGAGGGCGGGGGCGCCGAAGAAGTCCACGGGTACCCCGGTCACGCCGGGGACGACCCGGTCGGCCACCAGGCAGAGGAGGCGGTTGGCGGCGAGGGCCGCCACCGAGTCGCGGGCGGCGTCGGGGCCGACGGCGATCACCTCCAGGCCGAGCCGGCGGCGGAGGTCGGCGAACCAGGTGAACACCTCCGGGGGCCGGAGCATCTCCATGACGACGCTGGTCGGGTACCCGGCGGTGGCCAGGTAGCTGCCGCCCCAGTCCCACCCGCCGAGGTGCGGGAGGGCGAGCACGGCGCCGCGCCCGGCGGCCAGGGCGGCGTCGATGTGCTCCATCCCGTCGACGGCGAAGTCCGCCAGCACGACCTCGCGCGACAGGTGCGGGAGCCGCAGGCTCTCGGCCCAGTAGCGCCCGTAGGACGCCAGCGCGTCGCCGACCAGGGCGTCGAGCTCGGCGCCGGTCGCACCGGGTCCGCAGATCCGCCGGAGGTGGGCGACCAGCGCCGCCCGGCGCGCGGCGAGGGCGGCGGATCCGGGCAGCGGCGCCGGCCAGGGCACCCGGCCGACGGCCCGCCAGATGGCCTCGGTCCCGAGGCGCCCCACCGCCGGCGGCAGGACGGTGAGCAGCTCGGCGCCCGCCTGCAGGGCGAGCAGCTGCGCCGGGCGCCGGGCGCCCGGGCGCAACCGGGCGGGACGCCAACCGGCCGGGCGGCGCGGGGCCCGGGTCGGGGTCGGGCCCGGAGGGCGGGCCTCGGCGGAGGGCGGCGTGCTCAGGGCCGGCGGCTACCGCGCCAGCGGCTGAGGCCGAGGTCCGGATCGCCGTCCGCCCGCCGGCGCTGGCGCTCGATGCGGCGCTCCCGCCACCGGGAGGCGGCACCGCTGCGGTGCGTGCCCCGGGCGTAGCGACGCTCGCTGACCTCCACGCGGCGGCGCTCGGCCACCTCCAGCCAGGTACGCCGGGGGCGGCTGCCCGTCGGCGCCCACCGCCGGGCCGGGGCGGGCACGTCGACGCTCGCCTGCCGCCACACCTTCACGAAGCGCTGCCCGGCGGTGACCAGCGTCAGCGCCAGCATCACCCACAGCACCGGCAGTAGCAGCACCGGGAAGGCGAGGCCGACGCAGAGCACCACGATCCGCTCGGCCCGCTCCATCAGGCCGCCCTTGGCGTCGAAGCCGAGCGACTCGGCCTTGGCCCGCTGGTAGGAGATCAGCAGCGAGGCGCCGAGGACGGCGAGCGGGAGGGCGAAGGCGTGGCCGCCGTCGCGGTCCTGGAGGTACCAGGCGACCCCGCCGAGGACCAGGGTGTCGGTCACCCGGTCGCTGACCGAGTCGAAGAAGGCGCCCCGTACGGTGGCCCGGCCGGCGGCCTTGGCCAGCGCCCCGTCGAGCAGGTCGGGCACCGCCGAGAAGATGAGGAGCGCCAGGCCGAGCAGGAGGCGGCCGCTGCCGATCGCCCACGCCGTGGGCACCGCCAGCAGCAGGCCGGTGGCGGTGAGCACGTCGGGGGACACGCCGGTCCGCACCAGGGCCGCGCCGAAGGGTCGCACACACCGATCCACCCCGCGGCGGAATCGACCGTCGAGCACCTTGGGTCACGCTCCTCCACCCGGCGCGCCTGCGCCCGGGCGTGCTCGACGCTACCACCGGCCCACCCCCGGACCAGGGTCCCCCGTCCCCGGCCGCCCCGGCCGGACGGCCGGTGCCGTCAGGGCCAGGCGGCCCGCAGCCGGGCCGCGGTGTCCCCGAGCGCCTCGGGCAGGACCCGGAGCCCGGCGACGGCGGTGGTGAAGTTGGTGTCCCCCACCCAGCGTGGGAGGGCATGGAAGTGCAGGTGGTCCGGGATGCCGGCGCCGGCCGCCCGGCCCAGGTTGGCGCCGAGGTTGAGGCCCTCCGGCCGGTAGGCCGTCTCGATGGCCCGGGCCGCCAGGCCGATGCCCTCCCACAGCGCCGCCGACTCGTCCGGCGACAGCCCGTCGAGGCGGCGGACGTGGCGGGACGGCATCACCATGAGGTGGCCGCTCGTGTAGGGGTAGGCGTTGAGCAGGGCGACGGCGCCGCCACCGGGGTGGCGCCACAGGACGTGGGTGACCTCGTCGGGCTCGCCGCTGGTGAGGATCCGGCAGAACACGCACGGCTCCTCGCCGCCCGGCGCCGCAGCGGCGGTCGCCCCCTCGATGTACGCCGAGCGCCAGCCGGCCCAGAGCTGGTCCAGCCCGCTCACGCGCCCGCCGTCGCCAGCCGGCCGGCGACCTCGGCCCGGACGGCCTCCGCGAACTCGGCGATGGGCACGCCGCGGCGGACCCGCTCGACGCCACGGGCGTTGACCCCGGCCGTCCCGGCCTCGACGTCCTCGTCGCCGACGACCAGCACGTAGGGGATCTTCTCGAGCCTGCCCCGCCGGACGCGGGCCCCGAGGGTCTCCTCCGCCGAGGTCACCGCGACGCGCAGGCCGTCGCCGCGCAGGCGGTCGGCGATGCGGTCGGCGTAGGCCTGGTGGTCGTCGGTGACCGGCAGCACCCGGACCTGCTCGGGCGCCAGCCAGGTGGGGAAGGCGCCGGCGTAGTGCTCGATCAGGATCCCGAAGAAGCGCTCGATCGAGCCGAACAGCGCCCGGTGGATCATGAACGGCCGGTGCCGCTCGTTGTCCGCCCCGACGTACTCCATCTCGAAGCGCTGGGGCAGCTGGAAGTCGACCTGGAGGGTCGAGACCTGCCAGCGCCGGCCGATGGCGTCGCGCACGTGGACGTCGATCTTGGGGGCGTAGAAGGCGCCCTCGCCCTCCGCCACCACGTAGGGGACCTCCGCCGCCTCGAGCGCCGAGCGCAGCGCGGCGGTGGCCTCGTCCCACTCCTCGGGCCGGCCCACGTACTTCTCCGGCCGGGTCGCCAGCTCCGCCTCGAACTCGGTGAGCCCGAAGGTCCGCAGCAGTCGCAGCACGAACCCGAGCAGCGACGCCAGCTCACCCGCCAGCTGGTCGCGGGCGCAGAAGATGTGGCTGTCGTCCTGGGTGAAGCCCCGGGCCCGCAGCAGGCCGTTGAGCACGCCCGAGCGCTCGAAGCGGTAGACGGTGCCGAACTCGAACAGCCGCAGCGGCAGCTCGCGGTAGGAGCGCTGCCGAGACTTGTACACGAGGATGTGCATCGGGCAGTTCATCGGCTTGGGGTAGTACGTCGCCCCCTCGAGCTCCATCGGGGGGTACATGCCCTCGGCGTACCAGCCGAGGTGGCCCGAGATCTCGAACAGCGTCGACCTGGCCAGGTGCGGGGTGTAGACGAACTCGTAGCCGGCGGCCTCGTGCTCGGCGCGGGAGTAGTCCTCCATCAGCTTGCGGACCAGTCCGCCCTTCGGATGGAACACCGGCAGGCCGCCGCCGATCTCCGGGGGGAAGTGGAACAGGTCGAGCTCGGCGCCGAGCCGCCGGTGGTCGCGCTTCTCGGCCTCCTCGAGGCGGTGCAGGTGGTCCTTCAAGGCCGCGGCGGACTCCCAGGCCGTGCCGTAGATCCGCTGCAGCTGCGGGCGGTGCTCGTCGCCACGCCAGTAGGCGGCGGCCACCTTGAGCAGCTTGAAGTGGCCGAGGCGGGCCGTGGTCGGCACGTGCGGGCCCCGGCACAGGTCGACGAACTCCGGGCTGTTGCGGTAGGCGGACACCACGCCCTCCGCCGCCCCCTCCGAGGCGTCCACCCCCGAGATGATCTCGGTCTTGTACGGCTGGTCGGCGAACAGCTCGAGCCCCTCGGCGACGGAGTGCTCCTCGCGCACGAACGGCTGGTCCTCGGCGACGATGGACCGCATGCGCTCCTCGATCCGCCCGAGGTCGTCGTCGCTGAAGTGGGCCCCGCCCGGCAGGTCGAAGTCGTAGTAGAAGCCGTCCTCGATCGGCGGCCCGATGGCGTAGCGGGCGCCGGGCCACAGCTGGGTGACGGCCTGCGCCATGACGTGCGCCGTGGAGTGCCGCAGGACGTGGCGCCCGGCGTCGCTGTCGGCGGTGACGACGGCGACGGTGGCCCCGTCGGGCAGCGCCCGGGTCAGGTCGACCTCGGCCCCGTCGACGACCACCGCCACGGCCGCCTTGGCCAGGCGGGGCCCGATGGCGGCGGCCAGGTCGGCGCCCGTCGCCCCCGCCGGCAGCTCCCGGGTGGCGCCGTCGGGCAGGGAGATCGTGATCGTGTCGGCCATCCGGGTGAGGTTACCGACGCCGCGGGCCGCACCCGGGGGGTCAACCGGCGAGGACGCCGAGGAGGGCGGCCGCCTGCGACACCCCGTCGCCGCGCTCGGCGGCCCGGTCGATCGCCGCCAGGGCGGCCGGCGTGTCGAGGTCGTCGTCGAGGGCCGCACGGCACTCGTCCAGAGCGGCGTCGCCCTCCCCCGCCCGCCGCCACGCCTCCAGGCGGGCAGCGGCGGCGGGCATGAGCCCGTCGTGCCACTCCCAGCTGTCCCGGTAACGGTGGGCGAGCACGGCGAGGCGGATCGCCGTCGGGTCCCATTCCTTGCGCAGGTCGTGGACGAAGACCAGGTTGCCGAGGGACTTCGACATCTTGGTGCCGGCGAGACGCACCATGCCCTGGTGCATCCAGTGGCGCACGAACGGCGACCCGGTGGCGGCCTCCGACTGGGCCGCCTCGCACTCGTGGTGGGGGAATATCAGGTCGCTGCCGCCGCCGTGGAGGTCGATGGTCTGGCCGAGCTCCCGCATCGCCAGCGCCGAGCACTCGATGTGCCAACCCGGGCGGCCGGGGCCCCACAGCGACTCCCACGCCGGCTCGTCGGGCGCCGACGGCTGCCAGAGGACGAAGTCGAGCGGGTCGCGCTTGTGGGGGTCGTCGGGGTTGCCGCCCCGCTCGGCGGCCAGCGCCAGCATCGTGTCGCGGTCGTAGTGGCTGACCTGGCCGAAGCGCTCGAAGCTCGACACGTCGAAGTACACGGCGCCGCCCGCCTGGTAGGCGTGGCCGGAGTCGAGGACCATCCCGATGAACCCGAGGATGTCGGGGATGGCCGAGGTGGCGCGCGGCTCGGACCAGCTGGCGAGCAGGCCGAGGGCGGCCATGTTGTCGTCGAAGCGGGCGGTCTCCTCGGCGGCGAGGTCGAGGTAGTGCACGCCCAGCTCCCGGGCCTTGCGGAGGATGTCGTCGTCCACGTCGGTGACGTTGCGGACGCAGCGGGTCTCGTGCCCGCGGTCCCGGAGGCGCCGCTGCAGCACGTCGTAGGTGATGTAGGTGGCGGCGTGCCCGAGGTGGGCGGCGTCGTAGGGGGTGATCCCGCAGGTGTACATGGTGACGACCGGGCCGGCCTCGAACGGCACGACGGCGCGGCGGGCGGTGTCGTAGAGGCGCATCGGCTGCTCAGTCACGGGTGATCCCCGTCAGCCGCAGGGAGGCGTGGGCCTTGTAGCGGATGTTGATGCCGACCAGGGTGGCGGTCAGCGCCTCGACGGCGGCGGCGTTGGCCAGGTTGCCGGCGTCGATGCCCCGCAGGCCGGGCAGCCGGTCGACGAGGGCGGTCACCTCCCGGGCGACCGGGCGGCGCTCCGCCACCACGAGGACGTCGGCGTCGAGGGGGTGCTCGAGGTCGGCCCAGGGTCCGGCAGGGAGGTTGTGGAAAGCCCCCGCCACGCGCGACCCCGGCAGGGCGAGGGCTACGGCCGCCGTGACCGAACCGGTGGGCGGGACGAGGGGGACCATGTAGCGACCCCACTTGGCCAGGGCGTTGACCATGGAGACGACCAGCCGCCCCTCGAGGGCGTCGGCCAGGTCGGCCAGGGTGGCCGGGACCCCCTCCCAGGGCGTGGCGAGCACGACGACGTCGGCGTCGCACGCCGCCCGGTTGTCTCCCGCCACGAGGTCGAGCTCCCGATCCGGCCAGCGATCGTGCAGCTCCCCGACCGTCGCCGCCGCCCGCTCCTCCGAGCGGGACCCGACGACGACCTGGTCCCCGATGTCTGCGAACTGCACGGCGACGGCCTGGCCGGCCGGTCCCGTCGCTCCGATCACTCCGATGCGCACCCCACGAGCCTGGCACGCGGCGGGATCGATGGTCGACTGGGCGGCTGACTACCGTCGCCGGCGATGGGAGCCGCCGTCGTCGGACTCGCCTGCTGCGTCGCACTGCTGGCCCTGCTCGTCGCCGGCCTCACCCGGCGCGTCGTGCGCGCCGAGCGCCTCGTCGACGAGCTGGCCACCATGGCCCGGCCGGACACCTCCCGCCCCGAGAGGGACCCCCTCGTGGGGGCGGAGGCGCCGCCGGTCCGGGGCGTGGACCCCGCCGGGGTGGCGGCCGAAGCGCCCGCCGGCGGCCGGCTGGTGCTGGCGTTCCTCACCGGCGGGTGCAGCCCCTGCCGGGCGTTCTGGTCGGCGCTGGCCGGCGGCCGGCGCCCGGGGATGCCGGCGGTCGTCGTCACCCCGAGCCCGACGACCGAGAGCAGCCGGGCGGTCGCCGCCCTCGCCGGCGGGGAGGTGCCGGTCGTGATGAGCTCCGAGGCGTGGCTCGCCTACCGGGTGCGGGGAGCGCCGTGGTTCGCCGTCGTCGACGGGGGGCGGGTCGTCGCCGAGGGTCGGGTGGAGCGCTGGGAGGACCTGGAGGCCCTCGCCGGCCGGTGAGGCCGAAGCCTCACCCGGCGGCGAGCACCGCCTGCGCCGCCAGGCCGCCCGAGCGCAGCGCACCTTGGATCGACGCATCCGTGCGGTGGTCGCCGCAGACGACCAACCCCGCGTCCAGCCTGGCCGGCCGCGGCGGAGCCACCGACCCCGGCGGCTGCAGCGGGTGGGCATGGGCGACCCGGTCGACCCGCAGGAGCCGCCAGTCCCCGACCTGCGAGCCGAACCAGTCGCCGAGCTGCCGGCGGGCGGCGGCGTCGAGCTCGCCGTCCCCCCGGTCCAGCGCGAAGGTCGTGGCGGCCATCAGCGCCCGCCCGGCGGGGGCGTAGCCCGGCGCGACGTTGCTCAGCACCGCGAGGTTGTTGACCGGTCCGACCCCGTCGCCGTCGAGCACGATGGCCCGGGACGCCGTCGGCGGGCGGTCGGCGGCGTACCACAAGCAGCCGACCGGCCGGCTCCCCGGCGGGGCGATCCGGCCGCCGAGCAGCCCGGCGGCGCTCGGCCCGTCGGCGGCCACCACCACCTCCGCGCCGCCGCGCACGTCACCCTCCCCCGCCACCCGGACCCGGCCCGGGGCCACCTCGGTGACCCGCCGCCCGAGCTCCACGGTGCCCGGCCGGAGCGCGGCAGCCAGCTGGGCGGCGACCTGCCCCATCCCGGCGTCGGGCACGGCCGTGGCCCCGGCGGCGAGGCTGCGGAGGACGAAGCGGGCCTCGGCCGCCGAGACGCCGAGCCCGGGGTCCAGCAGGATCCCCGCCAGGAGGGGGCCGAGCACCCGGTCGGTCATCTGCCCGGCCAACCCGGCCGCCGCCAGCCACTCGCGGGTGGAGCGGTCGCCGCCGGCCTGCGGTCCGTCCGCCGGCCACCGCCGGGAGGCCAGGCCGAGCAGCGCCACACGGGCCTTGGCGACCGGGGAACCGACGGGGGCCAGCGCCGTGGCCAGGGCGCGGGCCGGGACCCGGAGCGGGTCGGCCACCTCGAGCCACCGGCCGGCATGGCGGACCAGTGCGCCCGGCTCGAAGTCCCGGAGGCGGAGGGCCGCGTAGTCGAGCCGCCGCCGAGCCTCGGGGTAGGCGGTGAGCAGCACCTGGAACCCCCGGTCGAGCACGAAGCCGTCGACGGCGTCCGAGCGCACCCGGCCGCCCACGCCGTCGGACGCCTCCAGCACGCAGACCCGCCGCCCCGCCTCCTGCAGGTCGCGGGCGGCGGCCAGACCGGCAAGGCCTGCACCCACCACGATGGCGTCGACCGCCCCGGTCCCACCGGTCATCACTGCACGCGCCCTCCGGCCTGCTCGACGAAGCGCCCGTAGCGCTCCCCGGTGGCCTCTACCCATGCGGCGTCCGGGTCGACCGGCGTCCCCGTCCCTGCCCAGCGGGCGGCGTCGGCGACGCCGTCCTCCAGGCCGGCCGCCATGCGGGCGAGCCACGCCGCCCCGAGGGCGGCCCCCTCGGGCACGGCGACCGGCTCCACGCGCGCCGCGGTGGCGTCGGCCAGCGCCTGCAACCACGGCCGGGCGGTGCTCCCGCCCCCGGTGGCGAGGATCCGCCGGGGCAGCGGACCGGCCCGCTCGAGCAGCGACCGCACGACGAACGCCGACGCCTCCAGCGCCGCCCGCCGCAGCTCGGCGGGACCCTGCAGCAGGTCGACGTCGGCCAGCGAGGCCCGCCGCTCCGGCTGGTGGCGGGGAACGCGCTCGCCCCGGATGTAGGGCAACCAGACCGGCACCCGCCGCGGGTGGGCGTCGAGCGGGGAGCCGGGCGCGAGCGAGCGCTCCACCCACGACAGCCACAGGCCCCCGGCGTTGCTGGCCCCGCCGACGTACCAGCCGCCGTCGAGCTGGGGGGCGTTCCACAGGCCCGGTGCCTCGGCGGGCGTCGGGCGCGCCGACCACACCACCAGCGTGGAGCCGAGGACGACCAGGGCGTCGCCCTCGGCGAGGGGACCGGCCACGAGCTGCTCGCAGAAGGCGTCGACCGAGCCGGCGCCGAGGATGGCGTCGCCGACGCGCCCGATGGCCTCGCCGAACATGCGCACTCCGGGCAGCTGCCCGGCGCGCACCCCGCACGCCTTGCACTCGTCGGCATCCCACGGCGACCCGTCGTAGAGCGGCCCGGCGCTGACGGCGGTGGCGAAGTCGACGACCCCCGGGCCGCCGAGGGCCCGGTTGGCGACCGCCTGGGCCGGCCAGTAGCCGGCGGCGTCCGGCTCGTCGGCGACCAGCCAGCGCAGGAGCTCGGCGGTCTCCGGCGACCGGGTCGGGTCCGAGCCGTGGTAGGGGCCGGAGGGACGGCCCCGCTCGTCGTCGTACAGGATCCCCCTTTCCCCCGGAATCCCCTGGTCGTCGACGGCGGTCAGCGACGGAGCCAGCGCTGCGACCGCCACGGCCGCCGGCCGGACCCCGAGCTCCGCCAGGGCGCGGCGCGGCCCGGCGACCCACGCCTCGGCCGGGTCGTGCTCCAGGCGCCCGATGCTCGGCACCACCAGGCGGTGCGGGACCCGGCTGCGCGCCACCACGCCCCCGTCGGCGTCGACGGCGACCGCCTTGACCGCCGTCGTCCCGATGTCGAGTCCCACGGTGACCGGACCGGGGCGGGGATGTGACACGGGAGGCACTGCCGGACAGTATGACCCGGTGCCCGATGCCTCCCCTGCTCGCCGCCGCGCCCTCGTCACCGCCCCCCTGCACGGCCCGGGCCTCGAGCGGCTCCGGGCGCTGGCGGACGTGGTCCACGAACCCTGGCTCGACCAGCAGCCGCTGCGCATCTACGACGCCGCCGGCCTCGCCGACCGCCTGGCCCGGGAGGACGCCACGATCGCCGTGGTCGAGAGCGACCTGGTCGGCGGCCCCGTGTGGGACCTGCCGCTCGTCGCCGTCGCCGCGACCCGCGGCGACCCCAACAACGTCGACCTGCCCGGCGCCACCGCCGCCGGGGTGCCCGTGCTCCACACCCCCGGGCGCAACGCCGACGCCGTCGCCGAGCTGACCGTCGGGCTGCTCATCGCCGCCACGCGCGGGATCGCCGTCGCCGATCGGGAGGTGCGCGCCGGGGAGGTGTTCCGCGACGGCACGATCCCCTACCAACGGTTCCGGGCGTGGGAGCTCGCCGGGCGCCGGGCGGGCCTGGTCGGCCTCGGGGCCGTCGGGCGGGCGGTGCGCTGGCGCCTCGAGGC
>DASSZM010000156.1:0-6798 GCA_035702855.1 Acidimicrobiales bacterium | reverse complement strand
CGGCGACAGCTCGGCGCCGAACCCGCCGCCCGCCCGCCGGGCGATGTGGACGACCAGGTCGTGGGAGCGCTCGAGCTCGGGCACGACCCGCAGGACCGAGAGCAGGAAGCGGAGGTCGCCGGGCGCCGGCCGCCCGGCGCCGAGCTGGCCGCCGACGAGCCCCTCGATGTCCCGGTACAGGTCGTCGATCGAGCGCTCCCGCTCGGCGAGGACCTCGAGCAGCTCCTGTTCCCCCGAGAGCAGCGCCTCGGTCGAAGCGACCAGTCCCTCGGTGACGAGCGCGAAGAGCTGGATGACCGAGGCCTCGATGACCTCGAGCCGCTCGTCCTGGCGCGCCCGGAGCTCCCCCATGCGGCGAGGCTACCGACGCCGCCCTGCCATTTGGTGACAATCGGCACGTGTCCCGCCCGCCGTAGGATCTGGTCGTGGAGGCCGCCTTCTTCGACCTGGACAAGACGGTGCTGGCGCAGTCGTCGATGATGGCGTTCGCCCCGGCGTTCTTCCGGGCGGGGCTGCTGCGCCGGCGGAACCTGCTCCAGGGCGCGGCCACGCAACTCGTCTACGTCCGGTGGGGGGCGGGCCCGCACCGGGTCGCCCGGGTGCAGAAGTCGGTGTTGTCGCTCACCTGCGGCTGGGACCAGGCGGAGGTGCGGCGCCTCGTCGGCGCCGGCCTGGGCGACGCCATCGACCCCATCACCCACGCCGAGGCGGTCGCCCTGATCGCCGAGCACCGGGCCGCCGGGCGCCGCATCGTGCTGGTGTCCGCCGCCCCCGAGGAGCTCGCCGAGCCCATCGGGGCCCGCCTGCGCGTCGACACGGTGATCGCCTCACGGGCCATCCTCGACGAGCGGGGCTGCTACAGCGGGCGGCTCGAGCGCTACGCCTACGGCCCGGCCAAGGCGGACCTCATCCGCGAGCTGGCCCGCCGGGAGGGCATCGACCTCGACCGCTCCTGGGCCTACAGCGACTCGATCACGGACCTGCCGATGCTCGAGGCCGTCGGCCACCCGGTGGCGGTGAACCCGGACCGCCGGCTCCGGCGCATCGCCCTGCTGCGGGGCTGGGAGGTCGCCCGCTTCGAGCTGCGGCCCGACCCGGAGCCCGTCGCCGGGCATCCCCCGGCCCCGGCGGAGCCCGCCCCGGTCGCCGAGCCGGCGTCCCGCCGTGGACTGCGCCGCGCCCCGGCCCTGGCGTTGGCCGCGACCGGTGTGCTCACGGCCTGGTGGTACCGCCGGCGGGCGTGACGGCGCGCCGGAGCCGCCCGCCGGGGGCGGGCGGACCGGGCAGAGGTCAGGCTCGGGATCGGCCGATCAGACGACCTTGAGCTTCTTGGCGGCGAAGAAACCGAGACCGACGAGGGCGGCGAGCATGAGGAGCTTCTTCATGGCCCCGACGCTAGCCGACGAGGAACGCCGCCTCGGCGGAGGCTGCCGCCTCCCACGCGGCGGCCGCCGCCTCCGCGCCGGCGGCCAGCGCCTGCAGCACGACCTCCCCCTCCTCCCAGTCGCCGCGCCCGTCGGCCATGACGTGCCCGAGGGTGCGCAGGACCGGGCCGTCGGCGACCGGGCCGGCCTCGTCGGCGTGCGCCCGGTAGCGGGCCACGACCCTCGGCAGCAGCACGCGGTGGGCGACGGCCAGCAGGGCGGCGTCCCCGTCGGGGGCGGCGAGGTGCGAGCCGGCGGGCCCGAGGACCTCGCCCCAGCCCGGCGGGGGCTGCACCAGGCTCTCGCGATCGAGCCCGGCGCGCACCGGCAGGCGCTCCCACCACTGCCCCGCCCGCCAGGCGGCGTGCTGGCTGTGACGGTCGAGCAGGATCACGACGCGGGGAGCGCCGGCGGCGGCACCCCAGGCGCCGAGCACCTCGAACAGCCGGCGTTCGATCCAGCAGTGCCCGCCGCAGCGCGTGGCTGACTGATCCAGGGTGAGGCTCACACGCGCCCCCCGAGGCCGGCGACGGTCAGGCGGTAGAAGTGGTCGAAGAGGTCCTCGACCGGGGGGAAGGGGAAGTCCGGCTTGGCGATCAGGAGGGCCACCATGCCGTGCACGGCCATCCACAGCAGGATGGCGGCCTCGCTGGCGTCCTGGGCGGGCAGCAACCCGGCGTCGATCGCCTGCTGCAGGTCGGCGGCCACCACCTCGATGCCGGCGGTGCCGGCCAGGCGCTCGTCGGTGAAGCGCTGGGGGGTGTCGTCCGGCCGGCTCATCATCAGGATCCGGTAGTGCTCCGGGTGCTCGGTCCCGAAGCGCAGGTAGGCCTCGCCGCGCCGTCGGATCCGCTCGATCGGGTCCGCCACCCCGGCGGCGGCGTCCTCCATCGCCTCCTCGAGCTGCAGCCAGTGACGCTCGCAGACGGCGAAGACCAGCTCCGTCCGGTCGGCGAAATGGAGGTAGATCGACGGCGGCGTCACGCCCACCGCGGCGGCGATCGCCCGGACCGAGAGGGCCGACTCGTCGTTGGTGGCGATGAGCAACGCCTCGGCGGCGGCGAGGATCTCGTCGCGCAGGCGCTCCCCCTCGCCTCGACGGGCCCTCGACCGACGGGTCGGGGCGGTGGTCGAGGGCTGGAGGGGCGTCACCGAGCCCGCCATGGTATCGGTCGCTCTTTCCCCATGACCCCGGCCTACCGGTAGCGGTTCGTGATGGGCACCCGACGGTCCTTCCCGAAGGCCTTCGGCGTCACCCGCACCCCGGGGGGACTCTGCCTCCGCTTGTACTCGGCGGTGTCCACGAGGCGCACCACCCTCGCCACCGTCGCCGCGTCGAAGCCGGCGGCGACGAGCTCGGCCGCGGTGCGGTCGTCCTCGACGTAGGCCTCCAGGATCGGATCGAGCACCTCGTAGGGCGGGAGGCTCTGGTCGTCCCGCTGGTCGGGACGCAGCTCGGCCGAGGGTGGCTTGGCCAGGACCCCGGCCGGGATCACCTCGCCGGACCCGTTGCGCCAGAGGCACAGCCGGTACACGAGCGTCTTGGGCACGTCGCGGATCACCGCGAACCCCCCGGCGGTGTCGCCGTACAGCGTCGAGTAGCCCACCGCCAGCTCGCTCTTGTTGCCCGTGGTGAGCACCAACCACCCGAACTTGTTGGACAGCGCCATGAGCGTCACGCCCCGGATGCGACTCTGGAGGTTCTCCTCGGTGAGGTCCTCGGCGCGCCCGGCGAAGCTGTCGGCCAGCATGGCGCCGAAGGCGGCGTGCGCCGGCTCGATCGGGACCACGCGGTGGTCGACGCCCAGCCGGCGGGCCAGCTCGGCGGCGTCGGTCAGGGAGTGCTCACTGGAATACCGGGACGGCATGGCCACCGTGTGGACGTGGTCGGTGCCGAGGGCGTCGGCGGCCACCACCGTGACCAGTGAGGAGTCGATGCCGCCGGAGAGACCGACGACGACGTCGGCGAAGCCGTTCTTGCGCACGTAGTCCCGGGTGCCGACGACGAGTGCCCGGTAGATCTCCTCCTCCGGGCCGAGGCGGGGGGCCCGCGGCGGATCGAGGCGGGGCGCGCCGGGCGGTTGGCGGGCCACCGTCGTCACGGGCGTGACCGGCAGGGGCGCCGGCGCCCGGCGCCGGCCGCGCGGGTCGAGCAACCGCTTCCGATAGGCGGGGCGGATCTCGAGATCGACCACGGCGAACGCCTCCTCGAACTGCGGCAACGAGGCGAGGACCCGCCCGTCGGCGTCGACGACCATCGACGCCCCGTCGAAGACCAGCTCGTCCTGGCCGCCGACCTGGTTCACGTACACCAGGGGGCAGGAGGCGTCCGCCGCCCGGGTGGCGAGGAGGTGCTCCCGCTCCGCCAGACGGTCGGCGTGGTAGGGCGAGGCGTTGATGTTGACGACGAGCTCGGCGCCGGCCGCGGCCTGCTCGGCGATGGGACCGGCCGGGTCCCAGAGGTCCTCGCACACCGAGATCCCGACGCGGACCCCGCCCACGGTGTAGAGCTGGCCGGCCCCGGTGCCCGCCCCGAAGTAGCGCTGCTCGTCGAAGACGCCGTAGTTGGGCAGCTGCTGCTTGCGGTAGACGCCGCGCACCTCGCCGGCGGCGCAGACGGCGGCGGCGTTGTAGAGGTCCAGGTCCTCGGCCACGAACCCGACGACGGCGGCGCAGCCCCCGTCCGCCGTGGCGGCGGCGATCTTGGCCAGGTGGGCGACGTTGTCGGCGACGAAGCCGGGCTTGAGCAACAGGTCCTCCGGCGGGTAGCCGGTCACGGCCAGCTCGCCGAAGACGGCCAGGTCGGCGCCGGCGTCCTCCGCCCGGGCCAGGGCGTCGAGGATGGCGTCGGTGTTGCCGGCGAGGTCGCCGACGACCGGGTCGAGCTGGCAGAGGGCGACACGCAGGCGACTCACGCACCGAGGCTACGCCGGGCCGGGTGGGCGGACCGTGAGCGACCCGCGCCCCGCCGCCGCGCCCGCTCGGCGACACTTGGTCCCGGCCTGCCGCCCCGCTACGGTGCCGCGCGGGCGGGCGCCGACGGGGCGCTCCCCCCACACGGGAGGGAACGTCGTGCTGAAAGGCTTCAAGAACTTCTTGCTCCGCGGCGACATCATCGTGGTGTCGGTCGGGCTGATCGTGGCCCTGGCATTCTCGACGTTGATCAGCGCCTTCACGACCAACGTCATCGACCCGCTGGTCAACCGGGCGGAGGGAGGCGGCCACACCATCGGCCTCGGGGTCCAGCTCGGGCAGGCGGGCCAGAAGGCGACGTTCATCAACTTCGGGGCCCTGATCGGCGCCATCATCTACTTCGTCATCTTCATGGCGGTGCTCTACTTCGCCATCGTCCTGCCCTACAAGGCGGTCTCGGCGCGCCGGGGTGTCGTGGTCTTCGGGCCGCCGGACCCCGTCAAGGCCTGCCCGGCCTGCCTCTCCGACGACCTGCCGCTCGGCGCCACCAAGTGCCGCTACTGCGGCACCCAGCTCGTGGCCCAGTCCACCGCCAGCTGACGGGCGGGCCCCCGCCGGCCGACCACCGAGCCGGCGCCGACCGGGCGCCGACCCGGGTCGACCGGCGCCGGCTCAGCGACGGGAATCCCCGGAGCCTGACCGCCGGCCAACCGGTACGCTCCGCTGGTGACCGAGCAGTGGGCGGGCCGCGCCCTCGACCGCGCCCACTCGGGGGCCCCCCGACGCGACCTGTACTTCGCGCTGCTCGCGGCCGTCGTGTGCCTCGAGGCCGTCGGCATCGGCATCGTCTTCCCGATCCTCGCCCACGTCCAGGACGTCCACCACCTCGCCACCTACACGCTCGGGCTGATGTCGGGCGCCAGCTTCTTCGCCGCCCTGCTCGCCCAGGTGACGGCGGGGCCGTTTCTCGACGGGGAGAAGGCGCAGCGCCTCCTGCTGCTCGGCGTGCTCCTCGGCGCCGCCGGTCTGGTGTGGTTCGCCTTCGCCGGCGGGCTCTGGGAGCTCGTCGGCGCCCGGGCCGTCGGCGGCATCGGCTACGGCATCGTGTCGCCCGCCGCCCTGCGCCAGGCGAGCGTGGGCGCGACCGGGGCCCGCCGGGGCAAGCGGCTCGGCATCCTCTCCAGCGCCCAGATGGCCGGCTTCACGCTCGGCCCGTTCCTCGGCAGCGTGCTCTACGCCGCCGGCGGCCTCCGCACACCGTTCGAGGTGGTCGGCGGCCTGCTCACACTCGTCGGCCTCGGCGTCCTGCTGCTCCCCGCCCAGACCCGCGTCACGACCCCGACGGGGGCGGACGCCGACGCGGGGGCGCCGATCGGGGGCGCCGAGGCCGCTCCCGCGGCCGGGGCCTCCGGGGTGGTCGCCCCCGCCGGGGTCCCCGCCGTCGCCGTGCCCGGCGTAGCCGCGCCAGCCGTCACCGGGGCCGCCGCGCCCGCCGTGGGTGGCGCCGGCGTTCGAGCGGAGACCGCCTCGGTGGGCAGCCCGACTGGAGCCGCCGGCCGCCGGGTCGTCGGGCCCCGGTGGCGGAGCCTCGAGGGTCTTCCCGTCGGCCCGCTGATCGCCGTCCTCGTCCTCGGGGCGGCCATGCAGCTGCCCAGCGGGCTGTACGACTCCCTGTGGTCGCGGATGCTGACCAACCGCGGTGCCAGCGCGCTGCTGATCGGCATCAGCCTCAGCGTCTTCGGGTTGCCGTTCATCGTGCTGGCGCCCCTCGGCGGCCGCCTCGCCGAGCGGCGTGGACCGTTCCTGGCCGCCGGCCTGGGGCTCGTCGGGTCGGACCTGTTCATGGCGGCCTACGGGTTCGTGCCCTGGCCGCTGCTGATCGTGCTGCTCGGCGTCGGCGAGGCGTGCGTGGCGTCGGTCGCCATCCCCGGCGGGTTCGCCGCCGTCGGCCGGGTGTTCCCCGACGACCGGATGGCCACCGGCCAAGGGCTCTTCGGCGGGTCTGGGACGATCGCCGCCGGCTCGGCCGCCGTGATCGGCGCACCGGTCTTCGCCGCGCTGGGCCCGGGCGCGGCGTTCGCCGGCGGGGCGGCCGTCAGCGCCCTGCTGGTCGGCGTCGCCTTCCTGGTGTGGCGCTCCGACGGCCTCGGCCGGCGTCCGGCCGTCGCCGTGGCCAGCCCGTCGGGCCCCGTGCCCGTTGCCGGGCCCGACGGGCCCGAGACGGCGGTGCCCGCTGCGGGGACGGGCTCCGGCGGGCCGCCGCGACAGCCGCCGCCGGCCGGCCGACAGACGGTCGACCGGTGCCCCGCCGAGGCGAGCGGTCCGGGGGCCGGGCGAGCGCCCGGGGACGCCGGAGGCCAGCGAACACCCGGCGGCCCGCGCTCGCCGGGCGACGCCGGCCGCCCCGGAGGCGCCAAGGCGCGCCGCCGGAGGCGGTGGGCGCCCGGTGGCCGGCGCCCGA
>DASSZM010000013.1:0-5337 GCA_035702855.1 Acidimicrobiales bacterium | reverse complement strand
CTGCCGGTGATCCTCGTGATCAACAAGATCGACCGGCCCGACGCCCGCCCGGCGGAGGTCGTGGACGCCGTCTACGAGCTGTTCATGGACCTCGGCGCCGACGACAGCCAGATCGAGTTCCCCATCGTCTACTGCAACGCCCGCGAGGGCCGGGCCGCCATGGACCCCGACGGGGTGCCGGCCAGCCCCGACCTCAAGGTGCTGCTGGACCTGCTCGTGGAGTCGATCCCCGCCCCCGAGCACGAGGAGGACCACCCCTTCCAGGCGCTGGTCACCAACCTCGACGCCTCCCCCTACGTCGGCCGGCTGGCGCTCTGCCGCATCCGCAACGGGCGGGTCCGCAAGGGCGAGTCCGTGGCCTGGTGCCGCCACGACGGCTCGATGGAGCGGGTCCGCATCAGCGAGCTGTACCTCACCGAGGCCCTCGAGCGGGTGGACGCCGGCCCCGACGGGGCGGGCCCCGGCGACATCATCGCCGTCGCCGGCATCCCCGACATCATGATCGGCGACACCCTCGCCGACCCCGACGACCCGCGGCCGCTGCCGGTCATCCGCATCGACGAGCCCAGCCTCGGCATGACCCTCGGGGTCAACACCTCCCCGCTCGCCGGCCGGGACGGCAAGAAGCTCACGGCCCGCCTGATCAAGGGACGCCTCGACCAGGAGCTCGTCGGCAACGTCTCGATCCGGGTGCTGCCCACCGACCGCCCCGACACCTGGGAGGTCCAGGGGCGCGGCGAGCTGGCCCTGGCCGTGCTCGTCGAGATCATGCGGCGCGAGGGCTTCGAGCTCACCGTCGGCAAGCCGCAGGTGCTCACCCGGGAGGTCGGCGGCAAGCTGCACGAGCCGATGGAGCGGGTGAGCGTCGACATCCCCGAGGACTACCTCGGCGTCGTCACCCAGCTCCTCTCGATGCGCAAGGGGCGCATGGAGACCATGACCAACCACGGCACCGGCTGGTGCCGCATGGAGTGGCTCGTGCCGTCGCGCGGGCTCATCGGCTTCCGCACCGAGTTCCTCACCGAGACCCGGGGCACCGGACAGCTGCACCACGTCTTCGACCGCTACGAGCCGTGGCTGGGCGACCTGCGCACCCGCCCCAACGGCTCGATGGTCGCCGACCGCGCCGGCGCCTCGACCGGCTACGCCCTGGCCAACCTCCAGGAGCGGGGGGCGTTGTTCGTCGGCCCCGGGGTCGAGGTCTACGAGGGGATGATCGTCGGCGAGAACGCCCGCTCCGAGGACATGGACGTCAACCCCACCAAGGAGAAGAAGCTCACCAACATGCGGGCGGCGGCCGCCGACGCCACCGTCGTGCTCGTCCCGCCCCGGCAGCTGTCGCTGGAGCAGGCCCTCGAGTTCATCCGCGAGGACGAGTGCGTCGAGGTGACGCCGAGCACCGTGCGGCTCCGCAAGGTGGTCCTCGAGGCGTCCGAGCGGGGCCGGCGGCGGGGTGCCACCCGCAACGCCGCTCGGTAGTGGGGCGACCGCCGGCGGAGACGCCGGGGGTGCCGGTGGCTGGCGCGGAGGGGTCGTTCGGGGGTAGGACCTCAGCGTGTCCTGGTTGCCCGGGCGACGGCCGCCCATGACCGGAGCCGCGCACCAGGCGCGCTGTAGACCACTGTGAGTGTCGACGAGCAGCTCACCGGTCTCCCCACCCCGGACCGGGACGGCCGGCGGCGGCTGCGGGACCGGCTGAACGACCTGCTGGTCCCGCCCGACGGCGAGGACGGGCGACCCTCGGCGGCGCCGCGCACCGACGTGAGCGTCCTCGGCCGGCCCGAGGCCCCCCCGGGTCGGCGCACGGGCCTCGCCGCCGGCGGCCTCGGCCCGAGGGTGGCCGTCGCCGTCCTCGTGGCCGGCGTGCTCACCCGCTTCCTCCCCGCCGGGCCGCTGTGGTTCGACGAGGCCCAGAGCGTCGGGATCGCCCGCCTGCCGGTCATGCAGCTGTTCGCGGCGCTGCGCCAGGACGGCTCCCCGCCCCTCTACTACCTGCTGCTGCACGGGTGGATGCTGCTCGTGGGCCGCTCGGCGTTCGCCGTCCGGGCCCTGTCGGGGCTGATCAGCGTGGCGACCATCCCCGTCTTCGAGCGGCTCGCCCGCCGGGTCCTGCCCGAGAGGGCCCGCTGGCCGGCGATCCTGCTGCTGGCCAGCTCCCCCTTCGCCATCCGCTTCGCCGACGAGGCCCGGATGTACTCGCTGGTGGTGCTCGTCGTGGCCCTCGGGTCCCTGGCGCTGCTGCGCGCCCACGAGCGGACCAGCACGCCACGCCTGGTCCTGGTGTCCCTGGCCAGCGGCGCCCTGGCGCTCACCCACTACTGGGGCCTGTTCCTCCTCGCCGCCCTCGGCATCGGCCTCGCCTGGCGGGCCCGCCGGCGCGACGTCGCCGCCCGGCGGGTGCTGCTCGCCCTGCTCGGGGGGGGCATCCTCTTCGCCCCCTGGGTGCCGAGCCTGCTGTTCCAGATCCGGCACACCGGGACGCCCTGGCAGCACGCCGGCCCGTTCGACTCCACCGTCGCCCTCGCCGCCTGGGCGGGGGCGATGGGCGCCGGGCCGGCCCTCTACGCCGCCGTCCCGCTGGTCCCGCTCCTGCTCGGCCTGGTCGCCGCCGGCAGCCTGCGCACGCCGGCCGCCAGGCGGCTCACCTGGCTGGCGCTCGGAGGCGTGGCGCTGGCCGGCTTCTCGAGCTTCCTGCTCGGCGCCGCCGTCGTGCCCCGCTACACCTCCATCGGCCTGGTGCCCTACCTGGCGGCGGCCGCCGCCGGCATCGTCGCCCTCCGCCCGCCATGGGGGCGCCGGGCGCTGGCCGCCGCCATCGCCCTCGGCCTCGTCGCCGGGACGCTCGACGCCACCGCGCCCCGCACCCTCGCCGGCAAGGCGGCGGCGCTGCTGCGCCGGGACGGCTCCCCGGCCGACACGGTCGTGTACTGCCCGGACCAGCTCGGCCCCGACGTCAGCCGGCTGCTGCCCCACTGGTACCTGCAGGAGATGTACCCGACCGGCGCCTTCCCCGACCGGGTGGACTGGGTCAACTACGCCGCCCGCAACTGGCTGTCGTCGCCCACCCTCTTCGCCCGGCGGGCCTCCGCCATGGCCGGCAACCAGCCGGTGTGGCTCCTCGAGGCCAACGACTTCGCCAGCTACTTCGGGCAGTGCGGGCGGCTCGTCCACGCCTTCGCGCAGCTCCGGCCGCAGTCGGTGACCTACTCGCTCGGGGCGGACCCGATGAGCGCCCGCGAGCACGAGCTGCTCATCGAGTACAAGCCGGGTCCCTGACCGGCCGCTCACATCGCGCCGGGCCGCCGGCCCCGGCCCCCCGGCCGGCCCCGCCTGGCCAGCCGGGTCAGCCGCCCGGCGGCAACGGCGCCAGGCGCGGCTCGGGGCCGGTCAGGTCCAGCTCACCCAGGCGGAGGCTCCGCACCCCGCTCCCGCCGACCCGCCCGGGATCCCAGGCGTGGTACGCCAGCAGGCGACGCCCGTCGTGGGCGGTGAAGGCCTCCTGACCGCCGGGGCCGGACCCCACCGGGTCGGAGTGCAGCCACGGTGCCCGGCGGGTCACCTTCCGCCACGGCCCGAGAGGGTGGCTCGCGACGGCGTAGCCCACCGCGTAGCCGGCGGTGTGCCAGCGCCCGCCGGAGTAGAGCAGCAGGTTGAGCCCAAATAGGTGGTGTACGAGTGTCGGTTTCCGACGGTGCCTCGTGTCGACCTCAAGCTGATTTGTGATGTGTTCAGCTCGTGGTGTGAATATAGGTGTTGATGTGGTTGCGGTCAAGCATTTCGGGGCGCGTTCGTGCCTCGGGCGGCGGCCGGGGCCGCCGGTGATGCCGGTGGCGGGATTCGCTCATGCAGCCGGGAGCTCGCCGCCCGATGGTGGGGCGGTGGTGGCGGTCTTGAGGGACTCGGGGCGCATGTAGCGTTTGGTGATGGCCCACTCGTCGTTCTGCTCGGCGAGGATCGCCCCGACGAGGCGGACGACGGCGGCCCGGTTGGGGAAGATGCCGACCACGTCGGTGCGTCGGCGGATCTCTTTGTTCAACCGCTCCTGGGGGTTGTTGGAGCGGATCTTGGGCCAGTGCTCGACGGGGAAGGCGGTGAAGGCCAGGATGTCCTCCGCGGCGTCGAGGACGAAGGCGGACGCGTCGGCGAAGCCGGTCGAGTTGAGCTTGTCGATGACGGTCTCGAGTTGCGCCCAGGTCGCCTCCGCGTCGGGCTGCTCGAAGATCGAGCGGACCAAGGTGGCGACCATCGGCCAGGAGCTCTTGGGGACCCGGGCGGCCAGGTTCGCCATGAAATGGGTCCGGCACCGCTGCCAGGACGACCCGGCGAACACCGTGGCGATGGCGGCCTTGATGCCCCCGTGGGCGTCAGAGATGACCAACTCCACCCCCGACAGGCCACGGCCGACCAGGGAGCGGAGGAACTCGGTCCAACTGGCGGTGTCCTCGTTGGTCACCACGTCGATCCCGGCGATCTCCCGCCGTCCCTCGGCGCCCACGACCGTGGCGATCACCACCGACACGTTCACCACCCGGCCGCCCTCTCGGACCCGCTGGGTCAACGCGTCGATCCACAGGTACTTGTGGATCGACGCGCTGACCCAGAAGGTGCGTGAGGGCGGCCGGGTGGTGAACGTGTCGGTGGTGATCGCCACGGTCGTCAACGCCGAGGGACGGCGCGAGATCGCCGGGGTCGATGTCGTGACCGGCGAGACCACCCAGGCGTGGGCAGAGTTCCTCCGTTCGCTGGTCGCCCGGGGCCTCGAGGGGGTGGAGCTGGTGATCTCCGACGCGCACGGCGGGATCAAAGCGGCGATCGGCGAGGTCCTCGCCGGGGCGTCCTGGCAGCGCTGCCGCACCCATTTCATGGCGAACCTGGCCGCCCGGGTCCCCAAGGCGTCTTGGCCGATGGTCGCCACGCTGGTCCGGTCGATCTTCGAGCAACCCGACCGTGACGCCACCTGGGCGCAGCTCGAGACCGTCGTCGACCGCCTCACCGCCACCGGGTTCGCCGACGCTGCCGCCATGGTCCTCGACGCCGCGGATGACATCTTGGCCTTCGCCGTCTTCCCTGTCGAGCACTGGCCAAAGATCCGCTCGAACAACCCCCAGGAGCGGCTCAACAAAGAGATCCGCCGGCGCACCGACGTGGTCGGGATCTTCCCCAACCGGGCCGCGGTGATCCGCCTCGTGGGGGCGATCCTGGCCGAGCAGAACGACGAGTGGGCCATCACCAAGCGCTACATGCGCCCCGAGTCACTCAAGACCAGCGCCGCGGCCGACGCGACGGGCCCGCCGCCGGCCGGCAAGGTCATCAGCGCATGACCGGACCTACATCCCA
>DASSZM010000243.1:0-17588 GCA_035702855.1 Acidimicrobiales bacterium | reverse complement strand
TGGCCTTCGCTCATGACCTGCCACGGTACCCCGGCCGCCGGTCGCCTCCTACGCTCCCTGGCGTGCGACCGGCCGCGCCCGACCCTCGTCGGGCCCGGCCCGGCGCACCGCCGCCGGGACCGCTGACGGCGATCCGAGGGCGCTCGGGGCGGGCGCGGCTGTGCAAGGCTCCAAGGGGCCTCACCGCGGGTAAGACTGCTGGCCGAACCCCGGGCCGCTAACTCAATGGCAGAGTAGGCGCCTTTTAAGCGCAGAGTTCCGGGTTCGAGTCCCGGGCGGCCCACGCTCCGACCAGGCGCCCTTCGCCGGGACGGCTACCTGGACCACACCTGCCGTGTCGTGGGCGTCGGCGGCGTCGCCGAGTGCCTCCCCTGCGGCGCTGGCGAGGCGAGGGTCCGAGGTCATCGAGGTGGCCTGCCGAAGGAAGACGGGTCGCCCCCGAACCCCTGCCCGAGGGGCCGTCTCGAACAGCTCGGCCATCGACAGCGGGCCCTGCCGAGCTCGCTCGGCGAGCGACGCCGCGGCAAGGCGCTCCTGGGCGTCGAGCGGGTGCTCGGCGCTCGGCACCCGCCCCTCCTGGTCGGCGAGCCGGAAGAACAGCACGCCGTGCGGCGTGACCGGGAGGCGGAGCCGGGCACAGAGGCCGAGGGTCACGTGCTCGGAGGGAGGATGAACTCGCCGCCCCGCTCGATCCACACGCCGTTGTCGAGCCGTTGCGACCACACGCGACCCCCGACCCGGGCGCGCGCCTCGTGGACCGCGACGTCGTGGCCCGCCTGCCGCAGGAGCCAGGCGGCGTGCAGGCCGGCCAACCCCGCCCCTGCCACCAGGAACCTCACGGCTGCACCCGCCGCGCCATCCCACCCGCCGCGGCCAGCCTCCGCTGCGTCCTTGTCGAACTGGACAACCCGCGATGTGTCTATCCGACGTCGCCGCCTTCGGAGCCGCCACGCGGAACCACCGTGGAGTGTTTGGGTGAACTCACGCTGGCATGCCCTTCTGCCCGAGCGGGACGAGGTACGGATGGATGGGGAAGAGGGCGCGCATGGCTGGTAGTCCGACTGGAGCCCGGCCCCGCTGGCGCGCCGGTCTTGGACCCGCGACGGGCCGGCGAGCCGAGGCGGCCGTGGGTGCGCGCCTCGTGAGCCGGCGGAGCTGGCTGCTCACCGCGGCCCGGGCTCTGCCGAGCGGTCGCGTCCCGGTGGTCCACTGCGCTGCTCGCACGGCGCCCCTGAGCGACACCTGCTGAAGCGCTCGCCGCCCGCGACCTCGTCGCCGTCGGGAAGCTCCCGCAGGAACCGGCCGACTCCTTGGAGCCACCTGGCGACTCCCGACGCAGCAGGTGACCGGGAACCCGAGGGACGGCGAGACTCTCTGTCACGGGGCGCTTTCCGGCCGGCGCGCACGCCTGGCCCCGGGTGGCCGCCGGAGGGCCGGGTGCCGTCACGCTGTGGGGGGAGCCCGCTGCCGGCCGGACGATGCGGCCCCGCGCCGGCCGGGAACCGCCACGCGGACCAGCGGGCATGCCGAGGGGCGGGCCGTGCTGCTGCAGGCTGCCTCCCGTGACCGTGCCGGGGGAGTCGGCGGGGATGGTGACACCGACGTGGTGGAGGCCCTGGGCGAGGGCCGACTGGACCGGCGCGGGGAGTGTGCCGGCGGCCGCGGCGGCGGCCATGCCGCCGACCGCGATGGTGCCGGCGATGGCGACGGTCTTCGCCGTGAGCAGCCGCGCGGCCAGGCGACGGCGGCCGTTGGGAACGGCCGCCCGACGGCCTGCGTTGGTGAGGGCGTCGACGGCGAGCCGCTCGAGGGGATCCCCGCCACCGCTCGGCCCTGGCCGGACGGCCGACAGCCACGCCGCCAGGTGTTCCAGGCCCGGCGGGACGGTTCCATCGAGGAGGGCGTCGGCCGTGTCAGGGTCCATGGGGGAGGCGAGCATTCCGAGCTCTTCATCGTCGGAGGGGTTCACGGCGTTACGACCCTCGGTTGGACCTCCGCCGCGAGCCGTCGCATGGCGCGGTGTTGGATCACGCGCACCGAGCCGGGCGTCCGCCCGGTGATCTCCGCGACGGTTCCGGCGCTCAGGCCAGCGACCACTCGCAGGAGAACGATCTCGGCCTGGCCAGGGGTCAGGAGCTGCACCAGGCGCCGGACGGCTTCGTCGGCATCCAGCCGCTCGACGAACCCGTCGGTGGGGTCGTTTGCCGCCGGCTCGGCGGCTTGCTCGCCGAGGCTCACCGGACGGCGGCGGCGCGCGCGGCGGAGGTCGATCGCCCTGCGCCGGGCGATGGTGAACAACAACGCTCGCAGCTGGTCGAAGGAGCGGACGGACGCGGCCGAGCCGCGGGCCACCGCCAGCCATACCTCGGCGGCGGCGTCCTCGACTGCACCCGGGGGCAACTGGGTGCGGAGGTAGGAGAGCAGGGCCGGCTGCACGGCACGGAAGACGTTCGCCGCCGCCGCCTCGTCACCCGCCAGGGCGGCGACAACGCACCCGTCGAGATCCCCCGCCGGGTGAGGCGACACCAGCTGCGGCTCATCCGCCCGGTCGCCCGACCCCTCGGCCATCAGTGCCCGGCGCACGCGGCCGCCGGCTCACGCCGCCCGCCCGGCGGCAGGGCAGCCGGGCGGGACGCACCCGGGCCGCATCGCGACCAGCGGTGACGCCGTCGGACCACCGTACGAGGGTAGGCGCTCGGTGCGATTGCAGCCCGCCTGACGGCTTCCGGGCACCGCTCCCGGGATGCGGCAGGCGCGGACCATCCGAGTGCCCCGGTGGTACCGGGGCACTCGGGCTGGTCGAGGGACGGCGAAATCGGCAACGGGCGCCGCCGTCAGCCGGCGAGCTCCCCCGTCGCCTTCGCGGTGTCGTGCAGGGCGGCGGCCAGCGCCTTGCGGGCGGTGACCAGGTCCTTGCCGGCAGTGGCCCGAGCCGCCCGGACATCGCTGGGCTTGGCGGTGCTGGAAAGACCGAGGACCTCGGTGACCGCCGCCTGGGCGGCGGTGTCGGCAGCGGTCGTCTTGGTGGTCAGATCGGCGAGGGTGGCCTCGGCGGTGGTGTTACCGGCAGCCTGCGCCTTGGTGAGCAGCGCTGCGCCCTTGGCGTCGAGAACGGCGGCCCGGGCCTCGATGCGGTCGGCGGCCACCACGATGTGCCAGTCCAGGTAGGCCGCCGACAGGGTCGTGCGCCCCGAGACCACGGCCCCCCGGATCTGAGCGAGGCTGGTGGCCGCAGCCACCGCCGCCTGGTCCTGGGCGATCGCGTACGCCTGACCCGAGGTGGTCGACGTCCCGACCGCCGCCAGCAGCGCCGCCTTGTCGGTGGCGTTCATCACCTTGCTGGCCTGCTCATGACTGGAGACGGCCGCCAGGCGTCGGACGTCCTGCTTCAACACGGCCTCGGCGCCACGACGGGCACCGACCAGGGCGTGACCGGGCTTGTGCGGCACCCCGGCGGCCATCGCCGCAGGAGCCGTCACCAACACCGGGCTGCTCGCCAGGACCGTCACGGCAAGCACACGACGAACACGACTCGACGACATTGGACTCTCCTCGATGGTCGGACCTGACGAACCCGAACATCGACAGGCGCCGGCCCAGCGTTACACCGACCCGCACATCCTCTCCGCATTTTCTCTGTCGTCCCCTAACGTCGGCGATGGGGAGGTTGCTCCGGCCCGGGAGGAGGCTGCGTCCCGGCTCGCTGCGGCCCATGGGGCGGCAGCGCAGCCGGATACGCGCGAAGGAGCCCGCCTGGCGTCAGCCGGTCGCCCGCGCCCCCTGCCGCTGGTCGAGCCGGCCGGGATCGCCGCTCGCAACGATCTGCTCGGCGCTGTCGACGACGTCCTCGGGGGAGATCTCGTCGAGGCTGCGACCGGCGGCCTCCGGGATCAGCAACGTGAGCAGGAAGCCGATGAGGGCGAAGAGGGCCGAGAGCCGCAACGCCCCGTTCACCCCGAAGTCGGACTTGATGATGGGGAAGACGTACACCCCGACGAAGGCGCCGACCTTCGCGAAGCCGGCGGACAGTCCGTGGCCGGTCGTCCGGGCGCTGGTGGGGAACACCTCGCCTGGCAGGACGAACGTCGTCGTGTTGGGCCCGAACTCGGCGAAGAAGTAGCTCATCCCGAAGAGGATCAGGAACGGGACGATGGCGGTGGTGATCCCGGGGATCACGCCGATGAGCAGGAACGCCAGGCCCATGAGCGGGAATCCGATCAGCTGCAGCCGCCGGTGCCCGATGCGGTCCATCGTGTAGGCGGCCAGGAAGTAGCCGGGCACGGCGGCCACCGTGAACACGATGAGCTGGAGGGCGAGGACGTGGATGAGGTCCTTGGACGCCGCCGAGCCGAGGACGCTGCTCACGATGAGCGGCGCCGAGACGGAGTTGCCGTAGTAGGCGTAGTCGAAGAGGAACCAGCTGCCCGCCGTGCCGAGGAGGATCTTCAGATAGCGGCGGTTGGAGAGGAAGGCCCAGAGCGACAGGCGACGGCCGCGGCCGTCGGGGGCCGCCTCGGCCGTGACGGCGCCGTCGGAGAACGTCCGGGCCGCCGCTGCCGCCTCCTCGCTGCGGCCCTCGACCCGAGCCAGGTAGCGGGGCGACTCGGGCATCCGGCGCCGCTGGACGATGACCGCAGCGGCCGGGAGGGCGCCGAGGCCGAGCAGGAGTCGCCAGGTGATGTCGTTGGGCACCCCGGCACCGAGGAGGGCCAGACCGGCGATGTAGCCGCTGACGGTGCCCAGCGCCTGCATCGAGAAGACGAGGCCGACGAGCTTGCCGCGATTCTTCCGGTTGGAGAACTCGCTCATGAGCACGGCGGACATCGGGTAGTCACCCCCGACGCCGATCCCGAGGATGAAGCGGAAGATCAGCAGGGTGATGAGGTCGGGGGCGAAGGCCGACGCCACGGCGCCGAAGACCATGAGACCCGCCTCGAGGCCGTAGACCTTCTTGCGCCCGATGACGTCGGCGATCCGCCCGAAGAAGAAGGCGCCGATGAACGCCGAGATGAGGGTGATCGAGTTGACCAGGCCCGTCTCCGCGGACGTCAGGTTCCACTGCTTGGCGATCAGCGTGGTGGCCGTGCCGATGATGAACAGGTCGTAGGCGTCGGTGAAGAAGCCCATCCCCGCGGTGACGATCGCCCGCGTGTGGAATCGGCTGAGCGGCGCATCGTCCAGCGCCGTGTCCAAGCTGGCCATCGGGAACCCTCCCGCGCTAGTGGGCTTACGTAACGGTTGTAACCGGGCAAGGTTGTTGGCCGGCGACGCAAAAGTGTCCTCCAGGTGAACACTGGGCGACAGTTCGGTGCGCCCGTCCCGGCCAGGCGCCGGGAGGCCCGACAGGTGACCCCGCCGCAGACTGGAAGTGGACACCTGGCGTCGGAAGGCCATGGGATGGCCCGACCAACGACCTTCGCCGGTAGGACCCGACCCCGCTGTCCGGGTGTTTCGGCCACCCGCGGTCGAGGTAACCGGAGGACACCGCGAGGGCGCCGCCGGCGCCTCGCCCAGGAGTTCCGGATGCCCGAGATGGATGCCGGCCGGCGTCACCGACGCCCGCCGCCGCCGCCCCAACCCCCCGCTGAACGCGGCCCCGATCGCCGCCGGGCCCCCGTGCAGGAGGGGGCACGGGGCGCCTGCCCGACCGGGCGCACGACGGTCGCCCCGTGACGGGCCTCCTGGCGGTCGCCGGCGGCCACGACGTGGTGGCGTCGCGCGCCCAGATGGCGTCGACCCTGGGGTTCCACATCATCCTGGCGTGCTTCGGGATCGCCTTCCCGACGGTGATCCTGGTGGTCCACTTCATCGGGCTGCGCCGCCACGACGGGGCGGCGCTGCTCCTGGCCCGCCGATGGTCCAAGGTCCTCGCCGTGCTCGTCGCCGTCGGCGCGGTGAGCGGGACCGTGCTCTCCTTCGAGATGGGGCTCCTGTGGCCGGGGCTGTTCAGGGTCTACGGGGCGGCGGTGGGGATCCCGTTCGCCTTCGAGGGCATCTTCTTCCTCCTGGAGGCGATCTTCACGGCCATCTACCTCTACGGGTGGGACCGGCTCTCGCCGTGGGCGCACTGGTGGTCGGGGGTGCCGGTGGCCGTCTCCGGCCTCTTCGGCGCCCTGTGCGTGGTGGCGGCCAACTCGTGGATGAACCAGCCGGGCGGGTTCGTGATGTCCCACGGCAGGGTCACCGCCGTCCACCCCCTGGCCGTGATCTTCAACGCCGCCACCACCTACGAGGTGCCCCACATGGAGCTGGCGGCCTACCTCGTCACCGCCTTCGGCGTGGCCGCCCCCTACGCGGTCGGGATGGTGCGCCATCCGGACCGGCGGCGGAGCCGCTACCACCGGCTGGGCCTCCTGGTGCCGTCGGTCATCGCCGCCATCTGCACGCCGCTGCAGATCTTCGTCGGCGACACCATCGCCCGGGCCATCGAGCACCAGCAGCCGGTCAAGTTCGCGTCCATGGAGTACGTCGTGCACACCCACCGGGGGGTGACCGAGTGGATCGGCGGCATCTACTACCACGGGCACATCTACCTCGGGCTCAACATCCCGTACTTCGACTCGATCCTGGTCGGCTTCAGCCCGCACACCGAGGTGGTCGGCTGGGACAGCGTGCCCCGGTCCCAACGCCCACCGCTGCCGTCGCTGATCCACAACGCCTTCGACCTCATGGTCGGCATCGCCTTCCTGATGCTCGCCCTGGCCGCCTGGCTGGCGGTCAGCTGGTGGCGGAAGCGGGACTTCCCGGTGACCCGCTGGTTCGCCGGTCTGACCGCCCTCGGCGCGCCAGCGGCCATCGTGGCCCTCGAGTGCGGCTGGATCGTCACCGAGGTGGGTCGCCAGCCGTGGGTGGTCTACAAACGCATGACGGTGGCCCAAGCCGCCACCCCAGTGCCCGACGTGCCCTGGACCTTCGGTGCGATCGTGGCCCTCTACATCGTGCTCACGATCACCACCCTCGTGGTGCTGGCCCTCATGGCCCGCCGGTGGAACCGCAGCACCGAGGTCGCCGAGCACGACGTCCCCTACGGACCCGGCCGGGCGCACGGCGCCGCGTCCGTCCGGCAGTGAGCGGCGGCGCCGGCACCCCCGGCATCGACGACGCGATGGCGGCCGTCCTCTTCGTCGGCATCACCCTCTACGCCACCACCGGCGGAGCCGACTTCGGCGGCGGGGTCTGGGACCTGCTGGCCGTCAGGGACCGCCGCGGCACCGGTCCCCGGGAGGTGATCGACCGCTCGGTGACCGCCGTCTGGGAGGCCAACCACGTCTGGCTGGTCTTCATCCTCGTCATCCTCTGGACGGCGTTCCCCGCAGCGTTCGCGGCGGTGATGACGACGTTGTGGATCCCGATGGTCATCGCCCTGTTCGGCATCGTGCTGCGCGGTGCCGGCTTCGCCTACCGCAAGGAGGTCCGCCACCTGCGAGCCCGCCAGGCGACGGGGATCGTCTTCGCCTCCTCGTCGCTCATCGCCCCGTTCTTCTTCGGGGCGGCGGTCGGGGGCATAGCCGCCGGCCGGGTCCGGACCGGGTTCGTCACCGGGCTCGTCAGCAGCTGGACGAGCGGGTTCTCGATCCTCGCCGGCGCCCTCTTCGTCGCCGCCGGCGCCTTCCTGTCGGCGGTGTACCTCTGCACCGACACCACCGCCCAGGGACGTCTCGAGCTCCGCCCGTACTTCGTGCGCCGTGCCCTCGCCGCCGGCCTGGTCACCGGCGGCATCGCCCTGGGGGCCCTGTTCGACCTGGCGAGCACCGACGCACGCCTCTACGACCACCTCACCGGGCGGGCCGTGCCGCTCGTCGTCGTCTCCGGGTTGCTCGGCGTCACCACGCTGGTGCAGCTCGCCCGGGGGTGCACCGCCGGGACCCGTCCGCTCGCCGCCGGGGCCGTCGCCGCCGTGGTGTGGGGCTGGGGCTGGGCGCAGTACCCAGACCTGCTGGCGACCAGTCTCCCGCTGCGGACCGGATCGGCACCCACCGGCACCATGGACGCCCTCCTCGTCGTCTTCGCCCTGGCCGTCGGCCTGGTGCTGCCCTCGCTCGGCCTCCTCTACTACCTCGCCACCCGCCAGGAGCTCGGCGAGGACGAGCGCGACGTCGCCGGCGCCGCCCTCGTCGGTGCCCCGCAGGGTGGCCCGCCGGGCCAGGACCCGGGGCCGGCCGGGGCCCGCCGGCATCCCGCCGACGGGCTCCTCGGGCTGGCGCTCGCCTTCGGCGCAGGCTTCACCGCCGGCCGGAGGGAGCGCCCCGCCGGCCGGAGGCAAGGGCGCCGGGCGACCCGGCGCCGCCCTGCCCGCCGGCGGCGCCGCTGACGTAGCAGGCAGGCCGGTCGGTCGGTCGGCGTGCGGCCCGGTGACCGCCCGCCCCGGCGGACCGGGCCGTTCGGCCCTGTCGTCGCCGCGCGCCCCGGCGCGAACGTGCCAGCGACGCGAGGACCAGGAGGAGGCGATGGAGCAGGCGGGACAACCAGCCGCCGAAGGCCCACGAGCAGCCGCGGGCACGGCCGAAAGCACGGCGGCAGCGGCGGTCGGGCCGGGGCCCGTACACCAGCAGACTCCCCCGGGCCCGGCAGGTGCCTCGCCACCCGACGGGGAGCAACCACCGCTCCCCTCGCGGCAGGCGGATCCGGCGCGCCCGTCACGGGCCCTCGTCGTCCATCCCCGCACCCTCGAGGTGCTCCGGCCGCTCGGCGTGACCGACGAGCTGCTGGCGCGCGGCGATCCCGCCCCGGCGGTGCGACTGCACCTCGGTCGCCGGGAGGTGGAGGCGAGGCTGGGGGCGTTCCCCCTCGAGCGGGACGCCCCACCCGCCGGCGGGGTCGCCGTCCCGCCCGGGGTCGCTGTCCACCGGCTCACCGACCGCCCGGGCCGCGGCGCGCTGCTCGTGCGGCCCGACGGCTACATCGGGCTGCGCAGCGCCACCGGCGACCCGGTCGAGATCGGCACCTGGTTGGCGCGTGCGGCGCTCACCGGAGCCTCTCGCGCGCCATGAGTGGGGCCCCCCTCGCCTGATCACGCCAGGGTCCGGGATCGCCGTACCGGCTCCCGGGGCTGCTCACCCGTCGCCGAACCGAACTGTGCGGACGGACAGCCCGATTTTCGGTACACGGGTCCTCACAGAACCGACGCCCATGACCGGGCGCCTACGGATTGTGAGAACCCGACCACCATCGGTCGACCCGCCGGGCTACCCCTCAGCGTTCGCCCTCCGACGGCGCCAGCCGCCCCTCACAAGGCCCGTGGGCGGCGGCATCCGCCCCGGAAGCACCGCCGATTCCCAGGCTGCCGAAGGGCCCATCGCCATCCCCCCGCCATCCATGGGCCATCCACCGGCCACCCCGAGGGCGAGCGCAGCCGCCTGCTCGGCGCCTCCCGCCGGCTCCGCTTCGCACGGGGCCAGGTCGTCTTCCACGCCGGGGAGGAAGCCGACTCCGTGCACCTGGTCGACTCGGGCCGCTTCAGCATCCGCATCGGGGCCCCCGACGGCCACGCCTAGGGCGGGCAGGACCCCGTCTGGGGGACGGCCGCCCCGGCGGTGAGCTGGCTGACGCCCGGCACGTCCGCCGCCGCCGTCCAGCTGCCGCCGCCGGTGCCGGAGAGGTACTGGTGCCAGAACCCGAGCGTCGACCGGACCACGGCGTTCCGGTAGGCGGGGGCGCGTGCCACGCCGGCATCGACGTGCTCGCCGACCAGGGCGCTGCCGTCGAGGTACGGCGAGTAGTGACCCGCCCCGAGCAGGTCGAGGTAGAAGCGGGTGGTGCCGGCGGCGTCGTAGATCTGCTGGCTGCAGGCCGGGCGGTTGACGACGTCGGCGTCGCCCTGCACGACCAGCAGCGGCACCGACGGCGGACCGTAGGCGCCCCTCCAGCTGTCCAGCTCGGCGCCGGACAGGATGACCGCCGCCGTCACGCCGGCGATGTGGCAGCAGCTGTTGGCGACGATGGCGTCGGTGACGTCGCCGCCGTCGGAGTGGCCGGCGAGGCCGAGGCGGGCCTGGTCGATCAGGCCGTCGAGCGGGCCGGTGGCGTGGTGGAGGGCGGTGAGCACGGCCAGCAGGTCGCCCGGGTGGTTGGCGATGTCGCCCTCGCCCGGGGTCTTCTCCCCGGGGAGGGTACCGGGGTACTCGGGGAAGGCGACGACGTAGCCGGCGGCGGTCCAGGCGCCGAGCAGGTCGCTGTAGGCGGAGGGCTCGACCTTCCACCCGCCGGAGAAGACGATGAGGGGAAAGGGGGCCGCCTTGCGGGCCGGGATCAGCGTGCCGTGCACCCTGACCGCGGGGTAGCGGACGATGGTCGGGACGGCGCGGGAGCCGTCCATGAGCGGCAACGTGACGCTGGCCACGGCGAACGGCGCCCGCTCCACCGCCGGCGCCCGCAGCGTCGTCGTCGTCGGGTCGGTGCCGCCCGTGGCGGCGGTCTGCGCCGGGCCGGAGGCGCCTGATGCCGTCGTCCCGCTCGGGCCGTGGTGGCGCCGCCCGCCGAGCGCGACGCTGGCAGCGGCGACGACCGCCACCGCGGCGACGACCACCACCAGCGCCCGTCGTCGCCGCCGGCGGCGGAGGGCCCGGGCACGGGCGCGGCGGGCCTCCAGGTCGTAGCGGGCAGTGGCGAGGGGGGACACGGCGGCCGCCGAACTTACCGAAGGCGGTCAGACGCGGAGGGTCACCTCGGCCCAGGCGGCGTTGCCGAGGTGCGGCAGGTCCTCGGCGAGGTCGGCGACGCCGTCCTCGCGCAGCTGGCGCAGGGCGGCTCGCAGGACCATCCCATGCGAGACGACGACGAGCAGGCCGCCCGCCGGCACCTCGCCGGCGTGCTCGACGATGGCGGCGGCGGCCCGGGCACCCCCGGCCCGGCGGGTCTCGCCCGCCCCGCGGGCCACGTCCGCGCCGGCCCGCCAGGCGGCGTACTCGTCGGGGAAGTGCTCCGCCGCCTCTTCGGCGGTGAGGCCCTCCCAGGCGCCGACGTCGACCTCCCGCAGGCGCTTGTCGACGAGCACGGCGGTCCCCAGCGCCTCCGCCAGCGGCGCGGCCGTGTCCCGTGCCCGCCGCAGGTCGGACGCGACGAGCCGCTCGGCGACCCGCCCGGTGAGCTCGGCGGCGAGGCGCGCCGCTTGGGAGCGGCCCTCGTCGTCGAGGTCCGGGTCGGCGTGACCCTGGTAGCGGCCGGCGAGGTTCCACGCCGTCCGGCCGTGACGGGCGACCAGGAGGCGCCGGGTCGGGCCGCTCATGCCCCGAGCGACCGGAAGAAGTCCCAGGCGACCTGCTGGGCGGACGGCTCGGGGCCGTCCCGCTCCGGCCAGCCGTGGTTCTGGTCGTTCCAGACGGCGACGCCGACCTGGCGGGCACCGCCGCAGTCGACCCATCGCAGCTCGGTGACCGGGCCGGCGCGCCCCTCGGTGACGTGGTGGGCGCAGTGATCGGCGCGCACGTAGGAGCCGGCCTCCTGTGCCACCGTCGGCTCGAGGAAGCCGCGCTGGGTGACCGGTGGGGTCGCCGCGTCAAGGGCGGTCCACGGGTCGTCGGTGCCGACCATCTCGAGCACCGACATCGGCGGCGGGTGGTTGCCGTGGCAGATCAGCGACTCGACCGCCCCGTAGACGGCCACCGCCCGGAACAACCCCGGGTCGGTGCAGGCCATGCGCAGCGCCATCTTCCCTCCGTTGGAGTAGCCCGACAGGTAGACGGGTGCGTCGCCCTCGTAGGGCACGCCCGAGCGGACCCGGCGGATCACCGCCGCGATGAAGCCGACGTCGTCGACGTGCCTCGCCGCCGCCATGCCGCAGCAGGCCCCCGCGTCCCAGTTGTCCTCCCGGCCGGGCCCGATGTCCTGGGGGTAGACGAGCACGGCGGGGCCGGTGACGGCGGCGTAGTCGGCCCGGGCGGCTTCCTCGGCGGCGGTCACGTAGGCGCCGGCCAGCTCCACGACGACCGGCAGGCGCCGGCGGACGCCGGCGGCGGGCGTGAGGAGGAGGGCCGAACGGCGCAGGCCGCCGACACTGAGCGTGATCTGCCGGCGCCGCCAGGTCAGGCCCGAGCGGGTGGTCGGGAACCGGACGCGACCGACCGGCGGCGCGGTCGCCACCGGGTCGACGGCGTGGCGCACGAACGACGCCGTCCCGGCCGGGAGCGGAGGCGCCGTCGGCGGGGACCCGGACGCGAGCTCGCGGCCGGCGAGGACGCCGCCTGCCGCCAGGCAGACCACCACCACCGCCACGAGCCACCGCCGGGGCACGGTCAGTGCATCATCCGGGGGTCGAAGTAGTGCTTGAACTCGAGCAGGTTGTTGGACGGGTCCCGCAGCACGAAGGTGAGGTGCTCCTCGACCCGGCCCTCGAAGCGGTGGCCGACCGGCGCGTACACGTCGAGTCCCCGGGCCTCGGCGAGGCGGACGAGGGCGTCGAAGTCCTCCCGGCGGCGGAAGGTGACGCCGAAGTGGCGGGGGTAGAGGTCGCCGGGGTCCCGCTCCCACTCATCCGACAGGTGGCACACGACCTGGTCGCCGAAGAAGTCCAGCGTGATCCGGTCGGCGTAGCGGCGTGCCAGGTGGCAACCCAGGCCGTCGACGTAGAAGCGCTGCGTCTCGTCGAGGTCCCGCGCGGGGATGGCGAGGTGGAAGACGTCACCCGGTTCACACATCGGCGCACCGGCGCAGGTCCTCGAAGTGCAGGAGGGTGTCGGCCCGCAGGCCGAGGCGGAGCGTCTCGAGGCCGACGACGTCGCCGGGCGCCACGTTGCCCAGGTTGACGTTGGCGCCCAGCCGGGTCACGAAGTAGCTCTGGAGGTCCTTGGTCGGCGCCTCGAACAGGAGTCGGTCGACGTCGAGCCCGCTGGCGATGACGTCCTCGATGAGCCTGTAGCGCAGCTCGCCGTCGGCGCGGCAGATGCCGCTGCGGCCGCTCTCACGGGCCTCGGTGGTCACCATCCCGGCGCCGGCCTCCAGGTCCTCGGCGATGGCGTCAACCCACTGCGAGGGCGAGAAGCGCAGAGCCCGGTCGGGGTCCTTGAAGCCGACCGCGCTGATGACCGGGAAGCGCTCGGAGCACTTGCGGATGTAGGCGGCCTCGGCGGTGTTGGCCATCGGGATCACCCCGTTGGAGACCTCGACGAGGTCGACGCCGAGCCGTTCGCACAGGTCGAGGTAGGCCTCGAGGCGGTCCTGGGCCACGAACTTCTCGAACAGGGTGCCACCCAGGTAGCAGCGGGCCCCCAGCTCGTGGTCGATGGCGATCTTGTCCTCGATGCCCGGCGTCACCAGGGCCGTCCCCCACCCGAACTTGACGAGGTCGACCAGCGCGGCGGTCGAGCGGAGGTGGTCGGCGAACGACGCCACGCTCAGGCCGTGGTCGAGGACCATCGTGACCCCGGACGATCGGGGCCGGACGGTCCGTGCCGGCAGCTCGAGGAGATCGGTGAGCACGGTCGGCTCCTTTCCACTCAGACGACGGGCCGGCTCAGACGACGGGAGGGCTGGCCGTCGCCGCGGTCAGGTCGGCCCGCGCGGGGCGCGGGGCCCGCCGCCCGGTCAGCCACAGGCTGGCCGGGGTGCGGCGGATGCGGGTGATGACGGTGAAGGTGACGGCGTAGACGAAGGGCACCAGCGCGAAGACGGCGAGCGCCTCCACCGCCCCGCCCGGGAGGTGCCCGACGGCGGTGTCGAGGCCGGTGACGGCGGCGAGGTCGAGGATGCCCCCGACGAGCAGCGGGTGGGCGAGGTAGACGCCGAAGGAGGCGTCGGCGCTGCGCTCGAGGAACTTCCGCCCCCGATCCGCCACCCGGTCGATCACCCACAGCCCGAGGGCGTACAGGGCGAGGGTCGAGGTGACCGCCTCGATGGTGACCGTCGGCTGGAAGACCCCGCTGGCGTGGATCGGCGAGAAGCCGAGGTAGCGCAGGTCGCAGACGTAGCTGACCTCGGCGAGCGCGACGGAGGCGACCAGGGCGACGGCGATGAGGCGGCCGTGGGCCCGCACCCACCCGGTGACCGCATCGAAGTGGAGGGCGGCGACGAGCCCGCCGACGATGTAGAGGACGTAGCTCGGCAGCCACGACCCGGAGTGGGTGAGCCAGATGCCGAGCACCGGGGGGTCCCACCGGTAGTGGATCGCCCCGGTGAAGGCGAGCTGGAAGGCGAGCGCGGCCAGGACCAGCGGCCGGTGGCTGCGGGGATGGGCGGCGAGCCAGCGCATCAGCGGCGGGAACACCAGGTAGAGCTGGAAGGTGAGCAGCAGGAAGTAGAGGTGGAAGTGGGCGCCGCCATCGAACAGGTCGAGCACGAAGTGCTCCACCAGGTAGGCGGGCCCGCGGTGGACCTCGCCGTCGGTGAGGATGTAGACGGCGCTCCACACGACGTAGGGCGCCACGACCAGGGGGTAGCGGCGCCGCCAGAAGGCGCGGGGACCGAGCGGGCGGCGCTGGAAGCTGTAGGTGAGGACGAACGCCGACAGGAACAGGAACACCGACCGGGTGACGTGCAGCACCGCCAGCACACCGCCGGCGGCCAGCGACGAGCGGGCGGCGGTGAGCGACGTGCAGTGCACGGCGATGACGCCGGCGACGGTGAGGAACCGGACGAGGTCGATGGCGCCGAGGTGACCCACCTTCGGCCGCCCGACGGCCGCGGCGGGCGGCAGCCGCCGCTCCGGGGCCGCCGGGTCGGATGCGCTCACGATTGCGGTCCGGCCGCCGCCTCGGCCAGTCGACGACGCAACTCGGCGTGGCGGACCTTGCCGTTGGCGCCCTGCGGCAGGGACGCGGCGATGACGATCTCCGCCGGGCGGCGGAACCGGCTGAGCTGCTCCTCGCAACGGCGGATCAGCGCGGCCCGCAACAGGTCGTGGGCGGCGGACCGGTCGGCCCGGGGCAGGACGAAGGCGACCGGCTCCTCGCCGACGGTGGGGTGGGGACGGGCGACCACGGCGGCGGCGGCGACGGCGGGGTCGGCCAGCAGCACCTCCTCGATCTCGCGGGGGTAGACCTTCTCGCCGCCCCGGTTGATGACGTCGTCGGCGCGCCCGGCGAGGAAGAGGTAGCCGTCGCCGTCGAGACGGCCGAGGTCCCCCGTCGGCAGCCAGCCGTCGGGGCGGCGCGCCGGTCGCTCGGCTGGTCGGGTGCCGGCGGGCTCCCAGTAGGCGCCGACCACGTTGTCGCCCCGGATCTCGACCTGCCCGATCTCCCCGGGCGGCAACGGCCGGCCGTCGCGATCGGCCACCCGCAGCTCGAGGCCGACCGGCAGGCCGACGGAGCCGGGGCGGCGCTCCCCGGGGGGGCGGGGGTTGGCGGTGATCTGGCTGGCCGCCTCGGTCATCCCGTAGGTCTCGACCACCGGGACGCCGGTCCGGCGCTCGAAGCGCTCGAGGGTGGGGACCGCGAGCGGCGCCGACGCCGACTGGGCGAAGGCGACCCGGGCCACGACCGCCGCCGGCGGCGGCTCGGCGGTGGCGAGCACGGCGAGGATCGCCGGGACCAGGTTGACCCAGGTCACGCCCTCGCGGGCCACGACGTCCCAGAACGTCGACGCCGAGAAGCGCCGGTCCACCACCAGCGGGTAGCCGCCGACCAGCGACGCCAGCACTCCGACGACCAGGCCGTTGATGTGGAACAGCGGGAGCGGGCTGTAGCCGCGGTCGGCGCCGGTGAAGCCGTGGTGGCGTACCACCCCCCGAGCGGTGTGCAGCAGCTGCGCCTCGGTGAGGGGGATGAGCTTGGGGCGGCCGGTCGTCCCCGAACTGGCGAGGACGAGGGCGGCGCCCCGCCCCGGCTCGCCCGGTCGCCCGGCCGGGCCGAGCGGCTGCAGACCGCCGTCGCCGTCGACCCAGGCCCCGACGCCGGCGTCCTGCAGCACCTCGGCGACCGGGCCCGTCTCCTCCGGGCCGCCCACCACGGCGTGCAGCCCGAGCCGCCCGGCGGCGGCGAGCAGTTCGGACGGGGGCCCGGCGGGGTCGAGGGGGGCGACGGTGAGCCCGGCGGCGACGGCGGCGAGGTACGCCGGTGCCATCGCCAGCGGGTCGGCGAAGCGCAGGCCGACCCGCCCCCCGGCCGGCAGGCGGCCGTCACCGACGGCGTCAGCCCAGCGCCCGGCGTGGGCGGCGAGGGCGCGCCAGGGCACGCGGCGGCCGCTGGCGCCCTCGACGAGGGCGGCGCCTTCCTGACCCCCACGGGCGGCGACCAGGCGGGAGACCCCGGATGTGGCAGGGCGCATGTCCGACCTACCCTAACCCAGACTTTGCTTTGCCACGCTCACGATCCTCGCGTCCCCACCTTGACGTGGGGCAAGGTCCGGCTGAAAGCCTCCTGAGAAGCTCAGGCGCCGACGGCCACGTTCCAGCGTCGGACTACCCGCCTGCCGTGCTCCCACCCGAGCTCGGACACGGGGGCGGTGTCGAGGCCGAGCACTCGGCCGAAGCGGGCCGGCTCGCCGACCCAGCGGGCGGCCAGCACCCGCAGCAGGTGGGCGTGGGCGACGACGGCGACCCGGGTGCCGGCCGGCTCGCCGAGCACCCGGCGCAGGACGCGGTCGGCGCGCTCGCCGACCTGCTCCACCGTCTCCCCACCGGACCACGGCCCGTCCCAGATGGTCCATCCCGGGAGCGACTCGGCGATGTCGGGGGTGGTGCGTCCCTCGAAGTCGCCGTAGTCCCACTCGCGCAGGTCGTCGTCGAGCTCGTAGGGCGTGAGCCCGGCCAGCTCCGCCGTGCGGCGGGCGCGTCGCAGGGGGCTGCACAGGACCGCGTCCGGGGGCCCCTGCTCGAGCAGCGGCCGGATCGCCTTGGCCTGCTCCTCGCCCCGGGCCGTGAGCTCGAGATCGGTGCGGCCGGTGTGGCGGCGGGCCCGGCTCCATTCGGTCTCTCCGTGGCGGACGAGGATGGCGGTGGGTCCGGGAGCGCTCACGGGCTGCATCATTCCCGACATAACCGCAGACACGCAGGTCCGGTGCTCGGGGTACCGTCGAGGCGTCATGCAGGCAATCGAGGTGGAAGGTCTCATCGTCCGCTACGGAGAGGTGGTCGCCGTGGACGACCTCCACCTCACCGCCGAGGCGGGCCGGGTCCTCGCCCTCCTCGGGCCCAACGGTGCCGGCAAGACCAGCACGGTGGAGACGCTCGAGGGCTACCGGCCGCGCGCGGCCGGCTCGGTGCGGATCCTGGGACGGGACCCCGCCCGCGACCACGCCGCCCTGACCGCCCGGGTCGGGGTGATGCTCCAGCGCGGCGGGGTGTACCCCGGCATGGGACCGGCGGAGGCGCTCCGGCTGTTCGCCGCCTTCTACCGCCGGCCGCTGGATCCCGCTGAGCTGCTCGACCGGGTCGGGCTCGGCGACGTCGCCCGGACCCCGTGGCGGCGGCTGTCGGGGGGCGAGCAGCAGCGGCTGTCGCTGGCCCTGGCGCTGGTGGGGCGGCCCGAGGTGGTCTTCCTCGACGAGCCCACCGCCGGGGTCGACGTGCAGGGCCGCCAGGTGATCCGTGCCGTGATCGCCGGCCTGCGTGACGAGGGCGTGTGCGTGGTGCTCACCACCCACCAGCTCGAGGAGGCCGAGCGCCTCGCCGACCGGGTGGTGATCATCGACCACGGGCGGGTGGTGGCCGACGGCACGCC
>DASSZM010000021.1:0-4804 GCA_035702855.1 Acidimicrobiales bacterium | reverse complement strand
CGGCCAACGGGTTGCGTTCCACCGTCGGCTCCGCCTGCATCGTGATCGGCCCCGCACTGGGGGGTGCGCTCCTCGTCGTCGGCTCGCCGGCGACGGCCTTCGCCGCCAACGCCGCCAGCTTCGTGGCGTCGGCCCTGCTGGTGGCGGCGATCCCGGACGGAGGCTGGCGCCTGCCCCCCGGCGGCGCCGACCGGTCGGTCGTGCACCCCGTGGCCGAGGCGCGCGCCGGCCTCGCCGCCCTGCGCGCCAACCCGCTCGCTCTGCGCCTGGCGGGCGCCGACGTCACCTGCAGCGTGGTGTACGGAGCGCAGACCGTCCTCCTGCTGCTGGTCAGCCGCTCCCTCGGCCACGGTGCCGCCGGCTACGGCTGGCTGCTGGCCGGTGCGGGCCTGGGCGGGGTGGGTGGCGCGGTCCTCGGGGCTCGCGCCAGCCGCCGCCGCAGGGGGTTCGCGCCGGCGGCCGTCGCCCTGGCCCTGGTCGGGGTCACGCTGGGCGCCGTCGCCGTCGCCGTCGCCGGGTCGCTCGCCGTGGTGATGGTGCTGGCGGTCGTCGGCGCGATGGCCGCCATCGCCGTGGAGGTCATGACCGACACCACCCTGCAGCAGACCCTCGACGAGGACGTGCTCGGTCGGGCGTACGGCTTCACGTTCCCGGCGGCCATCGGCGGCATCGCGCTCGGGGCGGCGGTGGCCACGCCCCTCCTCGGCCTGCACGGAGCGCTCGTGGCGCTCGGAGGCCTCGCCGTGCTGCAGGCCGCCGCCGTGGCGGCCCGCCGGCCAGCGGGCCGGCGCGCCGGGAGCTTGCAGGTCGGCGCCTCCGTCCCGTAGCGGGTGGCGCGCTGAGTTCCCGCCGCCTCGGCCGTCTGCACCGGTACGGACCACGCGGGGCCCCGGTGGCGCCCCTGATCGAGGAGCCACGCATGGCGCGAGTCAACACGTACCTCAACTTCCCGGGTCAGGCCGAGGAGGCCTTCACCTTCTACGCCAAGACGTTCGGGACCGAGATCACGACCCTCACCCGTTTCTCGGACCTTCCGGGGGTCGGGCCAGGCGAGTTACCCGCCGACGAGCAGCACCTCGTGATGCACGCCGAGCTCCCGATCCTCGCCGGTCACGTCCTGATGGCCACCGACATGCTCCGGTCGATGGGGCACGAAGCCCGCGTCGGCAACAACACCACCCTCTGCCTGGACGTCGACAGCCGGGAGGAGGGCGACCGCCTCTACGCTGCCCTGTCGGACGGAGGCTCGGAGGGCTCCCCGATGGCCGACATGCCGTGGGGCGCGTACTGGGGGGTGGTGCTCGACCGGTACGGCATCCGTTGGATGGTCAACCACACACCGGCTTCGTGAGGACCGTCAGCCCGTCGAGGTGAAGCGGGCCTCCAGGACGTGCGGGAGGACCTGGGGATAGGTGCGCAGGGGGGCGGGCAGCGTCGAGAACAGGCCACGGACGACGCGGGCCCGCTGCTCGAGGCGGCGCTGGTCGGCGCCGGTCCACGCCAGCGCGAGCCGCTCCCGCATCGGCGTCGGCAGGGTCCCGACGGTGAAGAGCGTCTGCAGTGTGCCGGCGCGATCGGCGAGGGGGTCCCACAGCGCGGCCGGGATCCGCTGGCTCGGCGCCGGGGGCCGGCGGACCACGTCGAGCACGTCGCGCACGGACTGGTTGTCCTCCAGGGTGGTGTGCAGCACGGCGTCGAAGTAGTCGAGGAAGGCGGGCCAGTCCGGGGGCATCTCGGCGTCGGCGACTCCGAGGCGGAGGCCCACACGGCGCCACTCGGCGTAGAACGCCACCCGTTGAGCCGGTGTCAGCGGGCGCCCGAGCACCCGCCGGACGTCGACGGCGAAGTGGGCGAGCGTCAGGTGGACCCACGCGTAGGCGGCCGGGTCCAGGGCGCGGTAGGGACGTCCCCGGTCGTCGGTGCCGGTGATCCCGGCATGGAGGCGGCGCAGGCGCGCCGCCTCGGGGCCGGCGACGGCGTCGGTGCCGTAGGTGAAGCGCACCGTGGAGGAGATCGTCCGCGTGAGGCGTCGCCACGGGTCGGTGCGGAAGCGGGAGTGCTGAGCGACGCCTGCCCCGACGACGGGGTGGGCCACCTGCAGCAGGAGGGTCGCCGGGGCCATCAGCAGGCCCCGCACGTCGCCGAGGAGCTGCCAGGTGAGCGAGCCGGGCCCGGGGGCGCTGCGGGAGCGGGCGGGGCGAACCACGCGAGCCGACCCTAGTGAGGGACCGGCGTCCGCCGTCAGCGGCCGGCGACGGCGAGGCGCAGCGGGGGCTCGGACGACAGGTCGATGACCAGGCCGGGCGGGCCGTCGGTGGGCCGCTCGGCGGTGGCGACCACGGGGTGTACGACGGCGGGCACGTCGATCCAGCGGACCGAGGCGCCGGCGAGCAGGGCTGCGGGCGTGAGGCCCAACAACTCGGGGCGGGGAGTGGCGAGCAGTTCCCGGCGGTGGGCGAAGGCGCAGAGATCCGTGGTCCGGTAGGCGGCTGGCCGGACCCGACCGGCCCGACCGGCGGCGACCAGATCCGCCAGGTCGGCCGGGGGGCCGTCGGCGGCTTCGAGGGCCACGCCGACGGCGACGTCGGCGGCCGGCGACTGGGCCAGCGTGGCGACGGCTGCCGCCAGCCAGTGGGGAGCCATCCGTGCGTGTTCGTCCAGGTGGGCGACGAGGGGCCCGCTGGCCGACTCGAGGGCTCGCCGGCGGGCGTCCGCGACCGCCGAGCCGGGGGCGTGGAGGACCCGGATGCGGGGATCGGTGGCGCCGAGCGCCGGCGGGGGGCCGTCCCCGGTCTCCACCACCAGCAGCTCCCATCCCGGGTAGGACTGCTCGATCACGGAGGTGACCGGCCGGCGAAGGCCGCCGGGACGCTCGGCGGCGACGAGGACCACGCTCACGGTCCACGCGGCGGGCGGGAGGCGGCGGACGAGGTCCTCAGTGGCCGCCTGGGCGGCGCCGAGGCGGTTACCCGCCAGGTCGGCGGGCTCCGGCTCGCGGACCGAGACCAGGCGGGGCGGCGCGGGCGATGCAGCGGGACGGAGCCAGTCCCGCCACGGCAGCTCGACGACGCAGGGCACCGGCTCGCCGACGAGCGGCGGCCGCCGCGCCGGCCGGCCGGCGGTCAGGGGCGGTGCGGTGGGCGGGGGCAGGGCGGCGGGGGGGAGCGGCGCGGCCGTCGCTGGCGCGGCGGTGGGCGGAACCGGTGCAGCCGGTGCCGGGCGTCGCGGCGCTCCTGCGACCGGGCTGGACGGGCCCCGGCGCCGGGCCCAGCGCACCAGGCCCCGGGCCAGCCTGGTGAAGAACCGGACGGGACCACCTCCGGTCGCCGGCGTCGGGCCGCTCTTTCCCATCCCCTGATTCTTGCGCAGGGCGGGCCGCGAAGCGCGAAGGGTCAGTCGAGCAGGCGGTGGGCCTCGCTCCGAAGCGCCGACCAGGCGGCCCCGTGGCGGCGGGTGACCGCCCGGTGATCGGCGTCGGGCAGGGTGATCAGGCGGACGTCGTCGCCGGCGGCGCGGGCGGCCGCCGCGTACCCCGCACTCTGCCCGGCCGGCACCGTCACGTCGGCCGTCCCGTGGATCACCACCTGGGGCACGCCGAGCGGGAGCAGCGCCCGGGGCGACGTGAGGGGGTAGCGCTCGGCCCTGATGGCCGCTCCGTCGCCGAGCAGCGCCGCCACCGCCCCCCGGCCCAGCCCGTCCCGGTCGGCGGCCTCGAGATCGGCCACGCCCGCCAGGGAGATCGCCGCGCAGGGCCGGAGGGCGGGTGCCGACCCGGGAGCACCGTCGGGGAGCCGGTGCCTGCCGGCCGCCCACAGCGCCAGGTGGCCACCTGCCGAGTGCCCGCAGGTGAGCACCCGGTCGGTGCGCACGCCGGGGATCCTCGCCAGGTGGTCGACGGCCCCGGCGACGTCCTCGAAGGTCGCCGGCCACCCGCCCCCGCCGCCCCCCGCGCCGGTGCGCCGGTACTCGATGTTCCACACCGCGAAGCCCTCCGAGGAGAGGGCAGCAGCCAGGGGCCGCATCAGCCGCTTCGTGGCCGCTGCCCGCCAGAAGCCGCCGTGGACCAGGACCACCGTCGGGAACGGCCCTTCCCCGCCGGGGTGCCACAGCTCGCCGATCTGGCTGCGCTCGGTGCCGTAGCGGACGGCGAGGCGGCGCACCGCCGGTGTCAGCCGGCGGTCGTGCGGCGGCGGGTGCGCCCGGCCAGCTGCAGCCCGAGGAGGGTCAGGACGGGGACGGCCACCGCCAGGCCGACGAGGCTGGCCGTAGTGGCCGCTGAGACGTGGCTGGGCGTCGTGTAGGCGGCCACCTGCACCGGGGTCACCAGCGCCACGGGGCCGTGCGGACCGGCGCCGGTCGCCCGGAAGTCGTGGCGCCCGGCGGACGCCCCATCGGGCACGGTCACCTCGACCCGGAAGTTGCCGGAGGCGTCGGCGCGGGTGACCGCCACGACCCGGTGGGTGGGCTCGAAGGTCACCACGACGCGGGCGCCCGGCGCGAAGCCGCCGCCGTCGAGGGTGACGACGTCCCCACCGCGGATGTGCGTCGGCGTGGACACCTTGGAGACGGCCGGGGTGGTGGCGGTCGTCGAGCTGGACGCCGACGCCCCCCCGGTCCGGTGGTGGCTCGCCGTCGAGCCGGGTGTGCTGCGCGCCGTGGTCGATCCCGTGCCCGACGTCGTGGTCGTGCTCGTCGAGGTGGTGGTGGTCGGCGACGAGACCGCCACCGGCGGGAGTGCGGCGAGGACGACCGTGCCGCCGACGGCCCGGTTGCCGGTGGTGGCGCCACCGAAGACCACGATCTG
>DASSZM010000260.1:0-4845 GCA_035702855.1 Acidimicrobiales bacterium | reverse complement strand
GGCCGCACGGCGGCGCTGCAGCGCCCCCACCGCTGGACGATCGCGGCGGCGGTGGGGGTCGACGTGGCGGTGACCGCCCTCGGCCTGGCGGCGCCCTGGCCCGTCATGGCGGTGATCGACAAGGCGACCGCCGGCACGGTGACCGCCCCCTTCGGCGTCGCCGGCGCCCGCTGGGTGGTGCCCGTGGCGGTGGGCGCCGGGGTGGCACTGGTCGCCATGATCGCGCTGTTCGAGTACCTCTCGGCCGTCCTGGCCGAGACCGCCACCAACGGTGTCGGCCTGACGCTGCGGGCCGCCGCCTTCACCAAGCTCGTCCGGCTGCCGGGGCGCGCCGCCTACCCGACCGGCGACCTGGTGACCCGGCTCACCGGTGACGTCGTTCGGGTCCAGGACGCCGCCGTCGACCGCTGGCGGGTCGTGGTCGCCAACGCCTTCGCCCTCGTCGGCATGGTCGCCGTCCTGGCCACGCTGAGCCCGCTGCTGGCGGCGGTGACGGCGGCGGCAGCGCCGCTGGCCGCCGGGTTGCTGTGGCTGCGCCGGCGCCAGGTGGCCGACGTGCAACGCCTGTCGCGCCGGCGGACCGGGGAGCTGCAGACCCACCTGACCGAGCTGGTCCGCTCCCTGCCCGCCGTCCGCAGTTTCGGCCGGGAGGACCACGAGGCGGCCCGGCTGGACGCGTCCGGGCGGGAGGCGGCGACCGCCTCGGTGCGGGCCGTCGCCGTCGGCGCCCGCCTGGCGCCGCTCGCCGACGTCCTGCTCGCCCTGACCCTCGCCGTGGTGCTGGCCGTCGGCGCCGCCCAGGTCCACGCCCACCGCCTGAGCGTGGGCGGCCTGGTCGTGTTCCTCACCTACCTGGGGGCCCTGCAGCAGCCGGTCCGGGCGCTGTCGACGCTGAGCCGCACCCTGGGCCAGGGCCAGGCGAGCCGGGAACGGCTCGACGAGCTGCTCGCCGCCCCCGAGCTGCCCGATCCCCCGGGCGGCCGGACCCTCGGCCACCGGGCCCCGGTGATCGCCCTGCACCACGTCGGGTTCCGCTACGCCGACGGGCGGGTCGCCCTCGACGACGTCTCCGGGTGGGTGCCGGACGGGCGGATGACCGCCCTGCTCGGGCCCAACGGGGCCGGCAAGTCCACGCTGCTCCACCTCCTGGCCCGCCTCGACGACCCCGCCGGCGGGGTGGTCACCTTCGACGGCGTCGACGCCCGGGCCTACGACCTGCGCAGCCTGCGGTCCCGGGTGGCGCTGGTGCCCCAGGACGGGTGGCTCCTCGACGGGACGCTGGCCGACAACATCGCCTACGGGACGCCGGGGGCGACCGACGAGGCGGTGCGGGCGGCGGGGGCGGCGGCGCTGGTCGACGAGTTCGCCGACCGGCTGCCCGAGGGGTGGGCGACACCGCTCGGGGAGGGCGGCCACGCCCTGTCGGCCGGGCAGCGCCGGCGGTGGCGGTGGCGCTGGCGCGCGCCGTGCTCCAGGACCGCCCGGTGCTGCTGCTCGACGAGCCGACCACCGGGCTCGACGCCGACGCCCAGCGCCTCGTGATCGAGGCGATCCGGGTGGTGGCGGCCGGCCGGACGACGGTGGTGGTGACCCCGAGCCGGCGCTGGCCGCCCTGGCCGACCACGTCGTGACCCTGCGGGCGGGTCGGGTCGCGCCGGCCGCGGGCGCGCCCGGGGCGGCGGAGCCGGCCGTGGCCACCACGGGCGGGCCGGAGGAGACGGAACCCTCCGGGGCCGCGACGGGCGATCGGCGCCTGGCGCTGGCAGAGTGACCGCCGAGGGGCCACCGCCGGCGGGGCTCCCGGGGCAGGAAGGGGACCGGTGAGCGCCACGGTGCTGGTCGTCGAGGACGAGCTGAAGCTCCGCGACCTGCTGCGCCGCTACCTCGAGCGCGAGTCCCTGACCGTGCTCACCGCCGGGACCGGGGCCGACGCCATCGCCCTCGGCCTCGGCGCCGACCTCGACGCGGTCGTGCTCGACCTCGGCCTGCCGGACATCCCCGGCGAGCACGTCGCCGCCGAGCTGCGCCGCAGCGGCGACCCGCCCATCCTCATCCTGTCGGCCCGGGCCAGCGACGACGACCGGGTGCGGGGCTTGGATCTGGGGGCCGACGACTACCTGACCAAGCCGTTCAATCCCCGGGAGCTGGTGCTGCGGGTGCAGGCGCTGCTGCGCCGGGGCCGCGCCGACGGCACCGGCGCCGAGGCCCGCTCCTTCGGCGAGGGGATGCTGCGCGTCGACGAGGGTCGCCACGAGATCCAGGTGAAAGGCCTCCCCGTCGAACTGTCCCGCAGCGAGTGGGGGATCCTCCTCACCCTCGCACGCGTCCCCGGGCGGGTGTACTCGCGCTACGAGCTGGTCAACGCCGTCCGCGGCTACGAGTGGTCCGGCTACGAGAGGGTCGTCGACACCCACATCAAGAACCTCCGCCGCAAGCTCGACGACGCGAGCGACGGCTCCGGCCGGGTGATCGTCCAGACGGTCGTGGGCGCCGGCTACCGGCTGGGGCTGGCCGCCGACGGGGGACATGAAGCTCCGGGCCGACACCCTGACGGCCCGGATCGCCACCGGGTTCGCGCTGATGACGCTGACGGCGCTGGCGCTGTTCGCCGTCGGGGCCCTGGTCCTGATCGACGCCGACCTCAACGCCGCCGCCCACCGCCAGGAGACCACCAGCACGGCGGCGATCGCCGGCGCGCTGCGCCGGGCGTACCGGGAGGACCGACGCTGGACCCCCGCCGACCTGGCGCCCTCCGTCGCCCTGGCGCGGGCCTACGGCGTCGATCTGCGCGTCGACACCGGATCAGGGACGATCCCTTCGGTGACCGCCCGCTCGGCGGACGGGCCGGTCCGGTCCTTCGACGTGACCGAGGGGGGCCGGGTGGTGGCGCGCGTGCGGCTCCAGCAGCCCGCCAGCGGGCTGTCCCCGGCCGACGCCACCCTCCGCCGGGCGCTGTCGCGCAGCGTGCTCGTCACCGGCCTGGTCGCCACCGCCCTCGCCGTCGTCGCCCGCGTCCTGCTGGCGCGCCGGCTGGCCCGGCCCCTCGAGCGGCTGCGGGCGGCGGCCGGGCTGCTCGGCGGGGGCGCCCACGGCACCAGGGTCTCGCCCATCGCCGGCCCGGTCGAGGTGCGCGAGCTCGCCACCGCCTTCGACGACATGGCCGCCGACCTGGAGCTGGAGGACCGCCTGCGGCGGACCCTGACCGCCGACGTGGCCCACGAGCTGCGCACCCCGCTCGCCGTCCTGCAGGCCCAGATCACCGCCCTCGAGGACGGGGTCACCGACTGGTCCCCGGAGGTGGCGTCCTCCCTCGGCGAGGAGGTCACCCGCCTGTCCCGCCTCGTCGAGGACGTCGGCACCCTCGCCGCCGCCGAGGCCGCCGGCCTGGGCATCGGGTCCGCACCGGTCCGCCTCGACCACGTCGCCGCCGACACGGCCGAACGCCTCGGCTACCTGTTCGAGCGCCAGGGCGTCGCCCTCGCGGTCGACCTGCACCCGGTGACCGTCTCCGGCGACGCCGACCGGCTCGGGCAGGTGACCGCCAACCTCCTCGCCAACGCCGCCCGCTACACCCCTCGGGGCGGCACGGTGCAGCCGGCGGTGGCCGCCCAGGCGGCGCTGGCCACGGTCACGGTGACCGACACCGGCCCCGGCGTCGCCCCCGAGGAGCGGGAGCGGATCTTCGACCGCTTCGTGCGGGGGGGCGGCGGCGTCGGGCACCGCCGGCAGCGGGATCGGCCTGGCCGTCGTGCGGGAGCTGGTGACGGCCCACGGCGGGCAGGTGCGAGTCACCGACGGGCCGGGGGGCGGGAGCCGGTTCGTGGTCACGCTGCCCGCCGTGCCGGCGGCGCCCGACCCCACAGCGACCACACACGACCCCGACATCCACCCCACCGGCGTGGTGTCCCATGGGAACTGGATCCACCACACGACACGGATCCAACCCTCACAACCCAGGAGGAACCAATCCCATGGCCAACACCACCCCCGCATCGTTCCGCCGTGACCCCGAGCGCGACCACGACAAGGAGTCCAAGGACCGCCGCGACGGCGAGGGCGACACCCGGGACAACTGAACCCACCCACCTCCCACGCCGGCGCACGGGCCGGGCCCTACGGGGCCCGGCCCGTCGTCGCGCGACAAGATGCTCACCGTGACGACGTCACCGATCCCCCGCCGGGTGCTGCGGGCCCTCGTCAGCGCCGCCGGTGTGCTCGGCGTGGCCGCCCTCGCCGCCGCGTGCGGCCCCGGCCCGAGCGCCACCCCGGCCGGCGGCACCGCGACCACCGCCGCCGACTCGGCCGCCCTTTCCCCTCCGCCCGCCTCTTCGCCGTGCCGGGACGCACCCGCCCCCCGGCGCTGGCGGCACGTGGTGTGGATCATCGAGGAGAACCGCTCCTTCGCCCAGGTCGCCGGTTCGCCGTCGGCCCCCTACCTCGCCCGCCTCGCCCGGGAGTGCGGGCTCGCCACCCACTACGACGGCATCACCCACCCCAGCCTCCCCAACTACCTGGCGCTCACGTCCGGCTCCTCCCACGGCGTCACCGACGACGCCGGTCCGGCCGCCCACCCCATCGGCGGGGCGAGCATCTTCTCCCTCCTCGGCGGCCGCTGGCGGACGCTCGCCCAGTCGATGCCGGCCCCCTGCGATCCGGCGACCTCCGGCACCTACGCCGTGCGGCACAACCCGGCCGTGTACTACACGGCCGTGCGCCGCGCCTGCGCCCACCAGGACGTCGCCCTCGGCGCCCGCCCGGACCTCACCGCCGCCTTCACGCTGATCATCCCGAACGTCTGCAACGACATGCACGACTGCTCGACGGCGACCGGTGACACCTGGCTCG
>DASSZM010000171.1:0-19798 GCA_035702855.1 Acidimicrobiales bacterium | reverse complement strand
CTCCTGGAGATGATCCGTGCCGAGCGGGAGAAGGACCCCGCCGTCGGCTACCTGGACCACCTGCGCGCCGCCCTCGACTACCGCAACTGGCACCGCTTCAGCGTGCAGGTCGTCGACGACGCCAAGCCCGGGGTCAAGCGGGCGTTGCACGGCCGGCTCGGCCTGTCCCAGGGGGAGCAGCGGGTCGTCTCCTACCTGGCGCTGTTCGCCGCCGCCGCCGCCTACTACGAGGGCATCGGCGCCGGCTGCCCGCGCCTGCTGCTGCTCGACGACGCCTTCGCCAAGGTCGACGAGCCCACCCACGGGAGGCTCCTCCGGCTGCTCATCGACCTCGACCTCGACTTCATGATCACGAGCGAGCGCATGTGGGGCTGCTTCCGGGAGGTGCCCAGCCTGGAGATCTACGAGGCGCTGCGCGAGCCGGCGGTACCCGGGGTGGCCCTGGTCCACTTCGGCTGGGACGGCGCCGAGCGCCACCTCGTCGGGTTGTGACGGCGCTCGACAGCCCGGCCCTCGGCCGCCTCTGGGACGCCGTCGCCGCCCGCCTCGAGCGCAACGGCCTGCGGCCCGCCGGCGCGGTCGTCCTCGACGACTTGACGCGCGACGAGCGGCACGCGCTGGCCGGGCTGATCGGGCGACCGGTCGACGGGCCGCGGGCACGGGTCGACCTCGGCCGGCTCGACGAGCGCCTGCGCCGCACCGAGGCCGCCGCCGGCCTGGTCGCGGCGGTGTCGGCCCGGCGGGGCCCGCTGGTCGACCGCCCGGCCCGGCGCTCCGCCGCCGCCGAGCGCCGGGACGCCCTGTGGGCCGGGGCCCGGGAGGAGCTGGCGGCGTGCGGGCTGCTCGGCGCCCCCTGGGTCGAGCGGTGGTTGGAGGACATCCGCCCGGTGGTGGGCCGGGCGAGCCCCGCCCGGGGGCCGCAGCTGCTGCGCGACGCGGCGCGCGGCCTGGCCCGGCTGCCGTGGGCGTCGTCCCCCGCGCTCGGCCGGACCGACCTGGCGTCGACGGTCGGCGGCGACGCCCACGCCCTCGACGACGGCACCGTGCTGGCCGCCTTGATCCTGCGGGGGATCGCGGCGGCGCTCGGCGTCGACCCGCCGTCGGGGGCGCTCGAGCGGCGGCTGCTCTGGGAACGGGCCGGCGTCCGGACCGACGAGGTGTCGACCACCGTCCTGACCCTCGGCCTCCGACCGGCGGGGGGAGGGCCGGTCGCCGGTGCGCTGCGGGCGCGCAGCGACGCCGGCTGCGAGACCCACCTCACCCTGAGGGACCTGCGCCGCCTCGACGGGCTGGTCGCCGCCGGCACCACCGTCTGGGTCTGCGAGAACCCGCGGGTCCTCGAGGCCGCCATGGACGCCGGCGTCCCGGCCGTCATGGCCTGCACCGCCGGCAACCCGGTCGTCACCGTCACGGTGCTGCTCGAGCGGCTCGCCGGCGACGGCGCCGACCTCCGCTACCGGGGCGACTTCGACTGGCCGGGCATCGCCATCGCCAACCGCGTCGTGACGGGGTTCGGGGCGACGCCGTGGCGCATGTCGACGCTCGACTACGAGGCGGCGCTGGCGGGCGCCGGTCGGGAGCTGCTGGAGCTCCCGGGCCTCGTCGGCGCCCCGGTCGAGGCCGCCTGGGACCCGGGCCTCCGGGCGGCCATGGCCGGCGCCGGGCGGGCCGTCCACGAGGAGCTGATCCTCGGCACCCTCCTCGCCGATCTCCGCTGACGCCAGTCTGGGGCCGAGTGGCGGCATCGCAGGGGGTCCTTCGCCCCTGGTGACCCGCCCCGGCCCGCTGGGAGCCTGCACCGGGTGGGCGGCGCGCCCGCCCCTGACGGAAAGGCGACCGTGGTGAGCGACACGCCGGAGGGCACGACCCGGATCCACCTCGAGCTGGAGCACGACGACCGCGTCCGGGCCGACTTCGGCGCCGGCCTCCCGGCGTTGCACCTGGACGAGCCGCCGCCGCTCGGTGCCGGCTCGGGGCCCAACGCGTCGGCCACCCTGGGCGCGGCTGTCGGCAACTGCCTGAGCGCCAGCCTCCTCTACTGCCTCCGCCGGGCCCACGTCGACGTCGAGGGCATGGCCACCGACGTCGAGGTGAGCCTCGCCCGCAACGAGCGCGGCCGCCTGCGCGTCGGCGCCATCCGGGTCCAGGTGAGCCCGCAGCTGGCAGACGGCGCCGAGGGCCGGGTGGGGCGCTGCCTCGAGCTGTTCGAGGACTTCTGCGTGGTCACCGAGGCGGTGCGCGGGGGCATCGATGTCGACGTCACGGTCGCCGGCCTCGCCGGAGGCGGCGGCCACGACGAGCCGGCGGCTAGCCAGCCGGCGCCGTGATCCCGAGGTGCACCACGTTGGACGTGCCGCCGGCGGTCGTGACCTGCAGCGAGGCGTCCGTGCCGGGCACGACGTGGTACTGGTCGCCCGAGGCGCCGCTGCCGGTCGGGACCCGGAACGTGATCCGGTCATTGCTCCACGACAGGACGGTGAGCGTCGGCAGGTTGCCGGGCGCCGACCAGGTGGTGCCGTCGTCGCTCAACGACACGGCGCTGGAGGTGCCCTGCGTCGCCCCGAACCCCGACCCCGAGATCGTCACGGTCCGGCCGGCGCCGGCCCGGACCGTCGAGACCCGGGAGATTCCCGGGGCGCCGAGCTCGGTGGCGGTGACGAAGCGGTGGGCGCCGGTCGTGGTGTCGGTGTAGCGGGCCACCGCCCGCAGGGTGGCGGAGCGGGTGGCGTGCGCTCCGGGCGGGGCGGTGACCCGCCACCGGCCGGTGAGGGTGGTGCCGGCTTCGACCGTCGCCGCGGTGGTCGGCCCGAGGGCGCGGACCCGCCAGCCGTGCGTCGCCAGGAGCCGGAGTTGCACGCCCCGGACGGCCCCGACGCCGCTGTCGGCGAAGGTGGCCGTCACGACGGCGGACCCGGCGGGGCCGACGTGGACCGAGCCGGCCGGGTCGATGCGCAGTGACGTCGCCGCCGGTTGGAGGGCGAGGCGGCGCAACCGGATCGTCACGAGGCGGGTGGTCGCCGGCACCGTCACGGTCCCGGCGGCCTCGTCCACGCGGCCGGCGGTGGCGTGGGCCACGTTGCCGACGAAGGCCGGCAGGTCGAGGACGACCGGGCCGGCAGGCGTGCCGGCGGTCAGCCGGAAGGTGACGTCCCGGCCGGTCGAGGAGAGACGGAACCCGAGGCGGTGCCCGTCGGTCGTGGGGAAGTTCGCCACGCCGATCGACCGGCCGGCCGCCAGCCACCCGTCGGGGACGCCTCGGCCCACGATGAGCGTGCCGTCGGTCATCTGCGACGCGAGGGAGTCGATGAGGCCCTGGGCGGCCAGGGAGATGCCCCAGGAGTGCGGCGACGACCCGCCGGCGGACGCCGGGTGGTTGCCGACCCAGGGGGTGGTGTCGGCGGGGGCGGCCGATCCCTCCCACCAGGCGTACGGGCCCGCCTGGTCGTTGGCGAGCATGAACTCGTCGGCGAGGATCGACTCGTCCCGGTAGCGGGTGCTGGCCAGGCCCCAGGCGCCGTAGCCGGCGTTGTAGGCGGTCGAGTAGAAGCCCTCGCCCGGGTAGCCGCCGAAGGTGGTCGGCGGCACCACGCCCCGGGTCCGGGAGAACCCGTAGGCGAGGGTGTCGTCGAGCCAGGTGGCCATGCTCCGGGAGCCGGGCCCCTCGACGCGGGCGCCGACCATCAGCCCGTGCCAGGCGTAGTTGGTGTACACGCCGGGGGCGGCCCAGTTGCCGTCGAGTGGGTCGGCGCACCGGTTCCAGGTGTTGGGCTCGACCATGGAGCACGGCAGGTAGTCGAGGTGGTACCTGGCGGTGGTGGCCGCCAGCGTCGTGTCGACCGCCCGCTGGAGGCTGTCGTACTGGGCCTGGCCCCAGGCGGCCTGGGCCTGGTCGCCGACCGCCTTGGCCAGGTAGACGTAGGACGCCAGGCCGAGCAGGGCCTCGAAGTTGTCGCTCGTCCAGTACCCGTTGGCGTCGATGTCGCTGGTCTTCTCCATGATCCCGCCGGGACCGGTCCGGTCGGCGGCGGTCTGGTGGGCGGTGGCCTCGATGCTCGGTTGCTTCGCCGCGCCGAGGGACCCGGGCTGGGCGAAGTGCTGTTTCACGAAGGCGAGGTCGCCGGTCTTCTCCAGGTACACGGCCCACAGCCACGGGTAGGTCCACAGGCCGTCGGCGTACTGCCCGTTGGTGCCGACGACCAGGTCCGTCTCGTTCAAGAGGGCGTGGGCGCCGGCGAAGTCGCCCTCGTTGAACATGTTGGCGAGGATGCCGATCACGTCGTGCTCGTACTCGGCGTGGTAGCCGTTGGTGCCGGTGTCCAGCTTGGTGCCGCTGCGGTCGATCTGGGTGGAGATGAAGCCCGCCTCGTAGGCGTGGACGACCTGCGGGTCGGGCAGGGACAGCCTCGTCAGGTGGGCGAGCTGGCCGTCCCAGAAGGCGCGCATGTGGGCGAAGTGCTGCTGCCAGCCGCCGGCCGCCTGCAGCTCGGCGGCGGTGGGCCACGGATAGCTCTGCCCGAAGCGGTCGGCCGCCACCACGTAGTCGTGGGTCACGGTGGCACCGGGCTGCACCGTGTCCGAGGCGTGGCCGAGGGGGACGAGCCCGGCGGAGGGTTGCGGGTCGACCGTCACGGCCCTGCGGGTCGGGTTGTGCACGGCCACGCGGCTGTAGACGGCGACGTAGGCATTGCCGCCGATGACCACCCGGTCGCCGAAGTTGGTGATGGAGACCTGCGCCCCGTGGTCCGAGAAGCTGGTTCGCAGCGCCGGTAGGTAGCCGTCGACGCTGCTCCAGGTGGTGGGGGAGTAGTTGTACACCCCGTAGCCGTAGGTGGTGTCGATGCCGTCCTGGACGTAGAAGCTGCCGCCGAGGCAGGCGACGACCCCGTCGTGGTTGCCGAGCCAGCCGATGGCCGAGACGTCCACCCCGTAGCCAGAGGCGCTCTGGAACTGGGAGCTGTTGGTGGTGGTGCAGGGGTAGGGCTGGCCGGCGACCGGCGTCGCCGCCCCCGCCGGCGACACGGCGGCGAGCTGCACGCCGCCGGCGATGAGGGCCACCGACGCGGCGATGGCGCAGGCTGCACGACCTCGAAGTGCCATGATCCCCCCAGGGACGGTCGATTTTCCGCCGACCCTTATACCCAGAGCGTGGCCGCTCACACACTCAAGGTCACGCATCCGTGCGCGCCGGCTCGGGCTGCCCTCGACGCGGCCCGCCCCCGACGGGGGCGGCCGGCTCGGGCGGGCGGCAGACGGTGGCGCCAGGCCTTGACAGACGGCCGACGGCCGTCGACACTGAGGGCGTGGGTCCGGTCCCACCACGGATGGACCGGGCCTGCCGATCGATCGGGGAGGGGAAGCCACCGTGTCGCCGCCGCGCCGCCGACGTCTGGCTCTGTACCGCCTCACCGGCCCGGCCGGGCCGTTCGCCGTCGCGGCCGGGCTGGCGGAAGGGGACTGGTACCGCAGCCCGGTGCCGCGCACCCGGCTCAAGGAGCTCATGCGCCGCTCGGACGGGCCGGCGCTGCGGGACACGGCCCTGTGGGTCGGTCTCGCCGTGGCGGCCGCCGCCGGCGGCGTGGCGCTGTGGGGCTCGTGGGGCGCCCTGCCCTGCCTGCTGGTCTACGGCGTGCTGTACGGCTCCGCCTCCGACTCCCGGTGGCACGAGATGGGCCACGGCACCGCCTTCCGGACCCGGTGGCTCGACGAGGCCGTGTACCAGGTCGCGAGCTTCTGCATGATGCGGGAGCCGACGGTGTGGCGCTGGCAGCACGCCCGCCACCACAGCGACACGCTCGTCGTCGGGCGGGACGCCGAGATCGTCGCCATGCGCCCCGCCCGGCTGGCCCGCATCCTGCTCAACCTGGTGGGGCTGGTCGACGTGCCCCTCGCCCTCCGGCTGCTGGTCGTGCACGCCTCGGGCCGCCTGACCGCCGAGGAGCGCACCTTCGTGCCCGCCGAGGAGGCGCGCAAGGTCGTGCGCACCAGCCGGATCTGGCTGGCGATCTACCTGGCCGTGATCGGCGCGGCGGTGGCGTCCGGCAGCTGGATCCCGGTGGTCCTCGTCGGCGGTCCGCGCCTGTACGGGGCCTCGCTGTTCGTCGTCTACGCGCTGACCCAGCACGCCGGGCTGGGGGAGAACGTCCTCGACCACCGACTCAACACCCGCACCGTGCTGATGAACCCGGTGCACCGGTTCCTGTACCTCAACATGAACTACCACACCGAGCACCACATGTTCCCGCTGGTCCCCTACCACCGGCTGCCGGCCCTGCACGAGGAGGTCAAGGGGGACCTGCCGGCGCCGTACCCGTCGATGTGGGCCGCCTACCGCGAGCTGGTGCCGGCGGTCCTCCGCCAGCTGCGGGACCCCTCCCACTTCGTCGAGCGGGCGCTGCCGCCGACCGCCGCCCCCTACCACGGCCCGGTGGAGGGCCTCCTGCCGGACCGGCTCATGACCGAGCCCGTCCCGGCCTGAGCGGGGGGGAGGGGAAAGACGTGACCCGGTGGATCGAGGCCTGCGCGGTCGACGACGTCGAGCGCGAGGACGTCGTGGCCGTCGTCGACGGGGACCGGGTCTACGCCGTCTACCGCTCCGAGGACGACGAGTTCTTCGCCACCGCCGGGCACTGCACCCACGGGCGGGCGCCGCTCTGCGAGGGCCTGGTGATGGACGGCGTCATCGAGTGCCCCCGCCACAACGGCCGGTTCGACTTCCGCACCGGCCGGGCCCTCGGCGCCCCGGTGCTGGTCGATCTCGCCACCTACCCGGTGGTGGTGCGGGACGGCCGCGTGCACGTGGACGTCGATGGCTGACCCCGGCATCGTCGCCGGGGAGGCCCACGCCGCCGTACCCCCCCACCAGCCGGCCGGGGTGGCACCGTGAGCCAGGGGCGCGAGGCGGTCACCCTGCGCGCCGTCGCCGCTCGCGCCGGGGTCTCCAAGTCCCTCGTCTCCCGGGTCCTGCAGGGCTCCCCCCACGTGAGCGAGGAGCGCCGCCAGGCGGTGGAGGCGGCCATCCGCGAGCTCGGCTACCGCCCCAACGCCACCGCCCGCAGCCTCAGCCAGCGGCGCACCCATGCGGTCGGCGTGCTCATGCACGACCTCCGCCAGCCGTGGTTCGTCGACTTCCTCGAGGGCCTCGACCGCACGCTGCACGCCAACGGCCTGCACCCGCTCGTCGGCGACGCCCGGGTCGACCGGGCATCCAACGAGCGGCTGCTCCAGGCGTTCATGGAGATGCGCGTCGACGGCCTGGTCCTCGCCGGCACGCTCCCGCCGTCCGCGACCGTGGCGGAGGCGGCGGCCTGGTTGCCGACGGTGGTCGCCGGCAACCGCGATGTCGAGCTGCCCCGGGTCGACGTCGTCGCCCAGGACGACTGGTCGGGGGCGCGCCTCGCCCTCGACCACCTCGCGTCCCTCGGCCACCGCCGGATCGGGCACGTCGCCGGCTCGGGCGGCAAGGTCTTCGATCTGCGGCGCGCGAGCTACGAGGCGTGGATGCGCGAGCAGGGCCTCGAGGACCGGGTGGCTGTGGCCGGTTGCGACACCACCGAGGAGGGCGGCTACCAGGCGGCCCGCCGCCTCCTGGACCGCCGGCGGGGACGCCCGACCGCCCTGTTCGTCGCCAACGACCTCCCCTGCCTCGGCGTGATGGCGGCCGCCCGGGAGCTCGGCCTGCAGGTCCCGGACGACCTCGCGATCGTCGGCTTCGACAACAGCGTCCTCGCCCGGATGCGCTTCGTGGCGCTGACCAGCGTCGACATCGCCCCCGGGCGGGCCGGCGAGCTGGCCGGCACCGCCCTCGTCGAACGGATCGCCGACCCCGCCCGCCCCGCCCGCCACCAGCTGCTCACCCCGACCCTGGAGGTCCGCCGCTCGAGCGGGCCACCGCGGCGGCGCCCTGCCTGACCCCACCACCGACCGAGGAGCCCCCGTGCCCGAACCCACGTCATCACCGTCCCTCGCCGCCCCCCGGGCGCCGCTGCTCGCCGACAAGGTCGTGCTCGTCAGCGGCGGCACCCAGGGCATCGGCGCCGGGATCGCCGCCGCCGCCGTCGACGCCGGCGCCTCCGTCGCCGTCACCGGCCGGCGGGCGGACCTCGGTGCCCGCACCGCCGAGCGGCTGAGCGCCCGCGGCGGTCGCGACGCCCTGTTCGTCCAGGCAGACGTGGCCGACGTCGACCAGGCGCAGGCGTCGGTCGCCGCCACCGTCGAGGGCTTCGGCCGCGTCGACTGCCTCGTCAACGCCGCCGGGCTCACGACCCGCGGCAGCCTCCTCGACACCACCCCCGAGCTGTTCGACGCCCACGTGGCGGTCAACCTGCGGGCGCCGTTCTTCCTCATGCAGGCGGCGGTCCGCGACATGGTGCGCCGCCAGAGCCCCGGGACGGTCGTCAACATCATCACCATGTCCGCCCACGGCGGCCAGCCCTACCTGGCCCCCTACGCCGCCACCAAGGCCGGCCTGGTGGGGCTCACCAAGAACGCCGCCCACGCCCACCGCTGGGACCGCATCCGCATCAACGGCCTCAACATCGGCTGGACCGAGACCGAGGGCGAGGACGCCATCCAGCGGGAGTTCCACGGCGCCGAGGACGGCTGGATCGAGGCCGCCGCCAAGACCCTCCCGATGGGCAAGCTCGGGCAGGTCGACGAGATCGCCGACATGGTCGTGTTCCTGCTCTCCGACCGCAGCGGGGTCGCCACCGGCTCGGTGATCGACTGGGACCAGACCGTGCCCGGCGCCTACGACTGACGATGGGCACTCGATGGTTCACCCCCGCCGACTGCGACCTCGAGGCGTTCCGCGCCGTGGTCGAACAGGACACCCGGCTCGAGGACTACCCGCACGCCGACGCCGTGGAGGGCAACGTCGTCGTCTACGGCGAACGGCTGCGCGCCGCCGAGGACCGGCGGGCGGCCCGGGCCGAGCTGGTGCAGGCACTCGCCGACGGGCCGGGGGTGGTGGTGTTCCGCGGTGCCTTCGACCGGGAGGTGGTGGCGCGGGCCACGGCCGTGTTCACCGCGCTGCTCGCCGAGCAGGAGGCGGCTGGCGGCGCGGGCGGCGACCACTTCGCGCCGCCCGGCGCCAACGGCCGGGTGTGGGGAGCGTTGGACAAGCTGGCCGTGCGGGACCCCGAGGTCTTCGCCGACTACTACGCCAACGACCTCCTCGCCCTGGTCGCCGAGGCCTGGCTCGGCCCCGGCTACCGGGTCACGTCCCAGGTCAACGTCGTGCGCCCGGGCGGGACGGCCCAGCACCCCCACCGGGACTACCACCTCGGCTTCATGGACCGCGAGCGGGCGCTGGCGTACCCCGCCCACCTGCACGCCCTGTCGCCGGCCCTGACCCTGCAGGGGGCGGTCGCCCACGTCGACATGCCCGTCGAGACCGGACCGACGCTGTACCTGCCGCACTCCCACAAGTTCGCCGCCGGCTACGTCGCCTGGCACGACCCGGCCTTCGCCGCCTACTTCGACCGCCACCGCGTGCAGTTGCCGCTGGCGGCCGGCGACGCCGCCTTCTTCAACCCGGCGGTGTTCCACGGGGCCGGTACCAACGCCTCGGCCGGGGTCATGCGCATGGCCAACCTGCTGCAGGTCTCCTGCGCCTTCGGGCGCCCCATGGAGGCCGTGGACACCGTCGCCGCCTGCCGGGCGGTCTTCCCGGTCCTGGCCGCCCGGCGGGCCGCCGGCGCCCCCGACCGGGCCGTCCGCAACGTGGTGGCCGCCGTGGCCGAGGGCTACGCCTTCCCCACCAACCTCGACCGCGACCAGCCGGTCGACGGGCCGACCCCCCCGACGCAGGCCGAGGTGCTGTGGCGGGCGGTCGCCGAGGGGTGGGAGCCCGACCGGCTGCACGCCGAGCTCACGGCGCAGGCGGGGCGGCGGCGGGCCGCACCCACCGGTGGTTGACTCGGCGCGGGCCGCGCGCGAGCGTGCCTGCCCGACCGTCAACCGAAGGTGGTGACCCGCCATGACCACTGACCGCCCGCTCGAGCCCGTCGCCTCCGACCGGCGGAGCCAGGCGTGGTTCGCCGCACCCGGTCGCAACGGCTTCCTGCACCGCTCCTGGTTGCGCAACCAGGGGCACACCGACGAGGCCTTCGACGGCCGCCCGGTGATCGGCATCGTCAACACCTGGTCGGAGCTGGCGCCGTGCAACGGCCACCTCCGCCAGCTGGCGGAGGCGGTGAAGCGGGGGGTGCTGATGGCCGGCGGCTACCCCTTCGAGGTCCCCACCATGTCCCTCGGCGAGACGCTGATCCGCCCCACGGCGATGCTCTACCGCAACCTGCTGGCGATGGTCGCGGAGGAGACCATCCGCTCCAACCCCCTCGACGGGGTGGTGCTCCTCTCCGGTTGCGACAAGACGACGCCCGGGCTGCTCATGGGCGCCGCCAGCGTCGACCTGCCGGCGATCATGGTCACCGGCGGCCCGATGCTCAACGGGAAGTTCCACGGGCGCGACATCGGGTCCGGCACGGCCGTGTGGCAGCTGGGCGAGGAGCTGCGGGCCGGGCGCATCACCGAGGCCGACTTCGCCGAGGCGGAGGTGTGCATGTCCCGCAGTCCGGGGCACTGCATGACCATGGGGACGGCCTCGACCATGGCGTGCCTCGTCGAGGGCCTCGGTATGACCCTTCCCGGGGCGGCCGCCATCCCCGCCCCCGACTCCCGGCGCGTCGCCACCGCCCAGCGGGCCGGCCAGCGGATCGTGGCCATGGTGGAGGAGGACCTGCGCCCCTCCCGGGTCCTCACCCGGGAGGCGTTCGACAACGCCATCCGGCTCAATGCCGCCCTGTCGGGCTCCACCAACGCCGTGGTCCACCTGCTGGCCCTCGCCGGGCGGGTGGGGGTCCCCCTCGACCTGCGTGACTTCCAGGCGCTGACCGACGACGTGCCGGTGCTGGCCGACCTGGTGCCGTCGGGGCGGTTCTTGATGGAGGACTTCTTCTACGCCGGTGGCGTCCCCCAGGTCCTCGCCGAGCTGGGCGACCTCGTCCACACCGGGCACGTCACCGTCACCGGGCGCACGGTCGCCGACAACATCGCCGGCACCCGCTGCTGGAACCGGGAGGTGATCGCCACGCGCGACGCACCGGTGCAACCCGCCGGGGCGGGCACCCGGGTGCTGTGGGGGAGCCTCTGCCCCGAGGGGGCGGTGATCAAGGTGTCGGCGGCATCCCCGGAGCTGCTCGAGCACCGGGGCCCGGCCCTGGTCTTCGAGCGGATCGAGGACTACATGGCCGCCTGCGACGACCCCGACCTGCCGGTCACCGCCGAGACCGTCCTGGTGGTGAAGGGGGCCGGGCCGCGCGGCTACCCGGGCTTCCCGGAGGTCGGCAACCTGCCCATGCCCAAGAAGCTGCTCGACGCCGGCATCCTCGACATGGTCCGGGTCTCCGACGCCCGTATGAGCGGTACGGGGTACGGCACCTGCGTGCTGCACGTCTCCCCGGAGGCCGCCGCCGGTGGCCCGCTCGCCCTGGTCCGCACCGGCGACGTGGTCGAGTTGGACGCCGCCGGTCACCGCCTCGACCTGCTGGTCGACCCCGGGGAGCTGGAGGCCCGCCGGGCGGCGTGGAGCGCGCCGGCCCCGCCCGCCGAGCGGGGGTGGGTGCGGCTCTACGTCGAGCACGTCCAGGGCGCCGAGCGCGGCGCCGACCTGGACTTCCTGGTCGGCGGCAGCGGGGACGACGTTCCCCGCCACTCCCACTGAGCCGAACGGGAGGAGGCCTCAGAGCAGGGGCCGCTGCCGGCGCTTGTAGCGCTCGTAGTCGGCGCGGGCCCGTCCCGTCGTCTCCAGCGCCGAGACCTCGGCCACCGGCACGTCCCACCACGACTCGCTGCTCGGGGCCGGCAGCAGCGGATCGGTCTCGACGTGGATGACCACCGTCTGGCGCTCCTTGCGGGCTCGCTCCAGAGCGGCGCGCAGCTCGTCGATCCCCCCGACCCGCAGGACCAGCGCGCCGAGGCTGGCGGCGTTGTCGGCGAGATCGACCGGCAACGCCGGCCCGTCGAGGCGGCCGGTGCCCTCGTCCCGGTAGCGGTAGCGGGTGCCGAAGCGTTGCGAGCCCACCGATTCCGACAGGGCGCCGATGGAGGCGAAGCCGCGGTTGTCCACCAGGACCACGATCAGCTTGACGTGCTCCTGCACGGCGGTGACCAGCTCCTGGGCCATCATCAGGTAGGAGCCGTCCCCGACCATCACGTAGACCTCGCGGTCGGGGGCCGCCAGCTTCGCTCCCAACCCACCGGCGATCTCGTAGCCCATGCAGGAGTAGCCGTACTCGACGTGGTACCCCTTCGGGTCCCGGGTGCGCCACAGCTTGTGGAGATCGCCGGGCATCGACCCGGCGGCACACACCACCACGTCGGTCGGGCCGCTCGCCTCGTTGACGGCGCCGATCACCTCGGACTGGGCGGGCCGCGGCCGGTGGCGCTCGTGGTAGGCGCCCTCGACGACGACGTCCCACGCCGCCCGCAGGTCGCCCACCTCCCGGGCGTAGGTGTCCTCGACCCTCCAGCCGGTGAGGGCGTCGGCGAAGGCCGTCAGGCTGCTGCGAGCGTCGCCGACGACCGCCACCGCCGCCTGCTTGGCGGCGTCGAAGGCCTTGATGTTGCAGTTGACGAAGCGCACGCCGGGCGCCGAGAACGCGCTGCGTGACGCCGTCGTGAAGTCGCTCCAACGGGTGCCGACGCCGACGACGACGTCGGCCTCGCTGGCGAGGGCGTTGGCGGCCGTGGTGCCGGTCGCGCCGACGGCGCCGACGGACTGGGGATGGTCGAAGGGCAACGAGCCCTTCCCGGCCTGGGTCTCCGCCACGGGGATGCCGGTACGGGCCGCCAGGTCGGCGAGGGCGGCGGTGGCGTCGGCGTAGATCACGCCGCCGCCGGCGACGATGAGAGGCCTTCTCGCCTGCCGCAGGACCTCGACGGCGCGGGCCACCGCCGCCGGGTCGGCGGCGGGGCGGCCCACGTGCCACACCCGGGGGGCGAACAGCTCGTCCGGCCAGTCGTGGGCCTCGGCCTGCACGTCCTCGGGGAGGCAGAGGGTGACCGCGCCGGTCTCGGCCGGGTCGGTCAGGACCCGCATCGCCGCCAGCAGGGCGGCGGGGAGCTGCTCGGGGCGGCTCACGCGGTCGAAGTACCGCGACACCGGCCGGAAGCAGTCGTTGACCGAGACGTCACCGGCGGTGGGCACCTCGAGCTGTTGCAGGACCGGGTCGGCCACCCGGGTGGCGAAGGTGTCCGACGGCAGGAGCAGCACCGGCAGGCGGTTGATGGTCGCCAGGGCCGCCCCGGTGACCATGTTGGTGGCACCGGGGCCGACCGAGGTGGTGCAGGCCAGGGTGGAGAGGCGGTTGCGCATCCGGGCGAAGGCGGTGGCGGCGTGGACCATCGCCTGCTCGTTGCGGCCCTGGCGGTAGGGGAGGGAGCCGGGTGCGAGCACCTCGGCCTCGAGGAGGGCCTGGCCGAGCCCGGCGACGTTGCCGTGACCGAAGATGCCGAAGCAGCCCTCGACGAGCCGGTGCTCGACCCCGTCCCGCTCGCTGCGCTGGGCGGCGAGGAAGCGGACCGTGGCCTGGGCGACGGTGAGGCGGTGGGTGGTCATGTGGGCGGCTCCGGTCCCTCGTGGCGAAGCGGCAGGCGGGGGTCGACGGGCTGGCCGGCCCAGGTGTCGCGCACCCAGGCATGGGCCGGGTCGTGGCAGACCCGCCAGGCCCGCTCGCCGGGGCCGGCCATGACGTTGAGGTAGTACAGGTCGTAACCGGGGGCGGCCATCGACGGGCCGTGCCAGCCGTGGGGGACCAGCACCACGTCGCCGTCGCGCACCTCGGCCAGGACGTCGATGGGGCGCTCCGCCGTGCCGTACACGCGCTGGTAGGCGACGCCCGGGCCGTCGGCGCCGGCGCCCAGCTCGAAGTAGTAGATCTCCTCGAGGACCGTCTCGTCGGGTCCGTCCTCGTCGTGCTTGTGCGGAGGGTAGGACGACCAGTTCCCCGCCGGGGTGATCACCTCACAGACGAGCAGCCGCTCGCAGTCGGCGACACCGGGCAGGCAGAGGTTGTGGACCTCCCGGGAGCAGGATCCCGCCCCGCGCAGCTCCACCGGCACGCTGCCCGACGCGACGAGACCGAAGGGGCGACCGGTGGCGGCGCGTGCCCCTGCCAGCGCGAACCGGCCTCCGGTGGGGCTGGTGATCTCCAGGTGGGCGCCCGGCGGCGCGTACGCCGAGTCGCACGGGCCGGCGAAGACCCCGCTGCGGCCGGGGAGGTCGACGACCTCGCCGTCGCAGCGCACCGCCGCCCGACCCTGCAGGGGGACGACCAACACCTCGTCGGGTCCGGTGTCCACCGGATGGCAGCCGCCCGGGGCGAGGCGGAGCACCCGCAGCGACGAGTACGCCCAGCCGGCCCGTTCGGGGCCGAGGTCGAGGTCGTACGCGCCCGACGCCAGGGAGCCGGCGGGATGGTGGAGGCGGGCGGTCACGGGGCCACCGCCTCGGCGTCGGGGTGGACGAGCCCGGCCAGCCGGTCGACGACCGCCTCGGCGTGCCCGTCGGGTGGGTACAGCAGGGCCCGCCCGATCACCAGACCCCGCACCCCCGGCACCCGCAGTGCCTTCTCCCAGCGGGCGAGGGTGTCGGTCGGGGCGGCCGCCGGGTCCCCGCCGAGCAGCAGGGTCGGCAGGGTGGTGGCCGCCATCACCGCTTCCATGTCGTCGACGACCGGCAGCTTGAGCCAGGTCCGCGCGCTGGTCGCACCCAGGCCGCCGGTGATGGCCACCGAGCGGATCACGGCCTCGGTGGTGAGGACGTTGCGGACCCGCCCGTCGTCGACGCGGGACATGAACGGCTCCACCATGGCGGTGAGGTCCCGGGCGGCGAGGGCGGTGATCGCCTGCGCGCAGGCCTCGAGGGTGGCGAGCGAGCCCGGCTGGGACGGGTCGATCCGGCACAGCATCTTGCCGCCCTCGAAGCCCATGGCGGCGATCGTCGCCGCGTCGGCGGCCGTGAAGCGGTCGTCCAGCTCGAACGTCGCCCCCTGCAGGCCGCCGCGGTTCATGCTGGCGAAGACGACCTTGCCCTCCAGCGCGCCGAGGAGGAGCAGGTCCTCGAGCACGTCGGGTGTGGCCAGCACCCCGTCGACGCCGGGGCGGGCCAGGCAGACGGCGAGGCGCCGCAGCAGCTCGGCCCGGTCGGCCATGGCCCACGGGTCGCCGCCCACGCCGAGGGCGCCGCGGGCGGGATGGTCGGCGGCGACGATCAGCAGCCGGCCGTCGTCGCCGAGCAGGGGTCGTCGCCGGCGACGGGCGGCCGCCTCGGCGATCGCCTCCGGGCGCCGCCCGCGGATCTCGCGCACCTCGTCCAGGTCAAACCGCAGCATGGGGCATCCTTCCCGTCATCGCCGCCTCCACCTCCTCGGTCGTGGGCATGGCCGTGGAGCACTCGACCCGCGACGCCACGATCGCCCCGGCGGCGTTGGCGAAGCGGAGCACCCGCTCCAGGGGCCAGCCGGCGAGCAGCCCGTGGCAGAGGGCGCCGCCGAAGCCGTCCCCGGCGCCGAGACCGTTGACGACGTCGACCACGAACGGCGGGACGTCGACACGCTCCTCGTCGGTCACCGCCAGCACCCCCCGGGGGCCCCGCTTGACCACCGCCAACCGCACCCCCCGGTCCAGCAGCGCCCGGGCGGCCCGGTCCCCGTCGTCCTCGCCGGTGGCCACGGCCACCTCCTCCAGGTTGCCGACGGCGACGTCGACGTACTCGAGGGCGAGGCCGGCCGCCCGGGTGGCGTCCGCCCGCGACGACCAGAACATCGGTCGGTAGTCGAGGTCCAGGACCGTGAGCGGGGCCCGGGCCCGCAGGTGCCAGGCGTGCAGGTGCGCCGACCGGCTCGGTTCCTCCGACAGCCCGCTCAGCGTCGACCAGTACAGCGCCGCCGAGCGGATCGCCTCCTCGTCCAGCTCCTCCGGCCGGATCTGCATGTCGGGCGCTTTGGGCCAGCGGTAGAACCAGAGGGGGAAGTGGTCGGGCGGCCGCATCTCGCAGAAGGTGATCGGCGTTGGGAGCTCGGGGACGGCCGACACGAACCGGTCGTCGACGCCGAGCTCGCGCAGGGCCCGGTGGACGAAGCGTCCGAAGGGGTCCTCGCCGGTCCGGCTGATGACGGCGCTGCGCCGCCCGTGCCGGGCGGCGGCGACGGCGACGTTGGTCGCCGTGCCCCCGAGGAACCGCCCGAAGGTGGCGACGTCCTCGAGCGCGACGTCGGTCTCGAGGGGGTAGAGGTCCACCCCCATGCGCCCGATGGTCAACACCTCGAACGGGCGGGGAGATCCTGTCAACAGTACCTCCTGACATAGTGTCCTGAACGGGGCCGAAGCGGGTGAGGAGCGGCTACGCTCCGACCGTGGCCTCGCGCTCGGTCCCCGTCACGGCGGCCCGGGCGGACGGCGGTCCGATCGATCGCTCGAGTCCCGTCCCGCTGTACTTCCAGATCGCGGAAAACCTGCGGGCGGCGGTGGCCGACGGCCGGCTCCGGCCCGGTGACCGCCTCGACAACGAGCTGGATCTCTGCGCCCGCCTCGGCGTGAGCCGGCCGACGGTACGCCAGGCGATCCAGACGCTGGTCCAGGACGGCATGGTCGTCCGGCGCCGCGGCCTGGGGACCGTGGTCGCCGCCAGGCCCATCCAGCGGCCGTTGGCCCTGACGAGCCTCTACGACGACCTGGTCACCGCCGGGCGCCGCCCGGCCACCCGGGTCCTGGAGGTCGCGTGGCGCGACGCCGACGAGCACACGGCGGCCGCTCTGGCGGTCGAGGTGGGCGCTCCCGTGGTTTCCATCCAGCGCCTCCGTTCCGCCGGTGGGCGCCCACTGGCGCTCATGCACAACGATCTGGCCGCCGAATGGGTGGAGGGTCTCGACGTCGAGGCGGCACTGGAGGAGCGCGGCCTGTACGGGCTGCTCCGCCGCCGGGGAGCGGTGTTCCACGCCGCCGAGCAGGCCATCGGCGCCCGCCGGCCCGACGCCCGCGAGGCCCGACTGCTCGGCGTCCCCCGGACCGCCACGCTGCTGACCATGGACCGGGTCGCGTACGACCCCGACGGCCGGCCGATCGAGCAGGGGAGCCACGCCTACCTCGCCGACCGGTACGCGTTCCGGGTGACCCTCGGTCCGCACTGAACCGCCATCGGACCGGCCCTCAGCCGGCCAGGCCGACGGAGTGCAGGTAGGCGAGGCTCTCCCTGGCGTCGTCGAGGGGCACCGAGCCGCCGGTGGGGCTGGCGTCCTGCTCGACGGTGGCCCACCCGTCGTAGCCGATCTCACCGAGGGCGCCCTCGACGTCGCCGAAGTCCACGCACCCACGGCCGAGCGGGCAGAAGACGCCCTGTCGGTAGGCGTCCCAGAACGAGAGCTCCTCCTGCCCGACGCGCTCGAGGACGGCGGGGTCCACGTCCTTGAAGTGGACGTGGTTCACCCGCTCGGCGCGGGCCCGCAGCAGCGCGGCCGGGTCGACCCCGGCGTAGCGGGCGTGGCCGGTGTCGACGCACAACCCGACCAGCGACGGGTCGGTGTCGTCGAGGAGCCGGTCGATCTCGTCGCCGAACTCCACGTCGGTGCCGGCGTGGGGGTGGAAGGTCGTGGCCACCCCGGCGGCGGTCGCGACGGTGGCCACCCGGTGCACCGTGTCGATCAGCCGCTGCCAGTCGGAGGCGCCGAGACGTTCGGCGGCGCCGGGTCGACCGGCGGTCTCGACCCGTGAGGGCGTCCACCCGGCGATGAGCACGAGCCGGTCGGTCCCGAGCGGCTGCAGCAGGGCGCAGATGGCCCGGGCCTTGTCGACCACGGCGTCGGCGGTGCCGGCGTCGTGCAGGACGTCCATCACCACACCGGCGGAGAGCGCCAGGCCCCGCCGGGCCAGCTCCGGGCGCAGGGCGCCCGGGTCCGTCGGGAAGTAGCCGAGGGGCCCGAGCTCCACGCCGGCGTAGCCGGCACCGGCGACCTCGTCCAGCACCTGCGACCAGGTCGGGTAGCTCGGGTCGGAAGGCTTCTCGATGCCCCAGGAGGTCGGGGCGTTGCCGACGCGGAGGGTCACGAGGCCACCCCTTCCGTGGCGGTGGCCGCCGGGCCCGGCGCGCCGTCCACCTCGCCGATCGCCACCGTCCGCCGCTCGGTGAGGGAGCGCTGCGCGGCGATGGCCAGCACCAGGGCGGCGCGGGCGTCGGTGCCCCTCGCCGGGGCCGGCCCGGACACCTCCCCGCCGCGGCAGGCCGCCAGGAAGGCGGCCAGCTCCGCCGGGTACGCCTGCTCGTAGCGCTCCGGGAAGAAGCGGTGCAGGGGCACGGTGACGGCGCCGGCGCCGTCGGCCATCACGTTGGTCGACGGCAGCGGGTTGGTCGACCAGGCGGTGGCGTCACTGCCGTGCACCTCGACGCGCTGGTCGTAGCCATAGGTCGACTGCCGGCAGCACTCGATCAGCCCGATTGCCCCCGACGCCAAATGCAGGGTGACGGTGGCCACGTCGATGTCGCCGGCCGCGCCCGCCAGGGGATCCACCAGGTTGGCCCCGGCGGCTGACACCGCCACCACCTCCTCGCCGCTCACGAACCGGGCGACGTCGAAGTCGTGGATGGCCATGTCGGAGAACAGGCCACCGGGTCCGCGGGGGTAGCTCGGGGGTGGCGGTTCGGGGTCGCGCGACGTGATGCGCAGCTGCAGCAGCCGGCCGAGCCGGCCCGATGCCATCGTCGCCGCCAGGCCCGAGAAGCTCGGGTCGAAGCGGCGGTTGAACCCGATGTGCAGCACCACCCCGGCCCGCTCGACGGCGGCGACGGCGGCGTCCACGCCGGCGAGGTCGGGCGCCAACGGTTTCTCGCAGAAGACGTGGCGCCCGCCGGCGGCTGCCGCCACGACCTGCTCGGCGTGCGCCGACGACGCCGAGCAGATCATCACGGCGTCGACGCCCTCCTCCTCGAGCAGCGCCTCCCAGCGCTCATGGGGCCGGGTGCCGAGGATGGTGGCCAGGTGCTCGGCGGCGGCGCGGTCGGGATCGGCCACCCCGACCACCCGGATCCCCGCCGCCGCCCGCAGGCTGCGGGCGTGGATGCCGGCGATCCGGCCGGCGCCGAGGACGGCGATGCCGAGCGTCGCCGACGGACCCGTTGGGACGCTGTTGCCGTTGATTGCGGTGGTCATGCCACGTGCTCCCGGGACTGGCCGGCCCTTCCCCGGGGCCGTGAGGTTGATCGTCACAGTACGGGTTCGACCTTTGTCATGACAAGCCCCTGCGGGGATTCTCCGCCCTTCGGGCCTTGACACGGCACCGCCCAGCGTCGTACAAGGAGTCCGTACAGTCTGGGGGTCAGGTCGACAGTATGTACTTACATGAGCGGAGGACGTCGCATCGATGAGGGTTGCCGTCCTCGGTGCCGGCCGGATGGGTCGGCGCCGCGCCCACCTGCTCGCGTCGGATCCCCGGGTGGACGAGGTCGTGGTCGGCAACCGCACCCGGGCCCGGGCGGAGGAGGTCGCCCGGGCGGTGGGCGGGCGAGCCGCCGGCCTGGAGGAGGCGTTCGGGGCGGGGCCGGATGCCGTGGTGGTGAGCCTGGCGACGGCCAACCACGCCGAGTTCCTGCTGCGGGCGATCGACCTCGGGGTGCCGGTACTCACCGAGAAGCCGCTGGCCGCCGACCTCGAGGGCACCTGGGCGGCGGTGGCGGCCGCCCGCGACGCCGGGGTGGCCGTCCAGGTGGCGTTCATGCGGCGCTTCGACCCGGCGTACGTCGAGGCGG
>DASSZM010000029.1:0-4924 GCA_035702855.1 Acidimicrobiales bacterium | reverse complement strand
GTGGCGCCCGACGAGATCCCGGTGTGGCTCCGGGGCGGGGCCGTGCTCGGCCTGCTGCCCGACACCGTCACCAGCCTCGCCCCCTACGGTCCGGCCCTCCCGTCGCGGCGGGACCTCTGGGTCCATCCCATCGCCGCCTGGCAGGGCCGGCTGGGCCCGGGCATCGCCGCCCGGCTCGACGCGGACGACGACGGGTGGGTCCTCCGCGTCGAGGCGGACGACCCGCTCGAGCTGCAGGTGCGTGACCTTCGGCCCTCACCGGACCCGCCCCTCCGGGTCCAGTAGCGAGACCGCCGGCTCCGGGCCCCACGCCGCGCCGGCGGGTGCGGGCGGCGCCGGCGACGGGTATGGGTGGCCCACGGCGGGGCGTGCCCGCCGCACGGGAGGTGTCGCCGATGAGCGCATCCGACAAGATGAAGAACGAGACGCAGAAGGCGGCCGGGAAGGCCGAGGAGGTGGCCGGCCGGGCGACCGACGACCGCAGCCTCGAGGCGGAGGGTCGCGGCGACCAGGCCCAGGCGGACCTCAAGCAGGCCGCCGAGAAGGTCAAGGACGCCGTGCGCCACTGACCCTGGCGCCCCGCAGGCGGGTCGGGCGGGTCGCGGCGCTGCCGGCGGGGCTACGGTCCCGGCGATGCGCCCCGGTCCCGCCCCCCGCCGCCCCTTCGACCTCACCGGCCACGTCGCCCTCGTCACCGGCGCCGGGAGCGCGGCCGGCATCGGTTTCGCCTGCGCCCGGGCGCTGGGCCTCCTCGGCGCCCGGGTGGCCGTGGCCTCGACGACCGACCGCATCCAGGACCGTCGGCGGGAGCTGGCCGCCGAGGGGATCGAGGCATGGGCCGGTGTCGCCGACCTCACCGACGAGGCGGAGGCGGTCCGGCTGGTCGCCGAGGCGCGCGAGGCGGTCGGGCCCGCGGACATCGTGGTCAACAACGCCGGTATGACCTCGGTGTCGGCGCCGGCCGTCGAGGCGGCGCTCGGGACCCTCGGCCGGCGGGACTGGCACGAGGCGATCGAGCGCAACCTGTCGTCGGCTTTCCACGTGAGCTCCGCCGCCGTCGGGGTGATGGTGGAGGCCGGCTGGGGCCGCATCGTGAACGTGGCGTCGGTGTCCGGGCCCGTCGCCGCCTACCCCGGCGATGTCGCCTACCACGCGGCCAAGGCCGGCATGGTCGGCCTGACCCGAGCGGCGGCCGTCGAGCTCGCCGGGCGCGGCGTCACCGTCAACGCCGTCGCCCCGGGGTGGATCGCCACCGCCACCTCGGTGCGGGAGGACCGGATGGGAGCGGCCACCCCGGTCGGGCGGTCCGGCACGGCCGCCGAGGTGGCCGCCTGCGTCGCCTTCCTCGCCAGCCCGGACGCCGGCTACGTCACCGGCCAGGTGCTCGTCGTCGACGGCGGCAACACCATCGCCGAGGAGCGCGGCGCCGGAGACCTGCCGACCCCCTGACCGTCGCCGCCCGCCGGCGCCTCTGCCACAATGGGCGCCTCCCGCCACCCACTCGACCAAGGGGCACCCGTGGACGACACGACGGCCACCCGACTGGGTCGGATCGCCGACTTCGACGCAGGCCGGCGGACGACGCCGGTCACCCGACTGCTGCTGGCCGTGGGGCGGACCCGGGGCTTCGCCCGGGTCTACCGGGTCATCGGCCCGGTGCTCGACCCCTGGGTCCTGCGACGCTCGAGGGGCAGGGTCGCCTCTCGCGTCTACGGCCTTCCCGCCCTGCTGCTCACGACCGTCGGACGCCGCTCCGGTCAGGCTCGCGTGTCCCCGCTGCTCTACCTGCGCGACGGCCAGGACTTCATCGTCGTCGGCACGAACTTCGGCCAGGAGCACCACCCCGGGTGGACCGCAAACCTCCTCGCCCGCCCCGACGCCGAGATCGAGGTCGGCCCCGAGCGGCTCGCGGTCACGGCGGAGCTCGTGGACGGTGCCGCCTGGGGGCAGCTGTGGGCCCGCTTCGTGGACCTCTACCCGGGCTACGCCAACTACCTCGAGCGCGCCGGCCGCACCCCCCGCATGTTCAGGCTGCGGCCCGTCCTCTGACTCGGGGGCGCCCCTGCCGGTCAGCCCACTTCCTCCCTCACGAGCGACGCGTCGGCCGCTGCCGCCCGGCCGTCGCCGGCGGGGCTGCGCAACCGGGAGCCTGCCGTGACGGCGGCCAGGACGAGGGCCACGGCGACGAGGGCGGCGGCGCCGGCGAAGACGTGGTCCAGGCCCCTGCTGAAGCCGGCGGGACCGGTCGCCCGGCCGCCGGTGGCGGCGCCGAAGATGCTCACCAGGATGGCGACGCCGAGGGCGGCCCCGAGCTGCTGGGTGACGTTGAGCAGCCCGCTGGCCGCGGCGGCGTCGCCGGGCGCCACGCCACTGATGCCGGTGTTGGTGAGCAGCACGAAGGACACGCCGTTGCCGACGCCGAACAGCAGCATGCTGGCCAGGAGCTGCCCGTAGCCGCTGGCGGGTGTCAGCATGCTGTCGACGACCATGCCGCCGAGGGCGAGCGCCAGGCCCCCGAGGAGCAGCAGCCGGCCCGGGAGGCGCTCGACCAGGACGCGGGTGGTGAGCTGCGAGGAGGCGAAGATCGCCGCGGGGATGGGCAGGAAGGCCACACCGGCCTCGAGGGGGCTGTAGCCGTGCACGTCCTGGAGGTACTGGACGAGGAAGAAGAACATGCCGTACGCCCCCGCCGACACCAGGCTCCGGGCGGCGAGCGCCCCGGACCGGCGGGGGTCGGCGAGGAGCCGCAGGGGCAACAGGGGCGAGCCGGCCCTGGTCTCGACCACGGCGAAGGCGACCAGCAGCACCGCGCCGGTGGCGAAGGCGACGAGCGTCTCGGCCCGCAGCCACCCGGCCGCCCCGGCTCGGACGAAGCCGTAGACGAGGCAGGCCACGCCGCCCGTCGAGCTGAGGGCGCCGAGGAGGTCGAAACGCCCCTCCTGGCGACCGGTGCCGGCGATGACGAGGGCGCCGGCGATCAGGACGGAGGCCCCGATCGGCAGGTTGACGAAGAACACCCAGCGCCAACTCGACAGCTGCGTGAGGACGCCACCCGCCAGCAATCCGGTCGCTGCGCCGGCGACGGACACGGCCGCGAAGGTCCCGACCGCCCGCATCCGGGCACGGCCCTCGGCGAAGCTGCCCATGAGCAGCGCCAGGACGGCGGGCGAGGCGATGGCGCCGCCGGCGCCCTGCAGGGCCCGAGCGGCGACGAGCATCCCGCCCGTGGCCGCCAGCCCGCAGGCGAGGGAGCCGGCCGTGAAGACGGCGATGCCCATGAGGAAGCTGCGTCGCCGCCCGAACAGGTCACCGCAGCGGGCGCCCAGCAGGAGCAGCCCCCCGAAGGTCAGGGCGTAGGCGTTGACCACCCACGACAGCGAGGCGGTGTCGAAGTGAAGGGCGCGCTGGATGCCCGGCAGGGCGACGTTGACGATCGTGCCGTCGAGCACGACCATCAGCTGGGCGGTGAGGACGACCGCCAGGAGCAGGCCGCGCCGGGGAGGCGGTGGGGTCGATGGGGTACCCGCCGGCGACCTGGTGGCGCCGCCGGGGTGACGGTGGGGAGAGGGCACGGGACTCCTGTGGATCAAACGGGGGATGTCTCCGCTTCAGCATACGGGGAATGTCTCCGCTTGTCGAGTCTGGCACCATGGGACCGTGGGATCCGACGCCACCGCCAACCGGCCGATGCGCGCCGACGCCCGGCGCAACTACGACCGGATCGTGGAGGCGGCCCGGGCGGAGCTCGCCGAGCGTGGGACCGACGCGTCGATCGACGACATCGCCAAGCGCGCCGGTGTCGGCAGCGGCACCCTCTACCGCCACTTCCCCCGCCGCATCGACCTGGTGGAGGCCGTCTACAGCAGCGACGTCGCCATCCTGGAACGTGCCGCCGAGCAGGCCGCCGCCGAGCCCGACGCCTTCGAGGGGCTCGCCCTCTGGCTGCGCGCCTTCGTCCGCTACGCCGAGACGAAGCGGGTGCTGCTCAACGAGCTCCACGAGGCCTTCGAGCGCGATCCCGACCTGCGGGTGCAACTGCGTGAGCGGATGCGAGCCGCGGCCGAGCGGGCCCTCGCGCCCGCCCGCACGGCCGGCGCCGTGCGCGCCGACCTCTCCGCCGAGGACCTGCTGCAACTCGTCGGCGGGCTCTGCCTGTCGGCGCTCGGCACGCCCACGAGCAACGAGAGGCTGCTCGACGTGGTGCTCGCCGGCCTGCGAGCCGCCTGAGCGCGCCTCGACGGGCCGGCGGCGAGACCCACCTCGCCTGACCCGCTTCCCGCACCCCGAGGAAGATGCAGCCAACCTTTCGGCTCCCGGCGGCGTCTATCTCCATGTGGCGACCCGACGGCTCGGACCATGAAGGCAGAGGACCACTTCCACGACTTCGCAGCCGGCCGGTCGGCGTCGCTCCACCGCAGCGCCTACCTGCTCTGCGGCGACTGGTACCTGGCCGATGACCTGGTCCAAGAGACCCTGGCCAAGGCCTACCGGCACTGGCCCCGGGTGCTGCGGGCCGACAGCCCGGAGGCGTACGTGCAGCGCATCCTCGTCAACGAGGTCCGAAACCATTGGCGCAGGCAGAACCGCACACCCCCAAGCGTGACCGGGGACGCACCCGAAGAGGCGGTACCCGACGGGAGCGAGGTCGTCGCCCGCAACGACGAGCTGGTGCGGGCGCTCCTCGAGCTACCGGTCCGTCAGCGGGCCACGCTCGTCCTCCGCTACCTGGACGGCCTGAGCGAGCGCGAGACGGCGATGGTGCTCGGCTGCAGCGAGGGGACCGTCAAGAGCCAGACGTCCCGGGCGCTGACCACCCTCAAGACCCACATCCAGCGAGAGGAAGCACTCCCGTGAGCTCCGACATCGAGCAGGACATCACCGACGCCCTCCACGAGCTCGTCGCCGATCAACCCTTCACCCCCAG
>DASSZM010000257.1:0-6004 GCA_035702855.1 Acidimicrobiales bacterium | reverse complement strand
ACCAGATAGGCGAGGGCCCCGGCGTTGCGCGCCTGCTCGATGAGGTCGCGCTGGCTGAACGCCGTCAGGATCAGCACGGCGGCGAGCCGGTCGCCGGTGATCTCCCGGGCGGCGGTCAGCCCGTCGGCGCCGGGCATCTTGATGTCGAGGATGGCGAGGTCCGGGCGCTGCCGGCGGACGAGCTCGACGGCCTCGTCACCGCGGCCGGTCTCCCCCACCACCTCGTAGCCCTCTTCCTCGAGGATCTCCTTGAGGTCGAGGCGGACGATGGCCTCGTCCTCGGCGATCACGACACGCACGGCCATCGGCGGCGCTCCTTCACGGACGGAGGGTCGGGAGGGGTCGGGCGGGGACGGCACCCCGCATCACGGCGCGCCGGGAGGACGTCACCCGCGAGCAGCATCGTCGGCGAGGAGGCGGTCCAGCAACTCGTCCTGCGCCGCCCGCAGCCCGTCGACGGTGGACTGCAGGCTGCGCCGGGCACGCTCCAGGGCGTCGACGTGCCGCTTGGCCTCGAGGTGCTCGCGATGGGCGAGCGGCGTCTCGGAAACGACCGAGCGCAGGCGGGCCTCCTCGGCACCCTCGCTGAGCGCGGCCAGCTGCTCGTCGAGCACCGCCAGCTCGTCGAGCGCGGCGCGCAGACGCTGGGCGGTGTCGAACAGGCGACGCTCGATGAGGGCCCGGGACATGGGACTGCGATCGTACCGTCCGGGCGGCCCGCCGCCGGGGCACCGCCACCCGCCCCGGTGCCCGGCGGCGGCGCCGTCAACCGGCCTCCTCGGCCTTCCCGACCGGCAGCGCCAGGCCGGTGCAAGCCGCGAGGAAGGCGAGCTCGTCGGCGTCGAGCACCGCCCGCCGCCGCTGCGAGCGGGCGCCGTGACCGACCTCGCCCTCCCGGCGGACCAGGACCGGCCGGTCCCCGGGGGACCCGGAGGTCGCCGCCTGCAGGGCGGCCGCCATCTTGCGGGCGTGCAGCGGGTCGACCCGGGTGTCGTTGTCGAAGATCGTGAACAGCACCGCCGGGTAGGCCACCCCGTCCTCCACGTGGTGGTAGGGCGAGTACGACAGGAGCCAGCCGAGCTCCTCGGGGTCCGCGGCGGTGCCGTACTCGTCGTTCCAGGTGGCGCCGAGACCGAAGCGCTCGTAGCGGACCATGTCGAGCAGTGGCGCCGAGCACACCACCGCCCGGTAGCGCTCCGGGCTGCGGGTGAGGGCGGCGCCGACGAGCAGCCCGCCGTTGGAGCCGCCGAGGATCGCCAGCTGCCCCGGGGTGGTCCAGCCGTCGGCGACGAGACGGTCGGCGGCGGCCTCGAAGTCCTCGAAGACGTGGTGCTTGTGCTCCCGCATCCCGTCGCGGTGCCACGCCTCCCCCTCCTCGGACCCGCCGCGCAGGTTGGCGACGGCCCACACCCCGCCGGCGGCGACCCAGGCGGCAGCCGCCGGGGTCCACGAGGGGCTGAGGGAGATGTCGAAGCCGCCGTAGCCGTACAGCACCGCCGGGCGGGCCCGGCGCTCGCCTCCCGGGGGGGCCAGCACCGTCATGCGCACCTCGGTCCCGTCCGCCGAGCGGTAGGCGACGACCTGCTGGTCGACCTCGGGCGGCTCGGCGGCCGCCGGCGGCGCCGGCAGGGTGGCGCCGAGCTCGCCGGTCGCCAGGTCGAGCGGGGCCACCCGGTAGGGGCTGACCCAGCCGGTCCAGCCGACCCACGCCTCGGGGGCCTCGTCGGGTCGGCCGGTCACGTCGGCGCTCACCGGCCCGGGCAGGGCGACGGCCCGCTGCAGGGTCCCGTCGGCGCGGGCGTGGACGGCGACCTCGCCGAGGGCGTGGCGGCTGCGCACCGCCACGATGTGCTCGCCGGCGAGGGCGTAACCGTCGAGCACGGCGGCGGGGTCCTCGCCGAGGACGTCCACCCACGACCCGGGCGCGGGGTCGGCGGGATCCGCCCGCACGAGGCGGCGCCGGGGGGCGTCGAGGTCGGTCAGCACCCACAGGTTGCCGCGGCGGTCGAACGCCGGCTGGGCCTGGGCGTCGACGCCGACCAGCGCCGGGCGCCACGCCGGCACCTCGCCGGCCGCCGGCAGCTCGGCGACCCACAGGTCGTTGCGGGGGGCGGTCCCGAGCGACACCGTGACCGCCACGTACCGGCCGTCGTGGGACACCTCGACACCCAGGTAGGCCGTCGGCTCCACGTCGGGGCCGCGCCCGTCCTGGCCGAAGAGCAGCTCGTCCTCGCTTTGGGCGTGGCTGCGGACGCGGTGGCGGTAGAGGCGGCGGTGAAAGGCCTCCTCACCCGCCGGCACCTCCCACGGGGGCAGGCGCCGGACGTAGAGGAGCTCCTCCCCGCCGGGCAGCCAGGCGAGCGGCGAGTAGCGGACCCGGTCGATCGGCCCCTCCAGGCTGAAGCCGGTGGCGACGTCGATCACCCACAGGGTGCTCTCCTCGTCCCCGCCGCTCGACAGCAGGTAGGCGACGCGGTCGCCCTCCAGCGACGGCGCCCACCCGTCGAGCACGACGGTGCCGTCGGGGTCGAGGGCGTTGGGGTCCACCAGGGCGCGCCGGCCGGCCCCGTCGTCGACGAGCAGGACGGCGTGGTCCTGACCGGGGGCCCGCTCGGTCCAGAAGCGGCGATCCCCGATGACGACCGGGGCGCTGCGGAAGCCGGGCGTGAGGGCGAGGATCCGGTCGGCGAGCGGAGCCCGCTCGGGGTGGGCGGCCGCCCACGCCGCCCAGCGCTCGTCCTGCTCGGTCGACCACACGACGGTCTCGACGGCGTCGGGGTCCTCCAGCCAGCGGTACGGGTCGCGCACGACCCGGCCCCCGGCGAGGGTCTCCTCGATGTCGAGGCGGTGGGCGGGGGGATACGGCTCGGCCATGACCGCGCACCGTAGTCGGGGGGCTTCATGCCTTTCTCAGCTGTTCCGGCCACACTGGGGGGCGTGCGAGTCCTGGTCGTCGACGACGAACCGGCGGTCCGGCAGGCGCTCGACCGCGCCCTGCGCTTCGAGGGCTTCGAGACCGAGCTGGCGGAGGACGGCAACGTGGCGCTCATGGCCCACGCCCAGAAGCCGGCCGACGCCATCGTGCTCGACGTCGCCATGCCCCGCCTGGACGGCCTGGAGGTGTGCAAGCGCCTGCGGTCCGCCGGCGACGCCACCCCCATCCTCTTGCTCACCGCCCGGGCGGCGGTGAGCGAGCGGGTCGCCGGCCTCGACGCCGGCGCCGACGACTACCTGGTCAAGCCGTTCGCCCTGGAGGAGCTGCTGGCCCGGATCCGGGCCCTGCTGCGCCGCAGCGCCCCGGCCGCCGACGAGGAGGTCCTGCACTTCGACGACCTGACCCTCGACCCGGGGACCCGGGACGTGTTCCGGGGCTCCCGGCGCATCGAGCTGACCCGCACCGAGTTCCTGCTGCTGGAGCTGTTCCTGCGCAACCCCCGGCAGGTCCTGCCCCGTGAGGTCATCTTCGACCGGGTGTGGGGCTACGACTTCGGGGCCAACTCCAACTCCCTCGAGGTCTACGTCGGCTACCTGCGCCGCAAGACCGAGGCCGAGGGCGAGCGCCGCCTCATCCACACCGTCCGGGGTGTCGGGTACGTGATGCGCCTGCCGATCGAGGACCGGGCGCAGGCGTGAGCCTCTTCGGGCACCGAGCGTCGTTCGAGGCCCGGCTGTCGACCCTCGTCGCCCTCGCCGTCGGGGTCACCATCGCCCTCGCCGCCCTGGCCAGCTACCTGCTCGTCGACCACCAGCTGCGCGCCCAGGTGCAGAGCTCGCTGCAGAGCTACGTCAACACCGTCGACGGGACGTCCACCTTCGACAAGGGGGCGGCGCAGTCGGCGGTGCGCTACGCCGCCAGCACCGGCGACCGGGTGCAGCTCATCCTGCCGGATGGCCAGGTGTGGGTGCCAGCCCCGGACGGTTCGTTCACGCCGGCCGGGCCGGGCTCCACCGGCTTCCACCCGAGCGGCGCCCAGGTCGCCGTGGCGACCGGTCACTCCGAGAGCGTTCTCTACAACGACCAGACGATCGGCGGGGTCCGCTACCGGCTCGTGACCATCGCCGTGCAGGCGACCCCGCACGTGGCCCCCTTCGCCCAGAGCGGCCCGCGCATCCCCGCCGCCCTCCAGATCGGCCGCCCGCTGACCGACATCGACCGGGCGCTCGCCGACCTCCGCCTCATCCTCGCCCTGGTCACCGGCGGCGGGGTGGCCGTGGCCCTGGTCATCGGCACGATGGTGGCCCGCACGACCATCCGCCCCGTGACCCGCCTGACCGCCACCGCCGAGCACGTGGCGGCCACCCAGGACCTGGACGCCACGATCGAGGTGGACAGCGACGACGAGCTCGGCCGGCTGGCCCAGGCGTTCAACAGCATGCTCACCGCCCTCCGCCTGTCGCGCGAGCAGCAGGCGCAGCTCGTCTCCGACGCCGGCCACGAGCTGCGCACCCCCCTCACGAGCCTGCGCACCAACATCGAGTTCCTCATGAAGGCGCGCGCCATGCCGGAGGCGGACCGGGCCGCCCTCCTCGCCGACGTCCAGGACCAGCTGGAGGAGCTGACGTCACTGGTGGGTGACATCGTCGAGACGGCCCGCGCCGACGAGCACGGCCGGATCGAGCCGACCGAGACCCGCCTCGACGCCATCGTCGACCGGGCGCTCGAGCGGGCCCGCCGCCGGGCGCCGTCGCTCCGCTTCGACGTGGCGCTGACCCCCGGCTCGGTGCGGGCTCAGCCGCCGCTGCTCGAGCGGGCGGTGCTCAACGTGCTCGACAACGCCGCCAAGTGGAGCCCGCCCGGCGGGACGGTCGAGGTGCGCCTCACGCGCGGCCCGACCTGGGTGCTCGAGGTGCGCGACCACGGCCCAGGGATCGACGAGGCCGACCTCCCCCACGTCTTCGAGCGCTTCTACCGGGCGGCCACGGCGCGGGCCATGCCGGGCTCCGGCCTCGGCCTGGCGATCGTGCGCAACGTCGTCACCGACCACGGCGGGACCGTCGAGGCGGAGCTCCCGGCCGGCGGGGGCACGCTGGTGCGCATCACCCTGCCGACGGTGGAGGAGGACGAGCCGGTCCCCCCGGCGGCCTGGTCCGACCACCCGCCGGCGCCGCCCGAGCCCCGACCTCGGGTCGGCCAGCCCGGCTGACCGGCGGCGTGCGCCCGGCGCCCTCGTAGGGTGACGGCATGCGCGCTGCCCACTACGAGCGGACCGGTCCCGCCGCCGAGGTCCTCCACGTCGGCGAGGTCGATCGGCCCGAGCCGGGACCCGGCGAGGTCGGCGTCCGGGTGACGGTGTCGGCGATCAACCCGACCGACGTCAAGTCCCGGGCGGGGGTCACCCCCCGACCCATCGACGAGCTGCAGATCCCCCACCAGGACGGCACCGGCGTCATCGACGCCGTGGGCGAGGGGGTCGACCCCGGGCGGGTCGGCGAGCGGGTGTGGCTCTGGCTGGCCGCCACCCGGCGCTGGGGCACCGCCGCCGAGTACACCGTCGTGCCGGCCGAACAGGCGGTCGCCCTGCCCGGCGGTGTCAGCGACGAGCTCGGGGCCAGCCTCGGCGTGCCGGCGGTGACCGCACACCACGCCCTGTTCGCCGACGGCCCCCTCGCCGGGGCGTCCGTGCTGGTGGCCGGGGGCGCAGGCGCCGTCGGCCACTTCGCCATCCAGCTGGCCAAGCGGGCCGGGGCGCGGGTCGCCACCACCGTCAGCGGCCCGGACAAGGCCGAGTTGGCCCGCGCCGCCGGCGCCGACCTGGTCGTCAACTATCGCGACGCCGACGCCGCCGACCGCCTCCACGACTGGGCGCCCCGGGTCGACCGAGTGGTCGAGCTGGACCTCGGCGCCAACCTGGACCTCGACCTCCGGCTGGCCGGCCCCGGCACCTCCGTGGTGGTCTACGCCGCCACGCCCGAGGACCCCACGCTGCCGGTCCGCCGGTGCATGACCGCCAACGTCGTCCTGCGCTTCGTACTGCTCTACGGGATCCCCCGCGAGGTCCTCCTG
>DASSZM010000238.1:0-29710 GCA_035702855.1 Acidimicrobiales bacterium | reverse complement strand
GGTCGTGAGCGAGCCGCTGCCGCGCAACGCCGCCGGCAAGGTGTTGAAGCGGGAGCTGCGCACCGCCTTCGGGGCCTGACAGCGGGGGAGGGGAAAGGCCCCGCCCCACCCGGCTGGGCCCGGGCTGCCGGGGCGTCGGGGGCGACGGCATCGCGGCTGGCGTCGGGGGCGACGGCGGCGACCGCACGTTGCGCCCGGCGGACGTCGGCCAGGCTCACCGCCGAGACGACGAACGACGCCCCGTCGGCCACGAACGCCACCGCCGGCCCTGCCAGCGCCACGACGACGCCGCCGACGGCCGGGCCGACGAGCGTGGCCAGTTGGGTGCCGGCCGAGCCGAGGGCGTTACCGGCCTGCAGGTCCGCCTCGGGCAGGAGACGGGGGATGACCGCGAGCGACGCCGGCAGGAACAGCCCCTCACCGGCGCCGAGGACGACGGCGATCGGGACGAGCACCGCCGCCTGGGGCGGCCCCGCCGACGGCGACGGGGGCGGTGCGGGGCACGCCGTAGGCGGCGAGGACGGTGGCGAGCAGGACGGGGCCGCCGTGGTGGGCGAGCACGAGCACCTCGACCGGGAGGGCGCCGGCCGGTCGGGAGGCCGGGTCCTGCAGCCGCCCGGCGTAGCGCTCCTGGACGGCGAGCAGCATGGCCTGCACCTCCTCGAGCTCCTCGACGGTGACCCACAGGAGCAGCTGGCTCTCGCCGGCCGCCTTCCGCCAGCGCTCGGGGGAGCGCCCCCGCACCTCCTGCCACTGCCGGTGCCGTTCGAAGGCCCGCTCGCGGACGAGGCCGATCAGGGCGGTGGCGGCCGGCTCGCTGTCGGCGTCCCCGCCGCCGGCGATGTCCATGCTCGTGGCCGTGAGCCGCCACGGTCGGGCCCGCCCCTTGCCGGTGCCGGTCTCCTCGACGAAGCCGTAGCGGGCGAGCTGGCGGAGGTGCCAGGAGCAGGTGGTGGGCGACTCCCCGATGTGCTCGCCGGCCTGGGTGGCGGTCTGGGGGCCGTGGAGGACGAGGGTCTCGACGAGGGCGAGGCGGACCGGGTGTGCCAGGGCCCGCAGGCTGGCGGCGTCGCGGATCTCCCGGGTCTCCACCAGAATCGAGAGTAACCTCTTGAGAGTTCGGTGTCGAGAGTTATCTCTCGAACCATTGCCCCCGGCGCCGGAGGACGTCACGCAGCAGCGTCGGGCGGTCGGTCATGATGCCGTCGACGCCGAGGTCGAGCAGCCGGTCCATCTCGGCCTCGTCGTCGACGGTCCAGACGTGGACGGCCAGCCCGGAGCGGTGGGCGACGGTCACCAGCCGGCGGTCGACGACCGGCACGGTTCCCCAGCGCAGCGGCACCTGGACCGCCCCGGCGGGGCCCCAGGCGACCCGGCGGGGGCCGCCGCCGAGGGGAGGTGAACCGGGGACGAGCGACGCCACCCGCAGGGCGGTCGTGGCCGCCGGCCCGGTGCTGGTGCACAGCGCCGGGCCCCCCAGGCGGCGGGCGAGGGCGATCCGCCGGTCGGAGAAGGCGGTGATGCAGACCCGGTCCAGGGCGCCGGCCCGCCGGACGACCTCCAGGAGGGGGGCGACCACGGCGTCGTGCTTGGCGTCGATGTTCCACCGCATCCCGGGCCAGGCGGCGAGCACCTCGTCGAGGCGGGGGATCCCCTCGGTGCCTCCCAGCCGCGCCTGGCGGAGCTCGGGCCAGGGCAGGTCGTGGACCGAACCGGGGCGGTCGGCGACGCGGTCGAGGACGGGGTCGTGGATGACGACCACCACGCCGTCGGCGGAGAGGTGCACGTCGGTCTCGACGTAGTCGTAGCCCAGCCGCCGGGCGTGCTCGAAGGCGGCGACGGTGTTCTCCGGGGCCTCGGTCGATCCGCCACGGTGGGCGATCGGGAGAGGGCCGGGGTGGTCGAGCACGGGGAAGCGGCTCACGGCCGGGGACCGTACCCGGGCGACCGACCCCGCTCAGCCGGGGTCGGCCTCGTGGCCCGGTGCGACCAGGCCCCGGTAGGCCTCGAGCGGGCTGGCGTCACCGCGCACGACCCGGTCGATCTCTCTGCAGATCGGCAGCTCGACGCCCCACCGGTCGGCGAGCTCCAGCACCAGCCCGGCGGTGCCGACGCCCTCGGCGACCATGTGCATCTCGGCCAGGATGTCGGGCAGGCGCCGGCCCCGGCCGAGCTGCTCGCCCACCGAGCGGTTGCGCGACAGCGGGCTCATGCAGGTGGCGATGAGGTCGCCCATCCCGGCCAGGCCCGCCAGGGTCTGCGGCTGGGCGCCCATGGCGACCCCGAGGCGGGTGAGCTCGGCCAGGCCCCGGGTGATGACCGCCGCCCGGGTGTTGTCGCCCACGCCGAGGCCCTCGGCGATGCCGGCGGCGATGGCGATCACGTTCTTCAGGGCGCCACCGACCTCGCAGCCGACCACGTCGTGGTTGCGGTACACCCGGAACATCCGATGGGTGAGCACGGCCTGCAGGGCGGCGGCCACCCCCGGGTCCTTGGTGGCCAGGACGCTGGCGGCCGCCTGGCCGGCCATGATCTCGCGGGCGAGGTTGGGGCCGGTCAGGGCGGCGACGGGGTGACCGGGCAGCAGCTCCTCGACCACCTGGGTCATCCGCAGGAGGCTGCCGCGCTCGAGGCCCTTGGTGAGCCTCACCACCGGCACCCAGGGCCGGACGGAGGGCGCGGCCTCGGCGAGCACGGCGCGGAAGTTGGCCGAGGGCACGGCCACGACGAGCACGTCGGCGCCGGCACAGGCCTCGTCGAGGTCGACCGTCGCCCGCAGATGGCGCGTCAGGGGGAAGCCCGGCAGGTACCGCTCGTTGGTGTGACGGCTCGTGACCTCGTCGGCGGTCTCCGCGCGCCGGGCCCACAGCAGGGTGGGATTGCGCGTGGCGGCGAGCGACGCCATCGTCGTGCCCCACGACCCCGCCCCGAGCACGGTGACGTTCATGCGTCCCCCCGCCCCCTGAGCGATCCCCAGGGGCCCTCGTGGTGACCGGCGGGTGGACGGGAGGTGAAGGCCACCTTCGAATCCTGCCCCGTCGAGGTGCGGTCACAGGCAGGTGGGTAGGGTTCCGGCATGGCCGAGCAGGAGACCTTCGCCGACCAGGCGATGCCGTACATGGGCTCCCTGTACACGGCCGCCCTCCGGATGACCCGCAACCCGAGCGACGCCGAGGACCTGGTGCAGGAGACCTACCTCAAGGCCTACCGGGCCTTCGGCGGGTTCCAGGAGGGCACCAACCTCAAGGCCTGGCTCTACAAGATCCTGACCAACACCTTCATCAACAGCTACCGGTCCCGCAAGCGCCGGCCCGAGCAGACCGAGCTGGACGAGGTCGAGGACCTCTACCTGTACCGGCGCCTGGGCGGCCTCGAGGCGGTCTCGGCGAGCCGGAGCGCCGAGGAGGAGGTCCTCGAGCACTTCACCGACGGGGACGTGAAGGCCGCGGTCGAGTCGCTGCCCGAGCAGTTCCGCATGGCCGTGCTCCTCGCCGACGTCGAGGGGTTCTCGTACAAGGAAATCGCCGAGATCCTGGACGTGCCGATCGGGACGGTGATGAGTCGGCTGCATCGCGGAAGAAAGGCCTTGCAGAAGGCGTTGCACGACCTGGGTGTGCGCCGAGGGCTGGTCGAGGCCACCGTCGACGCACCTGCGTAGCCCAACCGGATGTCGGCTGGGGATGCACCATCGGACGTCGGGTAGGTGACAGGCAGCCATGGATGAGCACGACCACAACCCCGGAGCCGGCGGCGCGACGGACCGAGCGGCCAAGCGGGATTGCCGGGATGCGCTGGATGCGCTCTACCGCTACCTCGACGGCGAGCTCGACGACGAGCGCCGGCGGACGATCCACCACCACCTCGAGCGCTGCTCGCCGTGCCTGGAGGCATTCGACTTCGAGGCGGAGCTCAAGGTGGTGGTCGCCCAGCGATGTCGGGAATCGGTCCCCGAGAGCCTCCGCAACCGGGTGGCCGACGCGCTGGCCGAGGCGTCCCGGACGCTCCGGCCGGAGCCCTGACGGGTACCAGTACACTGCTTTCAGCGCAACTTAGTGGGAGATTATGAGCGACCGACCTTCCCTCGGGGGCTACACGCTCCAAGGCAGCGAGCGCCCGTCCAAGGCCTACGCCAAGGACCGCGTTTGCCGGGAGCCGGGCTGCCAGACCCGGCTGTCGATCTACAACAACGGGAAGTACTGCTTCCAGCACGAGCCCATGGCGGTGCCGCGCACGCGCGGCAAGAAGATCGCCTGACCCCGACGGCGGCCGGGGCGCTCCGGCGCGGCGGCGCTAGGGTGAACGGATGAACCGCGCGGTGAGGCCCGGCGGCCAGCGGTGACCGAGCAGCCCATCTCGTGGTCCCAGGCGGCCCGGGTCGCCACGGCGATCGCCGGCCGGCAGCCGGCCATGGCGGTCTACGAGCGTGACGCCATGGCCGCCGATTTCGCCGAGCTGACCGCCCTGGCGGAGGGCCTGGTGGAGGAGGAGACCGGCCTGCGCTCCCTCGCGGGGCCCGCCCGGGCCCGGGTGATCGACCGGGTCGGGTGGGTGGAGGTCAACATCGCCTCCTTCCAGCGCCTGCTCAAGCCCCTCGCCGAGCGGCTGGCGTCGGCGCCGGGCACGGGCCGACGCCTGCCGCGCCCGCCCGACGCCTTCACCGCGGTCGTGAGCGGCGCCCAGGTCGGCCTGCTGCTGGCCTGGATGTCCACCCGGGTGCTCGGTCAGTACGACCAGCTCCTCGTCGAGGACGACCGCCCCGAGGACCAGGACTACGTGTACTACGTCGGCCCCAACATCGCCGCTGTCGAGCGCCGCTACGGCTTCCCGCCCCGGGAGTTCCGGCTGTGGCTGGCGCTGCACGAGGTCACCCACCGGGCGCAGTTCACCGGGGTCCCGTGGATGCGCGACCACTTCCTGTCGCTGGTCGAGCGGACCATCGCCGACGTCGACCCCGACCCCAAGCGGCTGCTCGCCGCCGTCCGCCGGGCGGCCGACGATCTGCGCGCCGGCCACAGCCCGCTGGACGACGGTGGCCTGCTCGCCGTGCTCGCCACCCCCGAGCAGCGTGCCGCCATCCAGTCCATCGGCGGGCTCATGAGCCTCCTCGAGGGCCACGGCGACGTGACCATGGACCGCGCCGCCCTGCCGCGGGTCCCCAACGCCGCGCTGTTCAGCCGCACCCTGCGGGAGCGGCGCCGCCAGCGGGGCGCGACCCGGCTGATCTCCACCCTCGTCGGCCTCGACGCCAAGCTGCGCCAGTACGAACAGGGCGAGGAGTTCGTGCGGGAGGTCGAGCGCGTCGGCGGCCGCCCGCTGTTCGACCGGGTCTGGCAGGCCCCGGAGTGGTTGCCGAGCCTCCCGGAGATCCGCCGGCCCGCCAGCTGGATCCAGCGGGCCGGCGCCGTGCACCCCGCCGCGGGGTAGCGCCGTGGCGACCGTCCTCGTCGTGGACGACGAGCGCGACATCTGCGAGCTGGTCCGGATCAACCTCGAGCTCGACGGCCACCGCGTCGCCGTCGCCCACGACGGGGACGCCGCCCTCACCGAGCTCGAGCGGGTCCGTCCCGACCTGTTGATCCTCGACGTGATGATGCCCGGCCGGGACGGTTTCAGCGTCCTGCAGGGGATCAAGGAGGGCGACCCGGCCCTCGCCGATACGCCGGTCGTCATGCTCACCGCCCGCACCGACGACCTCGACCGGCTCAAGGGCGGCATCGAGGGCGCCCTCCACTACGTGACCAAGCCGTTCTCGGTCGTCGGGCTGCGCGAGACGGTGCGCGCCGTCCTCCGGGGTGGCGCCGAACCGGTCGCCCGCCGCCGGGTGCAGCAGGAGGCGCTTGCCGAGCTGGCTCGCCTCGAGGCCGGCCGGGCCGACGCCGTCGGGGTCGACGCCGCCGTCGCCCACGACGGGGACGCCGCCCTCACCGAGCTCGAGCGGGTCCGCCCCGACCTGTTGATCCTCGACGTGATGATGCCCGGCCGGGACGGTTTCAGCGTCCTGCAGGGGATCAAGGAGGGCGACCCGGCTCTCGCCGACACGCCGGTCGTCATGCTCACCGCCCGCACCGACGACCTCGACCGGCTCAAGGGCGGCATCGAGGGCGCCCTCCACTACGTGACCAAGCCCTTCTCGGTCGTCGGGCTGCGCGAGACGGTGCGCGCCGTCCTCCGGGGTGACGCCGAACCGGTCGCCCGCCGCCGGGTGCAGCAGGAGGCGCTTGCCGAGCTGGCTCGCCTCGAGGCCGGCCGGGCCGACGCCGTCGGGGTCGACGCCGCCGTCGCCCGCCCCCGCCTCACCCGGCTCGAGCCGGGGGGCGCCCGGACGCCGGCCGCCCCCGCCCCGCCCCCGCTCGAGCAGTGGCGCGAGGCGCTGTCGGCCCGCCAGAACGAGATCCTCGACGCCGTGCTCGCCGCTCCCACCCTGCGGGCGGCGGCGGCCGCCCTCGGCGTCAGCCGCAGCTACCTCTACGCCAGCCTCGGGCGGATGGCCCGCAAGGTGGGCAGCCCCAACGGCCCGGCGCTGCTGCGCAACCTGCGCGCCGACTGGTCCGAGGAGCCCTGAGGCGGTGGCGACCGCGCCGGCCCCGCCCGTGACCGACCTCGACGGGCTGTCGGAGCGCTGCCGCTGGCCGGTGCCACCCGGCGGGACGGCCACCGCCGCCGTCTCCGGGGGCCCCGACTCGCTCGCCCTGCTCGTCCTGGCCCGCCGCGCCGGTCTGGACGTGCTGGCCGTGCACGTCGACCACGGGCTGCGCCCCGGTTCGGCGGCGGAAGCCGACCACGTGGCCGCCGCCGCCCGGCGGCTCGGTGCCCGCTTCGAGGCCCGGCGGGCGTCGGTGACCCCCGGGCCCAACCTCGAGTCCCGGGCCCGGGCGGCCCGCTACGCCGTCCTCCCCCCCGGGGTCATGGTGGGCCACACCGCCGACGACCGGGCGGAGACGCTGCTGCTCAACCTGTTGCGCGGTGCGGGCCTCGACGGCCTCTCCCCGATGCGCCCGTCTCCCCGGCTCAGCCGGCCGCTCCTCGCCCTCCGCCGGCGGGAGACGGCGGCGGTGTGCGCCGCCGCCGGGCTCGAGCCGCTGCACGACCCGAGCAACGACGACCTCGCCCTGCGGCGCAACGCCGTGCGGCACCGGCTGCTCCCGCTCCTCGCCGAGGTTGCCGGCCGGGACCCCGTGCCGATCCTCTGCCGGCAGGCCGACCTCCTCGGCGACGACGCCGACCTGCTCGAGGGGTGGGCGGCCGACCTCGATCCCACCGATGCCCGCGCCCTGCGGGCCGCGCCCCGGGCCCTCGCCCGCCGGGCGGTGCGGCGCTGGCTGCGCCACGGGCCGGGCGCCGACGCCGAGCGCCACCCCCCCTCGGCCGCCGAGGTCGAGCGGGTGCTGGCGGTGGCGGGCGCCGACGCCGCCGCCTGCGAGCTGGCGGGCGGCCGGCGGGTGCGGCGCCGCTCCGGCCGGCTGTGGCTCGAGCCGGGCGAGTGAGTAGGGTCGGGCAACCATGAGCGCTGTCGCCGGTCCGGTGGACGAGCCCGAGCCGCCCGCCGCCCCCTGGCGTACCGGCCTGCCCGTGGCCCGCCGGGCCGGCCGGCGCCCCCAGCCGCCGTGGGACGACCCGTCGCTCGGCGAGCTCATCGTCCCGGCCGACGAGTTGCAGGCCCGCATCGCGGACCTCGGGGCGGCGATCGCCCGGCACTACGCCGACCGGCCGCCGCTCCTCGTGGGGGTGCTGAAGGGCGCCTGCATCTTCCTCTCCGACCTGGCCCGGGCGATCGGGCTGCCCGTCGAGATGGACTTCATGGCCATCTCGTCCTACGGCTCGGCGACACGCACCAGCGGCGTGGTCCGAATCGTCAAGGACCTCGACATCGACCTGACCGGCCGGCACGTCCTGATCGTGGAGGACATCGTCGACTCCGGCCTGACGCTGTCGTTCCTCACCCGCAACCTCCTGGCCCGCAACCCCGCCTCGCTCGAGGTGTGCGCCCTGCTCGTCAAGGAGGGGTTGCAGGCCACGTCCCTCGATCTCGCCTACGAGGGATTCCGGATCCCGCCGGAGTTCGTCGTCGGCTACGGCCTCGACGTCGCCGAGCGCTTCCGCAACCTGCCGTTCATCTGCGAGTACCGGGGGGGCGACCCGGCCGGGCGGCCGTGACCGGCGTCTGGACCGACGAGGAGGACGGGGGCCTCCGGCCGCTGAGCGCCGAGGGCGGCCAGATCGACCTCGAGCGGATCGCCGCCGCCGTCCGCGAGATCCTGGCCGCCATCGGCGAGGACCCCGACCGCGACGGGCTCGTGCAGACCCCGGCCCGGGTCGCCCGGATGTACGCCGAGGTCTTCGCCGGCCTGCAGGAGGACCCCGCCCGGCACCTCGGGGTCACCTTCGAGGCCCACCACGACGAGATGGTGATGGTCAAGGGCATCGCTGTCTACAGCATGTGCGAGCACCACCTCCTGCCCTGGCACGGGCAGGCCCACGTCGCCTACATCCCCAACAGCGACGGCCGCATCACCGGGTTGTCGAAGCTCGCCCGGTTGGTGGAGGGCTTCGCCCGCCGGCCCCAGGTGCAGGAGCGGCTCACCACCCAGGTCGCCGACGCCATCGAGACCACGCTGGCGCCGGCGGCGGTGCTGGTCGTGGTGGAGGCGGAGCACCTCTGCATGTCGATGCGCGGTGTCCACAAGCCCGGCACCCGGACCGTGACCTCGGCGGTCCGCGGGCTGTTCCGGCGCAACGCCGCCTCCCGCAACGAGGCGATGAGCTTCATCAACCAGGGCCGCTGAACCGGCCGGTGCCGGGCGCGACCGGTGCCGGACGGGGGATAGCCTGAGCCGATGAGCCTGGTCATGGGGGTCCTCAACGTGACACCCGACTCCTTCTCGGATGGGGGTCGCTGGCTGGACCACGACCGGGCGATCGCACACGGCCTGCGTCTGGCGGCGGAGGGCGCCGACGTGGTCGACGTCGGGGGGGAGTCCACCCGCCCGGGCGCCGGGCCGGTGGCAGCGGAGGAGGAACGGCGCCGCGTGCTGCCGGTCATCGCCGCCCTCGCCCCCCACGTCCGGGTCTCGGTGGACACCCGCAAGGCGGCGGTCGCCGAGGCCGCCGTGGCTGCCGGGGCGACCATCGTCAACGACGTGTCGGCCACCCTGTGGCCGGTGGCGGCCTCCGCCGGCGTCGGGTGGGTCGCCATGCACCTGCCCGCCGACCCGGCCGTCATGGCCGACTACGCCGCCCGCTACCGCGCCGACGTCGTCACCGACGTGGTCACCCACCTGGTGGCCCGGGCCGAGGGGGCCCGCGACGCCGGCGTCGGGGAGATCTGGATCGACCCCGGCATCGGGTTCGGCAAGACCGCGACCCACAACCTGCTGCTCCTGCGCCACCTCGACCGCCTGGTGGCGACCGGCTGGCCGGTCGCCGTCGGCACCAGCCGCAAGCGCTTCCTCGGCCCGCTCTCCTCGCTGCCCGGCCAGGAGCCCGCCGCCCCCGCCGACCGGGTGGAGGCATCGGTGGCCACCGCCGCCTGGGCCGTGCTCCAGGGCGCGGCCATGGTGCGCGTGCACGACGTCGCCCCCACGGTGTGGGCCGTCCGGCTCGCTGCCGGTGCGCCCGAGCCCCCAGCGGGCGGCGGGGCGGTCCTCGCCGGCGCCGCCCACGGGGTCCGGCTGTGAAGGGCAAGTGGGCGCAGGGCATCCCGCCCCGTTTCTTCGAGTGGATCATCAAGGACCGCCTGGCGGTCAGTGAGCGCCCGGGCGGCTACGCCCGCAACCACCGCAAGGTCCGGCGCCACGAGGAGCTGCTCTGGCTGCAGAACCAGGGCTTCACCCGCGTCGTCTCCCTGCTGCCGTCCCCCCACAACCTCCACGCCTACGACGAGCACGAGATCCCCGCCACCCACGTGCCCTTCGGGCCGCACGACGACGCCGCCACCGTCCTGCCCGGCCTGTACGCCGGGCTGCGGTCGTGGATCAACGACGGCGAGCGGGTGCTGGTCCACCAGGAGGAGCTCAACGACCGGCTGATGGGCGTGGTCGCCGGGTACCTGCGCTGGTCGGGGATGATCCCCTCGAGCGCCACGGCGATCGTCGTGGTGGAGCGCATCCTCCGGCGCCAGATGGGCTCCGACGGCCGCCTCCTCGTCGCGGCCGCCCCCACCCTGGCCGGCCACGCCCCCGAGACGCTGAGCTCCTGACCGACGTGGGGTCGGCCACCTCCGGGGCGGACCGCATCGAGCTGCGCGGCCTGCGGGTCCTCGGCACCCACGGGGTGCTCCCGGAGGAGCGCAGCCGCCCGCAGCCGTTCGAGATCGACCTCGACGTCTTCGCCGACCTCCGCGCCGCCGGCGGATCGGACGACCTGGCGGACACGATCGACTACGGCGCCGTGGCGTCGGCGGCGGCCGCCGCCGTCGAAGGCCCCCACGCCGACCTGCTCGAGCACCTCGCCGAGCGGGTCGCCGAGGCCGCCCTCGGGGCCGCGGGCGGGCGGGCCAGCGGGGTGACCGTCACCGTCCGCAAGCTGCGCCCGCCGGTGCCGGTCGCCCTGGAGTCGGCGGCCGTGCGCGTCACCCGCACCGCCGGCGGCCCGGCGTGAGCGGCCCGGCCGGCGGCCCGGCATGAGCGGGCCCGCCGCCCGCCGCCGCGCCTACCTCGGGCTCGGCTCCAACCTCGGTGACCGCTGGGCCCACCTCGCCGGCGCCGTCGCCTCCCTGCCCGACGTCGTGGCCGTCTCGCCGGTGTACGAGACCGACCCTGTCGGCGGCCCCCCGGGGCAGGGCGCCTTCCTCAACGCCGTCGTCGAGCTCGACACCACCCTCGGCCCCTACGAGCTGCTCGCCGCCGCCCGCCGGGCGGAGGAGGCCGCCGCCCGGGTCCGCCTCGAGCGGTGGGGGCCCCGCACCCTCGACGTCGACGTCCTGCTGGTCGGCACCGCCACCGTCGACGACCCCCCGGAGCTGGTGGTGCCGCACCCGCGGCTGTGGGAGCGGGCCTTCGTCGTCGTGCCCCTCGCCGACCTCGCCCCCGACCTGGTCGCCGCCCACCCCGCCGCCCGGGAGCTGCTCGCCGCCGCGGCGGCGACGACCCGGCCCGCCGGCCGCCTGCCGGATCCCCGCCCGCACCCCGGGGGGCGGCGCTGAGCGCCACGGTGATCCGCCGGCGGGAGGCGTGGGTGGCCGCCCTGGACGAGGCCCGCGCCGGCGGCGGGACGGTGGGGCTGGTCCCGACGATGGGGGCGCTGCACGGCGGGCACCGGTCGCTGATCCGCCGGGCGGCGGCGGCCACCACCACCGTCGCCGTGACGATCTACGTCAACCCCCTCCAGTTCGGCGCCGGCGAGGACCTGGCCCGCTACCCCCGTGACCTCGACGCCGACGTCGAGGCGGCGACGGCGGCCGGCGCCGCCCTCGTCTTCGCCCCCGACGTGGCCGAGATGTGGCCCGAGCCGCCGGCGACGACGGTGCACGTCGCCGGCCTCGGTGAGCGCTGGGAGGGCGCCGAGCGGCCCGGCCACTTCGACGGTGTCGCCACCATCGTCGCCAAGCTGCTCGGTCTCGCCGGCCGCTGCCTGGCGTTCTTCGGCGAGAAGGACTACCAGCAGCTCGCGGTCATCCGGCGGCTCGTGCAGGACCTCTCCCTGCCGGTGGGCATCGTGGGCTGCCCCACCGTGCGGGACCCCGACGGCCTGGCGCTGTCGAGCCGCAACGCCTACCTCGACCCCGGCGCGCGGTCCGCCGCCCCGCGCGTCTACGCCGCCCTGCTCGCCGGCCGGCGGGCGGTGGAGGAGGACGGCGCCCTCCGGCCGGCGGAGGTGGCGGCCGCCATGGCGGCCGTGCTGGCGGAGGAGCCCCGCTTCGCGCTGGACTACGCCGCCGTGGTCCGACCCGACGACCTGACCGTCCCCCCCGCCGTCGCCGGCGACGTGCGCCTCCTCGTCGCCGCCCGCCTCGGCGGCACCCGGCTCATCGACAACCTGCCGGCGTCCTCCCCCCACCGGGAGGACGGCTAGTGCTGCTCACCGTCGACGTCGGCAACACCCAGACGGTGCTCGGCCTGTTCGAGCCGGGCCCGGGCCCGGCCGGCAGCGGCACCCGCCTGCTGCACACCTGGCGGGTGGCGACCGTCGCCCACCGCACCGCCGACGAGCTGGCCCTGCTGCTGTCGGAGTTGTTCGGCCTGCAGGGCCTCGACGTGCGCGAGGCGGTGACGGGCGTGGCGGTCGCCTCGGTGGTGCCACGGTTGCGCAGCGCCCTGCGGGAGATGACCGACCGCTGGTACCGGGTGCCGACGGTGATCGTCGAGCCCGGCATCAAGACCGGGATGCCGATCCTCTACGACAACCCGCGGGAGGTTGGCGCCGACCGCATCGCCGACGCCGTGGCCGCCTTCGACCGCTACGGCGGGCCGACCATCGTCGTCGACTTCGGGACGGCCACCACCTTCGAGGTGGTCTCCGCCAGGGGGGAGTACCTCGGCGGGGTGATCCTCCCCGGCGTCGAGATCTCCCTCGAGGCGCTGTTCTCGCGCGCCGCCCTCCTGCCGCGCGTCGAGCTGGTCGAGCCGACCAGCGTGCTCGCGAAGAACACCGTCGAGTCGGTCCAGTCGGGGGCGCTGTACGGCTTCGCCGCCCAGGTCGACGGGCTGTGCCGGCGGCTGAAGGACGAGGTCGGCCCGGCGACGGTGGTCGCCACCGGTGGCCTGGCCGGGCTGATCGGCCCGGTCACCGAGGCCGTCGACCACCACGAGCCGTGGCTCACCCTCGACGGCCTACGCCTCATCTACGGCCGCAACCGCCCCGAGTGAGCGGCGCGCCGGATCCTGCTGGACGGGCGGGCGCCGGTCGGCAAGCATCGGGGTCCCCATGAGCGACGACGACCTGCCGGAGATCCCCTACCGCTACGAGCGCACCGCCAGCGCGGCCGAGCTGCACGCCGCCCACGTTGAGCTCCCTCCCCTGGCGGAGACCGGGAAGGTGGTGTCGGTGGCCGGGCGGCTCATGGCGCGCCGGGACCAGGGGCGGATCGCTTTCGGGACGCTGCGGGACTCGTCGGGGTCGATCCAGCTGTTCGCCGGGGCCAAGTGGACCGACGACTTCGACGGCTTCGTCGCCCTCAACCGGGGGGACTGGATCGGCGCGACGGGCGAGGTCGTGGCCACCCGGACCGGGGAGCTGTCGGTCAAGGTCGACCACTGGGTCCTCTTGGCCAAGGCCCGCCGAAGCTTCGGGGACAAGTGGCACGGCATCTCCGACCCCGACGTCCGCTACCGCCAGCGCTACGCCGACCTGTGGGCCAACGAGGGCACCCGGGAGGCGTTCCTGCTGCGCAGCCGGATGGTCGCCCTCACCCGGCGGTGGCTGGAGGATCGGGGCTTCGTCGAGGTCGAGACGCCGGTCCTGCACGTGCTGCCCGGGGGGGCGGCGGCCAAGCCGTTCACCACTCATCACAACGCCCTGGACATGGAGCTGTACCTGCGCATCGCGCTGGAGCTCCACCTGAAGCGGCTGATCGTGGGCGGCATCGAGCGGGTCTTCGAGATCGGCCGGGTGTTCCGCAACGAGGGCCTGTCGCCCCGCCACAACCCCGAGTTCACGATGCTCGAGCTGTACCAGGCCTACGCCGACTACACCGACATCATGGAGCTGGTCGAGCAGCTCGTGGCGTACCTGGCGACCGAGCTGCTCGGCACCACGACGCTCACCTACGCCGGGCGGACCCTGGAGCTGGCCCCGCCCTGGCGGCGGGCGACGCTGCTGGAGCTGGTCGCCGAGCACGGCGGCGTCGAGCTCGACCTGGCCATGCCGCTCGAGGAGCTGCGCCGCGTCGCCGCCGCCCACGACGTGCCCGTCGAGGCGTCGTGGGGGCCGGGCAAGCTCGTGCTCGAGATCTACGAGAAGACCACGGAGGCGGCCCTGTGGGGCCCGGTGTTCGTCATGGACTACCCCAAGGAGGTCTCGCCCCTGGCCCGGGACCACCGAAGCACCCCCGGGATGGTCGAGCGCTTCGAGGCGATCGTCGCCGGTCGCGAGCTGTGCAACGCCTTCAGCGAGCTCAACGATCCCGACGAGCAGCGCCGCACCTTCGAGGACCAGGCCCGGGCCAAGGCGGCCGGTGACGAGGAGGCCATGCCGGTCGACGACGACTACGTGCGGGCCCTGGAGTACGGGCTGCCCCCCACCGGCGGCCTCGGCATCGGTATGGACCGCCTCGCCATGCTCCTCGCCGGGGTGGAGACGATCCGCGACGTGATCCTGTTCCCCACGCTGCGTCCCGAGCAGGCGTAGGGGAAAGGGCGCCGCGGCACCGGCGTCACCTCGCCGGTGCCCTTTCCCCGCCCGGGGCTCGGGCTAGCTCAGGTCCAGGTTGTCGAACAGCGAGTGGCCGAGGCCGGCGAGCCCGTCCAGGGTCTCCAGGGGGGCGCCGCCGGCGCGCAGCGGCCCGAGGGCGGCGTCGGCCCGGTCGGCCCACCGGCGGCCCTCGACGGTCACGCTCTCGATGGCGTCGGTGCCGAGGATCAGGTCGCGCGCCTTGTCCCGTGCCGGGGCGTCCAGGGGCCGGCCGAGCAGGGATCGCAGGTCGTCGCCCACCCCGGCCCGGGCCAGGGTGCGGATGACCGGCAGGGTGTAGGTGCCGTCGACCATGTCGTGGCCGGCGGGCTTGCCGAGCACGTCCTCGGTGCCGACCAGGTCCCGCACGTCGTCCCAGATCTGGAACGCCACGCCCAGCGCCCGCCCGTAGCCGGTCAGCGCGTCCACCCAGTCCCGGGGTAGGCCGCTCACCAGGGCGCCGATGCGGCACGACGCCGAGAACAGCGACGCCGTCTTGCCCTCGACGGCCCGGACGTAGGCGGCCTCCGTGCGGGCCGTGTCGAACGCCGCCTGTAGTTGCGCCACCTCCCCGGCGCACAGCGAGCCGATCGTGGAGGCGAGCAGACCGGCGACCTCGGTCCCGAGGCGGGCGGCGATCTCCGACGCCCGGGCCAGCAGGAAGTCCCCGGCGAGGATGGCGATCAGGTTGCCCCAGCGGGCGTTGACGCTGTCGACCCGGTGCCGGGAGCCGGCCTGGTCGATCACGTCGTCGTGGTACAGCGAGCCGAGGTGGACCAGCTCGACGGCGACCCCGCCCTGCACCACGTCGTCGTCGACGGCGGCCCCGCCGGCCAGGGCCGAGGCCACGGCGAGAGCCGGGCGGAGCCGCTTGCCCCCGGCGTGGACGAGGTGGCCCGCCACCTCGTGCAGGAACGGGTCCTCGGCCGCGACGGCCAGGCGCAGGGCTCCCTCCACCCGGGACAGATGCCCGTCGAGACCGGGAAGCTGGAGCTGCTCGAGGACGTTCACCACGGGTGACAGTACGCGAGCAGGGTTCCCAACCGCGAAACCGCAGCGCCGAGAGCGACTCCGGGGCGTCGGCTCCCTAGCGGGGTGCCATGGGTACACTGTCGCAACGGAGGACCAGGTGGTGGCACTGACCGGCGCCCGGGGGTGGCGACACCCGCCGGGGACCGGAACGGGTCCCCACCGACGTCCGAGACGCCGCGATGGAGGCGGTTCACTTGTTCGAACGTTTCACAGATCGAGCACGGCGAGTCCTGGTCCTGGCCCAGGAAGAGGCCCGTCTGCTCAACCACAACTTCATCGGCACCGAGCACATCCTGCTCGGGCTCATCCACGAGGGTGAGGGCGTCGCCGCCAAGGCACTGGAGTCGCTCGGGATCAGCCTCGAGGCCGTCCGGGAGAAAGTCGAGGAGACCATCGGCCCCGCCGGATCGGCGACGACCGGCTCCCCGCCGTTCACCCCCCGCGCCAAGAAGGTGCTCGAGTTGTCCCTGCGCGAGGCGCTGCAACTCGGCCACAACTACATCGGCACCGAGCACATGCTCCTCGGCCTCGTCCGCGAGGGCGAGGGCGTGGCCGCCCAGGTGCTGGTCAGCCTGGGCGCCGACCTCTCCCGGGTCCGCCAGCAGGTCATCCAGCTGCTGTCGGGCTACCAGTCGCCCCCCGAGGGCGGCAAGGCGACCACCACCCCGGGGACCCCCACGGAGCAGCCGAGCGGCTCGGCGGTCCTCGACCAGTTCGGCCGCAACCTGACCCAGCTCGCCCGTGAGCGCAAGCTCGACCCGGTCATCGGCCGGGACCGGGAGATCGAGCGGGTCATGCAGGTCCTGTCCCGTCGCACGAAGAACAACCCGGTCCTCATCGGCGAGCCCGGCGTCGGCAAGACGGCCATCGTCGAGGGCCTGTCCCAGAAGATCGTCTCCGGCGACGTGCCCGAGACCATCAAGGGCAAGCAGCTCTACACCCTCGACCTCGGCGCCCTCGTCGCCGGCTCCCGCTACCGGGGCGACTTCGAGGAGCGGCTCAAGAAGGTCCTGAAGGAGATCCGCACCCGCGGCGACATCATCCTGTTCATCGACGAGCTGCACACCCTGGTCGGTGCCGGGGCGGCGGAGGGGGCCATCGACGCCGCCTCGATCCTCAAGCCGATGCTGGCTCGCGGCGAGCTGCAGACGGTCGGGGCGACCACCCTCGACGAGTACCGCAAGCACCTCGAGAAGGACGCGGCCCTCGAGCGGCGGTTCCAGCCGATCAAGGTCGACGAGCCGTCCCTGCCGCACACCATCGAGATCCTGAAGGGCCTCCGGGACCGCTACGAGAGCCACCACGGCGTGACGATCACCGACCAGGCCGTCGTCGCCGCCGCCAACCTGGCCGACCGCTACATCGCCGACCGGTACCTCCCCGACAAGGCCATCGACCTGATCGACGAGGCCGGCAGCCGCCTGCGGATCCGCCGCATGGCGACCCCGCCGGACTACAAGGCGATCGAGGACGAGATCGCCCGCGTGCGCCACGACAAGGAGCACGCCATCGAGAAGCAGAACTTCGAGGCGGCCAAGAAGCACCGCGAGAAGGAGGAGGAGCTCCTCCAGCGCAAGGCCGCCAAGGAGCAGGAGTGGCGCGCCGAGGGCGTCGACCTGTTCGACGTCGTCGACGAGGAGGTCATCGCCGAGGTCCTCGCCAACTGGACCGGCATCCCCGTCTACAAGCTGACGGAGGAGGAGACCGCCAAGCTGCTCCGCATGGAGGACGAGCTGCACAGGCGGGTCATCGGCCAGGACGACGCCATCAAGGCGGTGTCCCAGGCGATCCGTCGCACCCGTGCCGGCCTCAAGGACCCGAAGCGGCCGAGCGGGTCGTTCATCTTCCTCGGGCCCTCGGGCGTGGGGAAGACCGAGACCGCCAAGACGCTGGCGGAGTTCCTCTTCGGCGACGAGGGTGCGCTGATCCAGCTCGACATGTCCGAGTACATGGAGAAGCACACCGTCTCCCGCCTCGTCGGCTCGCCCCCGGGCTACGTCGGCTACGAGGAGGGCGGCCAGCTCACCGAGGCCGTGCGGCGCAAGCCGTTCTCGGTGGTGCTGTTCGACGAGATCGAGAAGGCCCATCCCGACGTGTTCAACACGCTCCTCCAGATCCTGGAGGACGGGCGGCTGACCGACTCGCAGGGCCGCTCCGTGGACTTCAAGAACACGGTGATCATCATGACCTCCAACCTCGGCACCGCCGACCTGCGCAAGGCCCAGGTCGGGTTCGGCAAGTCGAGCGAGGCGATCACCTACGAGAAGATGAAGTCCAAGGTCAACGACGCCCTGAAGGCCCACTTCCGGCCGGAGTTCCTCAACCGGATCGACGACGTGATCGTCTTCCACGAGCTGTCCAAGGACGAGGTCACCGAGATCATCGACCTGATGATCAGGCGGGTGCGCACCCAGCTCGAGACCCAGGGCCTCGGGGTGGAGCTCACCCAGGAGGCCAAGTACCTGGTGGTCGACCGGGGCTACGACCCCACCCTCGGGGCCCGGCCGCTGCGGCGGGCGCTCCAGCGCCTGGTCGAGGACCCGCTGTCGGAGAAGATCCTCTGGAAGGAGTTCCGGGCCGGCGAGACCGTCATCGTCGACGTCGAGGAGGGCGAGATCGTCTTCCGGTCGATCGAGGGGATCGAGCCGCCGCCGGTCGAGATGGCCGGCGCCGGCAGCGACTGAGCCGCTCCCACCCGACCCTTACCCCGCTGCCCCCGCCCTCGGCGGGGGCGGCGCCGCGCCGGGGGCGCGCCCGCTCGGGCGGCTGTCCGGTGGGCTCGCCGCCGGCGGCCCGCCCCGGTCGGCTCAGCAGCCGTCCGATCCCGGTGCCGGCAGCGTCTCGGCCGGTGCCCGGTCGACGGCCGCCTGGTAGACGGCCCGCACGGTGGCGCCGAAGGCAGGGGAGTAGGAGACCACGGTCCGGCAGCCCCCCTGGTGCAGCCCGGCGATGATGCCGTCGACGGTGTCGGTCCGCCCGGGGGCGACCGTCAGCCACGGGCCCCCGCTGGTCCCACCGGGGTACCCGGCACAGGCGAACGCCGGGAAGCCCTGGTGCCAGTACACCCACGGCGCGCAGCGGAGGGGCGCGTCGTCGTTGCCGGCGGCATAGGCCACCACCGTGACCCGCGCGTCGGTGTTCGGGGCGGTGGAGAGCAGGTACCCGCCGGTGACCTGCTGGATCTGCAGCATCCGGCCGCCGATGCGTTGCGGGGCCATCACCAGGAAGGCGACGTCGTCCTGGGGGTCCTGCGCGCTCCGCCACGGGGGCGCCGCGTAGGCGGCCACCACCCGCCAGCGCCCGTAGGGGGCGCGACCGTCGTCGTAGCCGGGGACGAACACGTCGTTGGTCCCGTTGCCGGAGATGCAGTGTGCCGCGGTCATCACGACATCGCCGTGGGGGCTCTGCACCACGCTGCCGGAGCAGTAGTGGTTGCCGCTACCGGACGCGAAGAGGGCGCCGACCGGGGCCGGCGCCACAGCGGGGTGGGTGGCGGTCTGCCTGGCGGACTGTTCGGCTGTGCCGGCGGGGCGGACGAGCGAGGTGAGGAGGCGGCGGGTGGCGACGGCCGCCGGGGGCGCCCCGGCCGCCGCACCGATGGGCGGTGCCGTGGGGCGAGCGGTCGCCACCGTGACGGCGGCGACCATCACGACCGCGGTCACCGCGGCGAGCGCGAACCTTCGCCGTTGGCGCCTCCAGGGGAGGCGGGCGGTCGTCCCCGCCGGGGCTCTGTCGCTTCGTCGATGCCGCTGTGTCACCGGTGCCGTTGTGCCTGTGGTCTCCCGGCCGCCACGCGCTGGCGGCTCCACCGACCGTAGCCAGCCGCCCGGCTGCCTGGCAATGGCCGCTCGGCCGCGCTCCGTCGTGCTCCCGGCCCCCCGGGGGCAGGCCGTCCGGCGGCCCGGACGGGTCGGGGAGGCGGTCGCACCCCCTGGCTAGGGTCGAACCATGGCCCGTCCCCGCACCGTCCACCGTTGCAGCGAGTGCGGGGGGTCGACGCCGCGGTGGGCGGGGCGGTGCCCGTCCTGCGGTTCGTGGGGCACGCTCGTGGAGGAGCGGGTCGAGCGATCGACGCCGTCAGGGCCGCTGCGTGATCCGTCGGCCGCGGTGCCCGTGCCGCTGGCGGAGATCGAGCTCGGCTCCGCAGAACCGGTCCCGACCGGGGTGGACGAGCTCGACCGTGTCCTCGGCGGTGGCCTCGTGCCCGGCTCGGTCTCGCTGCTCGGCGGGGAGCCGGGCATCGGCAAGTCGACCCTGTTGCTCCAGGCCCTGGGCTCCCTGGCCGGGCAGGGCGCCCGCTGCCTGCTGGTCTCCGCCGAGGAGTCCGGCCCCCAGGTACGGCGACGCGCCGAGCGCCTCGGGGTGGCCCGTCCAGGCGTGTGGCTGGTGGCGGAGACCGCGCTGTCGGGGATCCGCTCCGCCGTCGAGCAGGTGCATCCCGACGTGGTCGTCGTCGACTCGATCCAGACGGTGTGGGACCCCGAGTTGGAGTCGGCGCCCGGGTCGGTCGCCCAGGTGCGCGGGTGCGCCCACGAGCTGGCCCTCATGGCCCGCGCCGGCGGGTGGGCGGCGGTGCTGGTCGGGCACGTCACCAAGGAGGGCGCCCTCGCCGGCCCTCGGGTGCTGGAGCACCTCGTGGACACGGTCCTCACCTTCGAGGGTGATCGCCACCACGCCCTCCGTCTGCTGCGCACGGTCAAGCACCGCTTCGGCCCGACCGGTGAGCTCGGGCTGTTCGAGATGACCGACGCAGGGATGCAAGGGATGCCGGACGCCAGCGGCGTGTTCCTCGGCGACCGCCGCCATGGCTCGCCCGGGTCGGCGGTGTTCCCCGCCGTCGAGGGGTTCCGCCCCCTGCTGGTGGAGATCCAGGCTCTGGTGAGCGGCTCCAAGCTGCCGGCCCCGCGCCGGTCGGCCTCCGGGCTCGACCACGGCCGCCTCGGCCTCCTGCTGGCCGTGCTCGACCGGCGTGCCGGCGTGCGCGCCAGCTCCTCGGACGTCTACGTCTCCGCCGTCGGGGGGGTCCGGGTGGTGGAGCCCGGCGTCGACCTGGCGGTGTGCCTGGCGGTCGCCTCGGCGGTCGGCAACGCCCCCCTCCCCCCCGACCTGGTCGTGGTCGGCGAGGTCGGCCTCGGCGGCGAGCTGCGCCAGGTCGCCCACACCGCACGGCGGTTGGCGGAGGCCGCCCGCCTCGGGTTCCGGCGGGCGCTCGTGCCCGACACCGCTCCGGCCGACCTCCCGCTGCCGACCCTGCGGTTCGGGCACCTCCGGCCGGCGGTCCGCCACCTCGTCGCCGAGGCGCCGTTCGAGGGTGCCGACGTTGCGGCCGGCGAGGGTCCGGCCGGCGGCGGGTGGCCGTACGACGAGCCGGACGGCTCGGGCGCCGGGGCCGACGCCGCCGGTCACCGCTCCCTGGCGAACCGGGGGGCGAAGATCATCCGGGTACGCTGACGGCGTGGCCGACCGCCTGAGCCCGGCGATGCTGGCAGCCCTCCGGGCCGTCGCCCCGGGGCGACCACTCCGGGAGGGCCTGGACCGGATCCTGCAGGCCAACAAGGGTGCCATCATCGTGGTCGGGGACGGTCCCGACGTGCTGGCGATCTGCTCGGGGGGGTTCCTGCTCGACGCCGAGTTCAGCCCCCAGCGGGTGTCGGAGCTGACGAAGATGGACGGCGCCATCATCCTCGCCGGCGACGCCAGCCGCATCGCGCGGGCCAACGTGCACCTGGTCCCCAACCCCGAGGTGCCCACCGCCGAGACAGGCACCCGCCACCGCACCGCCGAGCGGGTGGCCCGCAGCATCGACGTCCCGGTCATCGCGGTGTCGGAGGAGATGGGCGTGATCACCGTCTTCCGCAACGACGACCGGCACGCCCTCGACTCGATCCCCCGGTTGCTCGGCCGCGCCAACCAGGCGCTGCAGACCCTGGAGCGCTACCGCACCCGCCTCGACGCCGTGACCAGTTCCCTCTCGGCCGTCGAGGTGGAGGACCTGGTGACCGTCCGCGACGTCGTCACCGTCCTGCAGCGGGCGGAGATGGTGCGACGGATCGCCGACGAGGTCGAGGGCTACATCATCGAGCTCGGCACCGACGGCCGGCTGGTCCGCCTCCAGCTGGAGGAGCTGATGGCCGGCGTCGACGACGACCGCCAGGACGTCATCCGCGACTACCTGCCCGATGCGGGGGCCGAGCAGGTGGCGGCGGCGATGCGGGCGCTGGCCGACCTGCCGAGTGAGCAGCTGCTCGACCCCAAGGCGGTGGCCCAGCTCCTCGACCTCGACCACTCGGCCGACCTGGACGCCTCGCTCCAGCCGCGGGGCTTCCGCCTGCTGGGCAAGGTGCCGCGCCTGCCGCAGTCGGCGGTGGCGGAGATCGTGGACCGTTACGGCAACCTCCAGAAGGTGATGCGGGCGACCACCGACGAGCTCGAGGCGATCCTCGGCGTCGGGGTCGTCTACGCCCGGATGGTCAAGGACGGGCTGTCGCGCCTGGCGGAGTCGAGCATCCTCGACCAGTACAGCTAGCCACTGAGCGGCAGCCCCCCGGGCCCCCAGGGCGGCGAACGCCCCCAGGTGGCGTGCGGGTGGGTGGCGCCGGCCCCTCAGCGGGCGCGCTGGGTGAGCCGGTCCCGGTGCACCACCCGGTAGCGCCGGTCGTACTGCTCGATCCATCCCAGGCGGATGAAGGCCGCGATGGCCTTGTTGACCCGCTCCCGCGAGGCGCCGACGAGGCCGGCGAGCTCCTCCTGGGTGATCGGCAGCTGGAAGTCGTCGGCGTCGCCGGCCAGCTCGAGCAGCCGCTTGGCCGTCCGGCCGGTCACGTCCAGGAACACCGCATCCGCCAGCGCCGAGTCCGTCGCCCGCAGCCGTCCCGTGAGGAGGGTGACGACGTCCCACAGCAGCGCCGGGTGGTCGTCGATGGCGGCCTTGACCGGTCCGTAGGGGATCCGCAGCAGCTCGGAGGCCTCGAGCAGCCGGGCCGACGCCGAGCGGGTCCCGCCGTCGAAGAGGGGCATGTCCCCGAAGAGGTCCCCCGGCTCCATCAACGCCACCAGCGACTCCCGACCGTCGGGCGAACGCCGCCCCACCGCCACCCGACCGGCGCGCACCACGTACAGGTCGTCGGCGTCGTCGCCCTCGGCGAAGAGCACGAGGCCCCGGTCGCCGGCGATGGTCGTGCTCGCCGACAGGACCCACTCCAGCGACTCGGAGTCGAACGCCGAGAACAGCTCGGAGCGGGCCAGCAGCGCCAGGTCGTCCATGGAAGCGATCACCCTATCCGGCGGCTCTTCCCCGGGGCCGACCCGGACTGGCTGAAGGGCCTGTTTCCCCGTACCCTTGACGTGCTGGATGCCCCTCGGCCGGTCTGGAGATGTATGCCCTTCGATGTTGGTGACAAGGTCGTCTACCCCCACCACGGGGCGGCGGTCGTGGAGCGGCGTGAGGTCATCGAGGCGTTCGGTGAGAAGAAGGAGTACCTGGTCCTGCGCCTGGCGTACGGCGACCTGATCCTGCGCGTCCCGACGGACAACACCGAGGAGGTGGGCCTGCGGGAGGTGATCAACGACGAGGAGGTCGAGGAGGTCTTCGCCGTCCTGCGCAAGAAGGACGTGCGTATGCCGACCAACTGGTCCCGGCGCTACAAGAACCACGTGGAGAAGCTGAAGTCCGGCGACATCTACCAGGTGGCCGAGGTCGTGCGGAACCTCTCCAACCGGGACAAGGACAAGGGCCTCTCGGCGGGCGAGAAGCGGATGCTCAACCGCGCCCGCCAGATCCTCGTGTCCGAGCTGACCTTCGCCCTCGGGGTCGACGAAGTGGACGCCGAGAAGAAGCTGGACGAGGCGCTTCCCTGACCGGCCGCTTCCCCGGGGCGTGGGCCGTCGTCGTCGCCGGCGGCAGCGGCCAGCGCTTCGGCGGCCGCAAGCAGTTCGCCGAGCTGGCGGGACGGTCGGTCCTCGCCTGGTCGCTCGACGCTGCCGCCGCGGCGTGCGCCGGCGTCGTGGTCGTCGTGCCCCCGGGAGGGGAAAGGGCGGCCGAAGTGCTCGACCAGTGCGGTGCTGCCCACACCGTCGTCGCCGGGGGCACCAGCCGGTCGGCGTCGGTGCGGGCCGGCCTCCATGCCCTCCCGCCGGACGCGGTGGCGGTGGCGGTGCACGACGCCGCTCGACCGCTCGCCCCGGCCGAGGTCTGGGACCGGGTGCTGGCGGCGGTGGCGGACGGCGCCGACGCGGCGGTGCCGGTGGTGCCGGTCACCGACACCGTGAAGCAGGTGGGCGCCGACGGCTCGGCCCGCACCCTGGACCGCTCACGCCTGGTGGCGGTGCAGACCCCCCAGGCGTTCCGGACGGCGGTGTTGCGCGCGGCCCACGACGGCGAGCCGGAGGCCACCGACGACGCCGGGCTGGTCGAGGCCGCCGGCGGGCAGGTGGTGCTCGTGGCCGGCGACCCCACCAACCTGAAGATCACCGCCCCCACCGACCTGCTGGTCGCCGCCGCCCTGCTGGCCGGGCGGACCGACCCGGGGGCGCCTGCCGCGCCCCCGCTCGCCCAGCCGGCGCAGACATGATCCCCCGCGTCGGGCAGGGCTTCGACGTGCACCCCTTCAGCGACGACCCCGCCCGCCGGTTGGTCCTCGGTGGGGTGGAGCTGCCCGGGCCAGGCCTCGACGGCCACAGTGACGCCGACGTCGTCGCCCACGCCGTGGCCGACGCCCTGCTCGGCGCCGCCGGGCTCGGGGACCTCGGGACCCGCTTCCCGGCCTCGGACCCCGCCCTGGCCGGTGCCGACAGCATGGCGCTGCTCGCCCAGGTCGTCGAGGCGGTGCGCGCCGGCCACGAGATCGGCAACGTCGACGCCACGGTCGTGCTGGAGATCCCCAAGCTGGCCCCCCACCGCCCGCGCATGGAGGAGCGGCTGTCGGCGGTGGTCGGTGCCCCGGTCGGGGTCAAGCCCAAGCGGGCCGAGGGGCTCGGGACACTGGGTCGCCGGGAGGGTGTCGCCTGCTTCGCGGTGGCGATCGTGGCCGCCCGATGAGCGCCGCCGGGGGTGGTCGTCGCCGGACGGGTCGGCCGTCGCGTGCCGGGGACGCCCGCCAACCGGGCCGCACGCCGCGTGCCGGCGACGCCCACCACCCGGGCCGGGCGCCCCGGCCCGGGGACGCCCGCAAGACGGCCCAACGGCGGCCCCGCCCGCCGGTCGACGACCGGGTCACGGTGGAGGGCCGCCAGGCGGTGCGGGAGCTGCTGCGGGCGCGGCGGCGGCGGGTCCACGAGGTGCTGGTGGCCGAGTCCGCCGCCGAGTCCGGCACCCTGCAGGAGATCCTGGAGCTGGCCGTCACCGCCGGGGTCCCGGTCCGGCGGGTGGGCCGGCCCCAGCTGGAGGCCCGGGCGGCGACCGACGCGCCCCAGGGGGTGGTGGCGTCCGCCGACCCGCTGCCGGAGGCGTCGCTGGAGCAGCTGCTGCGGGCGCCGGCGCCGCTGCTGGTGGTGCTCGACGGGGTGACCGACCCGCACAACCTGGGAGCGGTGATGCGCTCGGCGCTGTGCGCCGGCGCCACCGGCCTCGTCGTCGGGCGCCACCGCTCGGCGGCGGTCGGCCCGGTGGTCACCAAGGCGGCGGCAGGCGCGGCGGAGTGGCTGCCGGTCGCCACCGTGGCCGGCGTCCCGGCGGCGCTCGCCGAGCTGCGCGCCGCCGGCGTGTGGACCGTCGGGCTCGACGCGGGAGCCGCCGGGTCGCTGTGGGACCTGGCGGTCGCCACCGAGCCGGTCGCCCTGGTGCTCGGGGCGGAGGGGAGCGGGCTCGGGCGGCTCACCCGGCAGCGCTGCGAGGTGGTGGTCGGGGTCCCGCTGCAGGGCCCGCTCGACTCGCTCAACGTGTCCGCCGCCGCCACCCTGGCCTGCTTCGAGGTCGCCCGCCGCCGGGCGGGGGCGCTGCCGCGGTGAGCGACGCCGTGCGGGAGCACCGCCAGAGCCGCTTCCGTGCTCCCGCCGGGGCGACGTCCATCCTGCTGGTGCGCCACGGCGAGTCGGCGGCCGCCCGCGAGGACCGGCCGTTCGACCTGGTCGGTGGGCACGGCGACCCGGCGCTGCACCCCGACGGCCGCCTCCAGGCCGAGCGGGTGGCCGACCGCCTCGCCGGCGAGCCGATCCGGGCCGTCTACGTGACCACCCTGCGCCGGACGGCCGAGACGGCCGCCCCGCTCGCGGCCCGTCTCGGTGTCGAGCCGCAGGTCGAGGCCGACCTGCGGGAGGTGTACCTCGGCGAGTGGGAGGGCGGCGTCTACCGCCGGCACGCCGCCGAGGGGCACCCGATCGCCCGCCGGGTGCTCACCGAGGAGCGCTGGGACGTGATCCCGGGCGCGGAGCCGGCGGCCGACTTCGACGCCCGGGTGCGGGCCGGGATCGGCCGCATCGCCGGCCGGCACCCCGACCAGCTGGTGGTGGCGGTCACCCACGGGGGGGTGATCGGGTCGGTGCTGGCCCAGGCCACCGGCTCCCGGCCGTTCGCCTTCGTGGGCGCCGACAACGCGTCGATCTCGCTGGTGGTCGTCGCCGGCGACCGGTGGCTGCTGCGGGTGTTCAACGACACGGGTCACCTGGCGCACGGCTTCGCCTGACGGTCCCGGAACGACCGGTTGGCGAGCGCCGCCCGGGGTGTCATGATGGGACAGGACGCGACCGGGAGGAGGGAGCGTGGGCGCCGCGGACATCGTCGGGTTTGCGATCTGCTGGGTGTTCGCTGCAGCCGTGCTGACCTGGGGCGTCCTCTCCGAGCGGCATCGTGGCGGCTCGCCGGGTGGCCGCCGGCCCCTGCGCCGCCGGTCCCGCTCGGCGCTCCGCTGGGCGCAGCCACGGACCCGCCGCTGGCGCCGCCGGGTGGCGCCGCCGGCCGCGCCGCGCCAGCCCCGCCCCGCCGCCGGCCACCCGGCGTCGGGCTGGGTCGTCGTCGAGAGCCTCCCGGGCTCGGGTCCCGACGTGCGGGCGCAGGGCGACCTGCTCGTCACCGCCGCCCTCGCCGCCCGGGGCCTCGAGCCGTCTGATCTCGGGCCGGGGGACCAGCGGGTCGAGGTGACCTGCCCGGCCGACGGTGAGGAGGTCACCCTGTTCCTCCTCCGGGCCGGGGTGCTCACCCCCGCCGAGCCGGCCTGACCGCCCGCCGGGCAAACCAGTCCGCCGTCCGCTGCAGCCCGTCGCGCAGGCTCACCCGCGGCACCCAGCCCAGGGCGCCGCTCGCCAGGGTGATGTCCGGCCGGCGCTGGGTGGGGTCGTCCTCGGGCAGGGGGCGGTGCTCGATCGGTGACGGGGACCCGGTGACCTCCAACACCACCCGGGCGAGCTCCGCCACGCTGCACTCCGCCGGGTTGCCGATGTTGACCGGCCCCGGCAGCGGCGAGCGGAGCAGGGCGAGGATCCCGGCGACCTCGTCGTCGACGTAGCAGAAGCTGCGGGTCTGCTCCCCGCTGCCGTAGAGGGTGAGCGGGTCGCCCCGCAGGGCGGCGGCGAGGAAGTTGGACACCACCCGGCCGTCGTCGGGCCGCATCCCGGGACCGTAGGTGTTGAAGATGCGGACGATGGCGGTGTCGACACCCCGCTCGCGCCGGTAGGCGGCGGTGAGGGCCTCCCCGAAGCGCTTCGCCTCGTCGTAGACGCTGCGGGGGCCGACGGGGTTGACGTTGCCCCAGTACCGCTCGTCCTGGGGGTGGGCGAGGGGGTCGCCGTAGACCTCGCTGGTCGACGCCAGCAGGAAGCGGGCGCCGCTCGCCTCGGCCAGGTCGAGGGCGTGCCAGGTGCCGGCGCTGCCCACCCGGAGGGTCTCGAGCGGCAGCCGCAGGTAGTCGGGCGGCGAGGCGGGGCTGGCGAAGTGCAGCACGGCGTCGACCGGCCCGTCCACGGGGATCCCGGCGGTGACGTCGGCCTCGACCAGGCGGAAGCGGGGGTGACCGCCGAGGTCGTCGAGGTTGGTGCCGTCGGAGGTGGAGAGGTTGTCGACGCCGACCACCTCGCTGCCCTCGGCGACGAGGCGGCGGCAGAGGTGCGAGCCGAGCAGGCCGGCCGCCCCGGTCACCACCGCCCGGGCGGGCCAGCCGTCGGGGCGGGACGCCGCAGGAGCGGGATCGGTCACGGCAGCCCGATGCCGGAGAGGGCGAAGCCGGCCCTCCGGGCGGCGGCCGGCTCGATCAGGCCCCGGGTGTCGACGATGTGGGCGGCGGCCATCCGGCTGCGGACGATCCCGAGGTCGAGCCAGCGGAACTCGTCCCACTCGGTCAGCACCACCAGGACGTCGGCGGCCTCGCAGGCGTCGTAGGGGTCGGCCACGACCTCCATGCCCGGCAGCGGCTCCTTGCGGGTCGGGTCGTAGGCGGCGACAGTGGCGCCGGCGTCCGCCAGGCGGCCGATGACGACCAGGGCGGGGGACTCCCGTAGGTCGTCGGTGCCCGCCTTGAACGTCAGCCCCCACGCCGCCACCCGCTTCCCGCGCACCGACCCGCCGGCGGCCCGGACCACCTTGGCGACGACCCGCTCCTGCTGCTGGGCGTTGACCTCGATGACCCCCTTCAGCAGCCGGAAGTCGTAGCCGGCGTCCTCGGCGATGCGGACCAGGGCCGCCGAGTCCTTGGGGAAGCACGACCCGCCCCAGCCCGGCCCGGGGCGCAGGAACTCCGAGTTGATACGGCGGTCGTAGCCCATCCCGAGGGTGACCTCGCGCACGTTGGCGCCCACGGCCTCGCAGACGTTGGCGATGGCGTTGACGAAGCTGACCTTGGTGGCCAGGAAGGCGTTGGAGGCGTACTTGATGGTCTCCGCCGTCGGGGGGTCGGTGACCACCACCGGGGCGCGCACGCCGTCGAAGAGGTCGACGACCCGGATCGCCGCCGCCTGGTCGTCGGCGCCGATCACGATGCGGCTCGGGTGGAGGAAGTCGTGGACCGCCGAGCCCTCCCGCAGGAACTCCGGGTTGGACACGACCGCCAGTCGGCGGCCCAGGGCCCGCTCGACGACCCGGGTGGAGCCGACCGGCGCGGTGGACTTGTTGACCACGACGGCGTCCTGCCCGAGGCGGGGACCGATCTCGGCGGCCACCTCCTGGACGATGCGCATGTCCGCCGAGCCGTCCTCGCCCTGCGGGGTCGGCACGCAGAGGAACACGAACGCCGCGCCGTCCGCCGCCGGTCCCGCCCCGACGACGAAGCGGAGCCGGCCGGCGTCCAACCCGTCGCGGACGAGCTCCTGCAGGCCCTCCTCGTGGATGGGGATGACGCCGTCGGCGAGGGCCGCCACCCGCTGCTCGTCGACGTCGCCGCAGGTGACGTCGTGGCCGAGGTGGGCGAGGCACGCGGCGGTGGTGAGGCCGACGTAGCCGGCGCCGACGACGGCGACGCGCGTGGCGGTCCCGCCGTCGCTCACATGCGCTCCAGCCGGCCGCCGTCGAAGAGCGGCTCCACGCCGAGGGACTCGGCGTCGGCGGCGAGCTCGGCGTCGGACGGTGCGGCGCCGCCGTCGGCGGCTGCCTCGAGGATGGTCCGCAGCAGCGTCGGCTCGCTGGAGGAGTTGAGGAACCGCTGCGGGTCGGCGAGCACCCAGCGCACCGAACGGGCCAACGCCGTGGGTTCGTGAATCGGCTCGTACCAGCTGAGATGGCCGTCGCCGGCGTCGCGCCAGCGGCGCCGGGCCGCCGACTTGATCGTCTGCACGGCGACGTTGCGCTCGGCGCAGGTCTCGAGCAGCGCCTCGACGTCGGCCCGGTAGGCCGGGTCGCGCAGCAGCACCCAGTTGTAGGGGAGCAGCACGCTGTCGTAGTCGTGGCGGGCGAGGCTCCGCCGGTGCATGCCGGCGATGCGCAGGCCGTGGCCGGTCACGCCGACGAAGCGGGTGAGGCCCTCCTCGCGGGCGGCGAGCAGGGCCTCGAGGGCGCCGCCCGGGCCGTGGACCGTCTCCCACTCGTCGTCCTCCACCAGATTGTGGAGCTGCACCAGGTCGACGTGGTCGACGCCGAGGCGCCCGAGGGAGCGCTCCAGCTCGGCCCGGGCGGCGGGGCCGGTGCGCTCGCCGGTCTTGGTGGCGAGGAAGAAGTCCTCCCGCCGACCGGCGAGCCAGGGGGCGAGGCGCAACTCCGAGTCGCCGTAGGAGGCGGCCGTGTCGAGGTGGTTGACACCGAACTCGTCGAGCAGGCCGAGCAAGGGGGCGGCCTCGTCGTCGGTCAGGGTGGCGAGGGCCGCCGCTCCGAAGATGACCCGGCTGCTGGTGTGGCCGGTCCGACCGAACGGCGCGGTCGGTACGCGGCGGGAGGTGGTCGTCACGGCACCGAAGCTACGCCCCTTCCCCGCCGAGGAGGACGACCGCTTCGTGCTCC
>DASSZM010000213.1:0-5997 GCA_035702855.1 Acidimicrobiales bacterium | reverse complement strand
CCGGGCGGAGGTGATCGAGGCCACCTGGCGGCTGATGGCCCGGGTCGGGATCGACCGGGTCAGCATCCGCGACATCGCCGCCGAGGCGGGCTGCTCGACCGGGGTCATCGGGCACTACTTCCGGGACAAGGACGAGATCCTCCTCACGGCGCTCCGCCTCGTCTGGAGCCGGGAGCGGGAGCGCATCGCCGAGCGCACCGCCGGGCGCCGGGGCCTGGCCGCCCTGGAGGCGGTGGTCGGCGCAGTGCTCCCCGTCGGCGACGAGCAGACGCTCGAGATGGCCGTGTGGGTGAGCTTCTGGGGTCGGGCGTTCGGTGATCCCGTGCTCGCCGACGAGCAGCGCCGCTACTACGCCGAGTGGCTGGCGCTGCTCCGGTGGCACCTCGACGACGCCCGCCGCTCGGACGAGCTCGCCGCCGGGCTCCGGCCCACGGACGAGGCGCGTCGCCTGGCCGCGGTGATCGACGGCCTGGCGATCCAGGCCGTGTTCGGGCCGGAGGATCTCGGCCCCGGTCGGCTCCTGGCGCTGGCGTGCGCCCACCTCGACGCCCTCCGGCCACCTCGCTGACGGCGTCGTTTTCACATCACGTCCGTCGTGTTATGATCCGGCGGCCGGAGGGGGGCCGCCACTGGGGATGATCGCGAGCCCGCCCTCGGGCCCAACCGACCGAGGACCCGAGGAGATCGGACCATGGACCTCAGCTACAGCCCCGCCCAGGCCGAGTTGAAGGCGCGAGCCGCCGAGCTGGCCAAGCGCATCATGCCCTACGAGCAGCAGTGCGACGAGCACGAGGGGCTCCCCGACGACGTGCTGGCCGAGCTCAGGCTGCACACGCTGGACTTGCGGCTCAATGCCGTCAACATGCCGGCCGAGTGGGGCGGCCAGGGGCTCAGCGTCCTCGACCAGGTACTGGCCCAGGAGGAGCTGGGCCAGCTCACCAACGCCCTCTGGGACGTGGTGTGGCGGCCGGCCAACGCCCTGCGGGCCTGCGACGAGCTGCAACGGGAGCGCTACCTGCTGCCCGCCATCCGCGGCGAGCGACGTGACTGCTACGCGGTGACGGAGGAGGGCGCCGGCTCCGACTTCACCGGGATCCGGACCACCGCCACCGCCGACGGCGACGGCTTCCGTATCTCCGGCGAGAAGTGGTTCGTCACCGTCGGTGACGTGGCGGACTTCCTGATCGTGATGGCCATGGTGGGCGAGGAGCGCGAGCCGACCCTGTTCCTGGTCGATCGCGACACGCCGGGGGTGAGCGTCAAGCGGACGCCCCGCTACATGCACGCCTTCGTCTACAAGCACCCGATCTTCACCTTCGACGACGTCCGCGTCGGGCCCGACGCGATCCTCGGGGGTGTCGGCGCCGGCGCCGAGCTGACCCGCGAGTGGTTCGTCGAGGAGCGCCTCATGATCGGCGCCCGGGCTTGTGGGGCGGCGGAGCGAGCGCTGCGCGAAGCGACGGAGTGGGCGCAGACCCGCCAGCAGTTCGGCCGCGCCCTGATCGACAACCAGATGATCCAGGCGATGCTGGCGGACTGCGCCATGGACATCGCCACGGCCCGGGCGCTCACCTACCAGGTCGCCGCCGAGTGCGACGCCGGCATGCCCCGCAAGCTCGTCCACGCCAAGGCGGCGATGGTCAAGGCCGTCGCCTCCGAAGCCGCCGGGCGGGTGGTCGACCGGGCCGTGCAGATCTTCGGCGGGCGCGGCTACATGCGCGAGTTCCCGGTCGAGCGGCTGTATCGCGACATCCGCGTCGACCGCATCTGGGAGGGCACCAACGAGATCCAGCGCCTCATCGTGAGCAACGAGATCGCCAAGCGCGGCCTCGGCGAGCTGCTGCACCCCTGGCCGACGCGGTGACCGCCGGCGACGGGCCGCTGGTCGCCGTCACCCGCCACGGGGCGGTGGCGGTCGTGCAGCTCCGCCGTGAGGCCAAGCTCAACGCCTTGTCGGCCGAGCTCGAGGGCCAGTTGCTCGACGCCGTCCGCGGCCCGGAGGTGACCGGGAGCCGGGCGGTCCTGCTCACGGGCGGGGACCGGGCGTTCTCGAGCGGGGCCGACGTCACCGAGCTCGCCGGCCGCTCCCCGGCGGAGGTGTTCGCCTACTACCGCTCGACGGGCCACGTCTACGAGGAGGTCGCCGGCCTGCCCCAGCCGTCGGTCAGCGCCATCAATGGCTACTGCCTGGGTGGGGGGCTCGAGCTCGCGCTCGCCACCGACTTCCGGGTCGCCGCCGCCGACGCCGTGTTCGGCTTCCCGGAGGTGGGGCTCGGCATCGTGCCGAGCTCCGGCGGCCTGCACCGGCTGGTGCGGACCGTCGGCGCCGCCCGGGCCCGGGAGCTGGTCCTGGCCCGCCCGAGGATCGGCGCGCCGGAGGCGGACACCCTCGGCCTGCTCACGGAGGTGTGCGCCCCCGGGGTCGACCCACTGGCCCGCGCCCTGAAGCTGGCCGACGCCCTGGCGGCCCTGCCGCCGCTCGCCGCCTCCCTCGCCCTGCAGGCGATCGATGCCGCCGGCGAGGCCTCCCGGGAGGCGGCGCTGCTGATCGAGCGCCTCTGCTACGCCACCCTGGCGCAGCAACCTCCCGGCTCCTAGTCCGTCCCCGCCGGCACCTGCTCGGGCCGGCGGAGGCGCCCGAGCAGCGGCGGCGAGTCCCAGGCCTGCTCCCCCTCCTCCTGCCAACGCTCGAGGTCGGGCGCCTGCAACCACCCCTTCCCGGTCACGTAGAGCAGGACGCCGCCGACGAAGCCGACGCCGGCGATCCCGACGCAGATCCACAGGGCGTCCTCGGTCCCGGCGGAGGCGCTCGACCCGAGGAAGCCCGCCAGGTACACGAGGATCGGGGCGACGAGGAAGGCGGTCACGCCGCGCATCAACTCGATCATGGCGAACACCCGTTGGAGCTGGGCGGAGCGGAGGGAGAAGCCGGCCATGAACAGCCCGGGCGAGACCGAGGCGGCGACGCCGAGACCCAGCACCCCGGTCGCGGCCGCGATCAGCACGCTCGGTGCCGGCATCACGGCCAGCACGATCCCCGTCCCGGCCGCGATGGCGAGCAGCCCGCCGAGGGCGAGCACCGGCGTGTACCGGGTCCGGAACAGCACCCCGAACACGACGGCGACGACCGCAGCCGCCACGAACTCGGGGATGAACAGCAGGGCGGCCCGGGTGGGGGTGGTGGTCTTCTGCAGCGTCTCGAGCACCAGCTCCATCACCCCGAACGACGCGGCGCTGGCCGTCAGCGCCGTCCAGATCCCCGTCACCGGAGCCGTCGTCGCCGCCGCCCGCACGGGCATGAGCGGGTTGGGGAGGCGGTACTCGTAGACGACGAGCGCCACCAGGGCGACGAAGCCCCCGATGAGGGGGACGAGGGACAGCACGTCGGCCTTGCCGGACGCCTGCAACTCGCCGGCGCCGAAGAAGGCGGCGCCGCATCCGACCACGGCGAGGCCGACGGCCACCAGGTCCCACGGTGAGCTGCGGTCGACCGGCGGTGCGTCCTGGAAGGTCAGCAGCGAGAAGAGCAGGGCCAGGGCGGCGACCCCGGCGACGCCCCAGAACAGGGGACGCCAGGTGCCCGCCGCCGCCTCGATGGCGCCGACGGTGGGGCCGGCAGCGACCGCCCCGAAGATGCAGAGGTTCATGATCCCGCCGGTGACCGGCATCTTGACGGGCGGCCAGCTGGTGACGAGGGGGGGCACGGCGGCGATGAGCATCAAGCTGGTGCACAGCCCGAGGACGATGAACCCGCCGATGAACACGCCGCCGGTCGGGGCCCACGCCGTCAACACGGCGGCGAGGAAGAAGATCACCTCGTAGACCACGAGCATCCGGCGGGCGGGGAGGTGCACGGCGAACTGCAGCGCCAGCACCGTCCCCATGGCGTAGCCGCCGGTCGACACCGAGATCGTGATGTAGAGCGTCGACAGCGACAGTCCCAGGCTCCCGGCGAGCACGTGGGCCAGAGGGAAGACCGCCGCCGTCAGGGCCAGGTACGGGATGAGCGAGCAGACCACGAGGGCTGCGGCGCCGGGGTAGCTGTCGGCCAGGGGTCCGCGTCGCACTGCGCACCCGTACCCGCCGGCAGGTGCGCCAAACGGTCGGGCCCGCTACGGGGCCTTGCCGCCGGTCGCCCCATCCGGGGCCCGCAGCGAGCTGCCCCCGGCTTGCCACCGGTCGAGGAGGTGGCGGCTGAAGCGCTCGTCGAGGGCACCGAGGCAGGCCGCCCCGAAGACCACGTCCGGCGCCAGCTCGGGTTCGTCCTCGAGCAGCCCGGCGACCAGGTCGTCGGCGGCGACGTGCTGGTGGCCCTCGTCCGCGTCGACGTGCACCTCGTAGAAGCGGCGACCGGCGTCGGCGACCCCCAGCCGGCGGAGGCCCTCGGCGTAGCGGGCCATCGGCCCCACCGAGGTCATCTCGAACAGGGCGAGGTGCCCGACCAGGGCGCCACGCCAGCGCCGGTGCAGGCCCAGCAGCGAGATCAGGTTCGTGGTGGCGAGGGTGACCCCCGGTATCCGGTCCAGGTAGCTGACCGCCGGGTCCAGCCCCAAGGCGGTCATCGTCCCGGCGAACAGGCTGGCGTGCATGTCCTCGGCGACACCGTCGCCGTACTCCTCGGCCTGGATCGCCACCATGGCCGCCTTCGGCCGTCCGGCCAGCCGCGGGATCCCCCAGGTGTGCGGATCGGCCTCCTTGAGCTGGTAGGCGGAGCGGTGGATGGCGAGCTCACGGAGCTGGTCCAGGTCGGCGCGGGCCGCGACCCAGTCCGACAGGGACGGCCCCGCTCCCCCGCCGGCCATGTCCCACAGCCGGGGGACGACGGCGCCCGGGTCGACCGGGACGACACCGACCGTGGCGTAGAGGTCGGCGAGGAAACCGTGCTCGAGCTGCCGGCGGACGGCGAGCAGGGACGGCTCCCACTCCCACTCCGGGTCGACGCCTCGCAGCCCGCCGTAGTGGAGCTCGTAGCAGCAGTACAGCGCCAGGTGGAGGTCGTCCTGGTCGTCCAGCTCATCCGCCGCCCCGAGCTGCCAGCGCAGGTCGTGCGGGGCTTGCCCGAGCGAGGCGAAGAGCCGCTCGGTGATCGGCCCGCGCGCTGCGGGCAGTCCCGCCAACGGCGGGGCGGCGGGGCGATCGGGCGGGGCAACCGGGACCATGGCGGCGTCTTACCCGCCGGCCGCCCCCTCACGCCTTCACCTCGGGGCGGCACCCCGTGGGCGCCGGCGTTGCCCCTGCCGCTCCGTTGGGTACGCGCGACGGCAGGAGGTACGCACCATGACCGACGCATTCACTGTCCTCGAGGCCGACCACACCGAAGTCGAGGCTCTCCTGACCCGCCTCACGGGAGGTGCCGGACCGGCTTCGGCGGCGAGCCCGGACCCCGCCCGGGACGCCGAAACCCTGGTGATGGCGGAATCCCGCCACGAGGCCGCGGAGGAGATGTACTTCTGGCCCGCGGTCCGGGAGCGGGTCGCCGACGGCGACGCTCTGGCCGACGAGGCCAAGGCCCAGGAGGACGAGGGCAAGCGGGTCCTCGACGAGCTCCGCAAGTGTGCTCCCGGCGACGGGCGGTTCGAGGAGCTGGTGGCGACCTTCGCTGCAGCCGGACGGGCTCACGTCGACTTCGAGGAGACGCAGGTGTGGCCCAAGCTCCGTGCCGTCCTGACCCCGGCGGAGGCCGACGAGCTCGGCGACGAGCTCACCAGGGCCAAGGCGGCCGGACCGACCCGGCCCCACCCCGACGCCCCGGACAGCCCGGGGGCCCTGAAGACCACCGGCGTGGCGGCGGCGGCGATGGACAAGGTCCGCGACGCCGTCAGCGGGCGCGGGCGCCACTAGCGCCCCCCGTCGGCGCCGACGACAGGCGGGGCCCTGCCCAGGAGGTGGGGCCCCGCCCCGGCGCGGGACGCCGGACCGCGCCGGCGCTGACCGTGCCCCGCCCCCGGAGCCGTCTGACGGAAGCGGGGTGAAACAGTGGTGTTTGTCGCCCCGGAG
>DASSZM010000266.1:0-6238 GCA_035702855.1 Acidimicrobiales bacterium | reverse complement strand
CGAGGCGCTGTACCTGCTCCAGCAGGTGCGCGACGAGGCCCACCGCTTCGCCATCGCCTACCACCGCAACCTGCGGGCCAAGCGGATGACGACCTCCGCCCTCGACGGCGTCGCCGGCCTCGGCCCCGCCCGCCGCAAGCGTCTGCTGTCCGAGCTGGGCGGGGTCAACGCGGTGCGCTCCGCGTCACTCGAGACGCTGCGCGCCCTGCCCTGGCTGCCCGACGCCGTCGCCGTCGCCGTCCACCACGCCTTCCACGGCGACGACCCGGTCGCCGCCCCGGAACCCGCTCCGGGCGTCGCCGCCGGCGCCGGGCCCGGGTAGCGTGGCGCACCCGTGACCGAGGGAGCCCACCACAGCGAAGGCGGCCCCCCGGCCGGCGCCCCCCGCCTGCCCCCCGAGGTCGGCCAGCTCTGGGAGCACAACGCCCGCTGGTGGGCCGACGAGTTCACCGAGGGCGCCGACCCGGAGTACGCCGAGCAGATCCTGCCGACCGTCGCCCGCCACCTGGCCGGCGCCCGCCGGGTCCTCGACGTCGGCTGCGGCGAGGGGCAGATCTCCCGGCTGGCCGGCCGGATCCCCGGCGTCGAGCGGGTCGTCGGCGTCGACCCGACCTGGCCGCTGCTGGAGGTGGCCCGGGCCCGCGGCGGCGTCACCGGCCTGGCTCGCGGCGAGGCCGCCGCCCTGCCGCTGCGCGACGGCGCCGTCGACGCCGTCGTCGCCTGCCTGGTCTTCGAGCACATCGAGGCGGTCGACGCCGCCCTCGCCGAGGTCGGCCGGGTCCTGTCGCCGGGCGGGCGGTTCGTGTTCCTGCTCAACCACCCCCTGCTGCAGGTGCCCGAGTCGGGCTGGATCGACGACACCATCCTCGGGGAGCAGTACTGGCGCATCGGCCCCTACCTGCGCGAGGACAGCCGGGTGGAGGAGGTGGCGAAGGACGTGTGGATCCCGTTCATCCACCGCCCCCTGTCGCGCTACGTCAACGGCATCGTCGCCGCCGGCCTGGTCCTCACCGGCATGGAGGAGCCGGCCCCCCCGCCCGGGTTCCTCGCCCTGGCCGCCGAGTACGCCGAGGCGGCGACCATCCCGCGCCTGCTGGTGCTGCGGGCGGAGAAGCTCGCCCGCTGAGGGCGGCCCGCCCCGCGGGTGCCACCATCCCGCCAGCGGCACGGGTGTCACAATGCAGCGGTGGTCGACTACCTGATCATCACCGGCCTGTCGGGGGCCGGCCGGTCGCAGGCGGCGGCGACCCTCGAGGACCTGGGCTGGTTCGTCATCGACAACATGCCCACGGCGCTGATCGCCAAGGTGGCCGAGCTCACCTCCCGGCCCGGCGCCCGGACCGAGCGGGTGGCGCTGGTCGTCGGGCGCGACGCCACCCAGCTCGAGGAGCTCCAGAGCGCCGTCCGCCAGCTGCGCCTTGAAGGGGCGCGGGTCCGGGTCCTGTACCTCGAGGCCTCCGACGAGGTGCTCGTCCGGCGCTTCGAGGGGACCCGGCGGCGTCACCCCGTGGGCCGGGAGGGCGTCACCGACGCCATCCGCATCGAGCGCGAGCGGCTCCGGCCGATCCGCGAGCTCGCCGACATCGTCGTCGACACCAGCGAGACCAACGTCAACCAGCTGCGGGAGCGCCTGGTCGAGCTGTTCGCCGACAGCGCCGCCCAGACCATGCGGGTGACGGTGTTGTCGTTCGGCTTCAAGCACGGCGTCCCCCGTGACGTCGACACCCTCTTCGACGCCCGGTTCCTGCCCAACCCCTACTGGATCGACGAGCTCCGCCCGTTCACCGGCCTCGACCGGCCGGTGCGTGACTGGGTGCTCGAGCAGCCGCCGGCCGAGGAGTTCCTCGACCGGGTGGACGACCTGCTCGGCTTCCTGCTGCCCGCCTACGTGAAGGAGGCCAAGGCCTACCTCACGATCGCGGTCGGCTGCACCGGCGGCCGGCACCGCTCGGTGGCACTCGTGGAGGCGCTGGCGGCGCGCATCCGCGCCCGGGGCTACGAGCCGGCGGTGCACCACCGGGACGTCCAACGGTGAGCGAGCCGGGCGAGCCACCCACCGCCGGTCGCGCGCCGGCGACCGGACCGTACGTCGTCGCCGCCGGCGGCGGCCACGGCCTGTCCACCACCCTGCGGGCGGTCCGGCGCTACGCGGCGCGCCTCACGGCGGTGGTGTCGGTCGCCGACGACGGCGGCTCCAGCGGCCGGCTGCGGGCCACCACCGGCCTGCCCGCACCCGGCGACCTGCGCCGCTGCCTGGTGGCCTTGGCCGACCGGGACTCGCTGTGGGCTCGCGCCTTCGAGCACCGCTTCAGCGGCGGGGACCTCGACGGCCACGCCCTCGGCAACCTCGTCATCGCCGGCCTGGCCGAGGTCACCGGGGACTTCGGCTCCGCGCTCGACGCCGCCGCCCGCCTGCTCGCCGTGCAGGCCCGGGTGGTGCCGGCCACGGCTGGGCCGGTGGCCCTCAAGGGCGAGGTCGGCGGCGAGGAGGTCGTCGGCCAGGCGCTGCTCACCCGCATCCCCCGCCGGATCCGCTCGGTGGCGGTCGTCCCCCCCGACGCCCCGGCCAACCCCGAGGCGGTCGCCGCCGTGCGCGACGCCGACCAGGTCGTGCTCGGCCCCGGCTCGCTGTTCACCAGCGTGCTGGCCGCCTGCGTCGTGCCGGGGGTGCTGGCCGCCCTCGCCGAGCGGGACGCCGGCACGGTCCTCGTGTGCAACCTGCGCCCCCAGCACCCCGAGACCGCCGGGATGGACGCCGCCGACCTCCTGGAGGCGGCCCTCGCCCACGGCGTGCGGGCCCACACCGTGCTGCTCGACGCCGCCGCCGCCCCCGCCGAGCGCGCCCGCCTCGAGCGGGCGGCGGCCGCCGCCGGGGTGGCGGTGGCAACGGCGGCGGTCGGCCGGCCCGACCGCACCGCCCACGACCCGGCCGCCCTCGCCGACGCGCTGCGGTCGCTGGCAGCCCCCCCGCCCGCCCCCTAGGCTCGCGAGACAGCTCGGACGACACGGGAGGCACGGACATGGCTGTGCGAGTGGGGATCAACGGCTTCGGCCGCATCGGCCGCAACTTCCTCCGGGCCGCCCTCGGGCGCGACGACCTCGAGATCGTCGCCGCCAACGACGTCATGCCGACGGCGACCGCCGCCCACCTCCTGCAGTACGACTCCACCCACGGCACCCTCGACCGCAAGGTGACCGCCGGCGAGGACTCGATCCGCGTCGGCGACCGGGGCATCCGCATCTTCACCGGCCAGACCCCCGAGGAGCTGCCGTGGAAGGACCTGGGCGTCGACGTCGTCGTCGAGTCGACCGGGCGCTACACCGACGGCAAGAAGGCGGCCGGCCACCTCGAGGCGGGTGCGTCGTTCGTGGTGATCTCCGCTCCCGCCACCAACGTCGACGCCACCTTCGTCGTCGGCGTCAACGACGACACCTTCGACCCGGCCGTCCACCGGGTCGTCTCCAACGCCTCGTGCACCACCAACTGCTTCGTGCCGATGGTCAAGGTGCTCGACGACGCCTTCGGGCTGGAGAAGGGCCTGATGACGACGGTCCACGCCTTCACCAACGACCAGAACCTCCTGGACCTGGCCCACAAGGACCTGCGCCGGGCCCGCGGCGCCGCCGTCAACATCGTGCCGTCGTCGACCGGCGCCGCCCGGGCCACCGGCCTGGTGCTCACCGCCATGCAGGGCAAGCTCGACGGCTCGTCGCTGCGGGTGCCGGTCCCGGACGGGTCCATCACCGACCTCACCGCCATCCTCTCCCGGGAGGTCACCGTCGAGGAGGTCAACGCCGCCTACGCCGCCGCCGCGGCGGAGGGGCCGCTGGCCCCGGTGCTCGCCTACACCGACGCCCCGATCGTGTCCTCCGACATCGTCGGCTCGCCGGCGTCGTGCACCTTCGACAGCCTGCTGACGATGGCGATGGGCTCGATGGTCAAGGTGTTCGGCTGGTACGACAACGAGTGGGGGTACTCCAACCGGACGGTGGACCTCGTGGCACTCGTCGGCCGGGCGGCCGGCTGACCGTGGAGCTCCCGCAGCTGGAGGACCTCCCCGACCCGTCGGGCCGCAACGTGCTGGTCCGGGCGGACTACAACGTCCCGCTCGCCGACGGGCGGATCACCGACGACCTGCGGATCCGGGCGACGCTGCCGACGCTCACCTGGCTGCTCGACCACGGCGCCGCCCGGGTCACGGTCTGCACCCACCTGGGCCGCCCCAAGGGCAGGGTCGACCCCCGCTACGACCTGGCGCCGGTGCGGGCCCGCCTCGGCGAGCTGCTCGCCGGGGCCGGCGCCGACGCCGGTCGGGTCACGCTGGCCGACAACCTCCGCTTCGACCCGGGCGAGGAGGCCGACGACCCGGCCTTCGTCGACCGCCTGGTCGATGGGCAGGACCTCTACGTCGACGACGCCTTCGGGGCCGCACACCGCGCCCACGCCTCCATCGTCGGGCCGCCCCGGTACCTGCCGTCGGCCGCCGGGCGGGTCCTCGCCCGGGAGGTCGAGGTGCTGTCGTCGCTGCTCGAGGCGCCCGCCCGGCCGTTCGTGGCCGTGTTGGGCGGCTCCAAGGTCAGCGACAAGCTGGGGCTGCTCGAGTCGCTCGCCGAGCGGGTGGACACCCTGGTGGTCGGCGGCGGGATGTGCTTCACGTTCCTCGCCGCCGAGGGCCACCGCACCGGCGCTTCGCTGCTCGAGCCGGACCAGGTCGACGCCTGCCGGCGGCTGCTGGCGTCGGGCAGGACCGTGCTCCTGCCTTCCGACCTGACCGTGCTCGGCCCGGGCGGGACCTTCGGGCCGGGCCGGCCGCCGACCGGGGAGGTCCGCCAGGTCGGCGCCGATGTCCCCGACGGCTGGACCGGTCTCGACATCGGCCCCGGGACGGCCGCCGAGTTCGCCGACGCCATCGAGGGCGCGGCGACCGTGCTGTGGAACGGCCCGATGGGCGTCTTCGAGGACGAGCGCTTCGCCGCCGGCACCCGGACCGTCGCCGAGGCGGTCGCCGCCACCCGCGCCTTCAGCGTCGTCGGCGGGGGCGACAGCGCCAGCGCCCTGGCCGCCTTCGGCCTGGCCGAGCGCGTCGACCACCTCTCCACCGGCGGCGGCGCCTCCCTGGAGCTGCTCGAGCACGGCGACCTGCCGGGGTTGGCGGCCCTGCGCGCCGCCGCCGCCCGCCAGCGGGCGTGAGCGGCCGCCGCCCGCTGGTGTCGGGCAACTGGAAGATGCACCTCACCCACCTGGAGGCGATCCAGGTGGTGCAGAAGCTGTCCTACGCCCTCGACCGCGGCCCCCAGGGGGAGGTCGAGGTGAGCGTCCACCCGGCCTTCACCGCCCTGCGTTCGGTGCAGACGGTCCTCGACGCCGACGAGATCCCCGTCGCCCTCGGCGCCCAGGACGTGCACTGGGAGGACAAGGGGGCGTGGACGGGGGAGGTCAGCCCGACCATGCTGGCCAAGCTCAACGTCCGCTACGTCATCGTGGGGCACTCCGAGCGGCGCCAGCACCTCGGCGAGACCGACGAGTGGGTCAACCGGAAGCTGCGGGCGACGCTACGGGCCGGGATGACGCCGATCTGCTGCGTGGGCGAGACGGCCGGCCAGCGCGACGCCGGCGAGACCCACGACCACGTCGTCGGCCAGCTCCACGCCGCCCTCGAGGGGGTCGACGCCACCGCCGTGGCGGGTGTGGTCGTCGCCTACGAGCCCATCTGGGCGATCGGCACCGGCCGGACCGCCACCCCCGAGGACGCCCAGGCCGTCTGCGCCACCCTGCGGGCGGCGGTGGGGGAGCGCTGGGGGGCGGAGGCTGCCGCCGGGGTCCGGATCCAGTACGGCGGGTCGGTCAACGAGGCCAATGCCGCCGACCTGCTCGCCCAGGCCGACGTCGACGGGGCCCTCGTCGGCGGCGCCAGCCTCAACCCGGTGGCCTTCGCCGCCGTCGTCGCCGCCGCCCGGCCCGCCCGCGGGTGAACGCCGGTGGTCCGGGGTATGGACGGATCCGAGTCGGTGCCTGTTACGGGCGTGTTACAGGTGTTCCAAAGGTTGCGGTTGGCTAAAGCACCCGTCTCGTAAGTCGGGACGGGTGCTGCTATCGTGACCCTCGCTGTCCACAGGGGCGGCCTTTGCACCAACTCCGAGGAGGCCCTGGTCGAGTGCTGACTGCGGTGATCATCGCTGTCCATGTCATCGTGTCGGCAGCACTGATCTTCCTCGTCCTGCTCCACAGCGGCAAGGG
>DASSZM010000197.1:0-6767 GCA_035702855.1 Acidimicrobiales bacterium | reverse complement strand
CTGGCCGCCGGCACGCTGGCCCCTGGTCGCTTCGCCTACTACCTCGTGCAGGACTCCCGTTACCTGACGGAGTTCTCCGCTGCCCTGGCCGGCGCCGCCCGCCGCAGCCACCACGACGCCGAGGCGCAGTTCTTCGCCGGGAGCGCCCAGCGGGCCCTGGAGGTCGAACGCGTCCTCCACACCGGCTACCTGTCCCGGCTCCTGGGCCCGGGCGCCGCCGGCGAGGTGGCCACCTCGGGTGCCTGCCGGGCCTACACGGGCTTCCTGACCGGCGCCGCGGCCGAGGAGCCCTATCCCGTGCTCGTGGCGGCGCTGCTTCCCTGCTTCTGGGTCTACCGGCACGTGGGTGAGCGCATCCTGGCCCGCACGTCCGGTCAGCCCGACCACCCCTACCGCGCCTGGATCGACACCTATGCGGACGCCTCGTTCGCCGCCGCCGTCGAGGAGATCAAGGGCATCGCCGACCGTCGGGCCCAGGCGGCACCCGACCAGGTCCCGGCGATGCTCGCCGCCTTCGAGGCGGCCACGGAGCACGAGCGGGCCTTCTGGGACGCCGCATGGTCCGAGACCGTGCCCTGACCACGCGCCCGGCTACTCCTCGCCGGCGCCGTCGCTGCGGCGGGTCCGCTTGACCGCGGCGTGGCGGCGCTTGTCCTCGAGGCGCCGGCGGGCCGACGCCGCCGTGGGCCGGGTCGGGCGGCGGGGGCGGCGCTCCTCCAGGGCGGCGCGCACCCGGTCCTGCAGGCGGGCGAGCGCCAGCTCCCGGTTGCGCCGCTGCGAACGCCGGTCCGACGCCGCCACCGCCACCACCGGTCCGAGCCGGGCCGTCAGGCGCTCCCGCAGCGGCTCGGGCAGACTGGGGGAGCCGGCGACGTCCCAGACCACCTCGGCCCGGGTGTTGGCGGTGTTGACGTGCTGGCCGCCGGCTCCCCCGGAGGCCGAGAACCTCCAGGCCAGCTCGGTGCCGGGGACGACCACGCCGGGGGCGACCCGCAGCTCGTCGGGGTCGGCCACGCCCGGATGCTACGCTGGTGGCCGGTCCGTGGGCGTGGCGCGTCCTGCCAGCTCCGACAGCGGACCGTCCCCAGGCCCTCTCGCGGGGCACCGTCCGAGGAAAGAACAGCCGCTGCATGCCTGACAAAGCCGCCACGATCGCGACCTACCGGCTCCACGAGACCGACACCGGCTCGCCCGAGGTGCAGGTTGCCATCCTCAGTGAGCGGATCGCCCACCTCACCGAGCACCTGAAGGTGCACAAGGGCGACCACCACACCCGGCGGGGGCTGATGAAGCTCATCGGCCGTCGCCGTCGCCTCCTGGACTACGTCCGGGACAACGACGTCGAGCGTTACCGCGAGCTGATCGCGAGGCTCGGCCTGCGGCGCTGACGATCCGGCGGCCCTTCGGGGCCGCCTCTTCGCGCTGCCAGTAGTCCATCACCGAGCGGCCCCGAGGTCAGCTGCCAGTCGAGGATCCCCCGGCCCCGCCGGGAGGTCGCCGACTGGGAACTGACCCCGCCGCTCCCGAAGCCCGGCCGGAGCGCCGGGCACGAAAGGAGTGTGCCCGTGCCGGGTACCACCGCCACCACCCCGACCACCGTGTCGGCCCCGATCACCGGGACGGCCAAGACCCTCAGCTTCGAGACCGGTCTCCTGGCCCACCAGAGCCAGGGGGCGGTCGTCGCCCGCCTCGGCGACACCATGGTCCTCGCCACCGCCAACGCCGCCTCCGGCGTGCGGGAGGGGATCGACTTCTTCCCCCTCACCGTCGACGTCGAGGAGCGGATGTACGCGGCCGGGAAGATCCCCGGCTCGTTCTTCCGCCGGGAGGGCCGGCCGACCGACGCCGCCATCCTCACCGCCCGCCTGATCGACCGGCCGCTGCGGCCGAGCTTCGCCGACGGGTTCCGCAACGAGACCCAGATCGTCATCACCGTCCTCGGGGCCGACCAGGAGAACCCGCACGACGTGCTGGCCATCAACGCCGCCAGCGCGGCGCTGATGGTCTCGGGCATCCCCTTCGAGGGCCCGATCGGGGCGGTCCGCATCGCCTGGAGCGCCGAGGGCGAGTGGGCCCCGCACCCCACCTTCCAGGAGGGTGACGCCTCCGCCTTCCAGCTGGTGGTCGCCGGCCGCCAACTCGAGTCGGGCGACGTCGCCATCATGATGGTCGAGGCCGGCGGCACCGAGGCCGCCTGGCCGATGTACGAGGCCGGCGCCCCCAAGGTCACCGAGGAGGCCATCGCCGACGGCCTCGAGGCCGCCAAGGGCTGGATCCGCGAGTCGATCGAGCTGCAGCGCCGCCTGGTGGCGGAGGCCGGCAGCCGCCCGCCGCTGGCGTGGACCCCGCGGCGCGACTACGGCGAGGACGTGATGGCCCGGGTGACCGAGGTCGGCACCGGCCCCATCGAGGGCGTCACCGCCGTGGTCACCAAGGCCGAGCGGGCCGCCGCCACCGAGGCCGCCACCCAGGAGATCCTCGCCGCCCTCGGCGAGGAGCTCGCCGGGCGGGAGGGCGAGGTCAAGGCCGCCGTGCGGTCGCTCACCAAGAAGCTCGTCCGGGAGCGCATCGCCAGGACCGGCGAGCGCATCGACGGACGGCGCCCCACCGACATCCGCCCCCTGTCGGCGGCGGTGCGCCTGATCCCGACCGCCCACGGCTCCGGTCTGTTCCAGCGGGGCGACACCCAGGTGCTCAACGTCACCACCCTCGGCATGCCGCGCATGGACCAGCTCCTCGACACCCTCGGGGTGGACGACAAGAAGCGCTACATGCACCACTACAACATGCCGCCGTCGGCCAACGGCGAGACCGGCCGGGTCGGCAGCCCCAAGCGCCGCGAGATCGGCCACGGCCTGCTCGCCGAGCGGGCCCTGCTGCCGGTGGTCCCGTCGGTGGAGGAGTTCCCCTACGCCCTGCGGCTGGTGTCGGAGGTCCTCGCCTCCAACGGCTCCACCTCGATGGCGTCGGTGTGCGCGTCGTCGCTGTCGCTGATGGACGCCGGCGTGCCGATCAAGGCGCCGGTCGGCGGCATCGCCATGGGCCTGGTCAAGGTGGGTGACGACTACATCACCCTCACCGACATCCTCGGCGCCGAGGACGCCTTCGGCGACATGGACTTCAAGGTCGCCGGCACCGCCGACTTCGTCACCGCCCTGCAGCTCGACACCAAGATCGACGGCCTGCCGGCCGAGGTCCTGGCCGCCGCCCTGCTGCAGGCCAAGGAGGCCCGCCTCCAGATCCTCGAGGTCATGCACGCCGCCATCGCCGAGCCCCGCCCGGAGGTGGCCGACACCGCCCCGAAGATCGTCAGCCTGGAGATCCCGATCGACAAGATCGGCGAGGTCATCGGCCCCAAGGGCAAGGTCATCAACGCCCTCCAGCAGGAGACCGGCGCCGACATCAACGTCGACGACGACGGGGTGATCGGCACGGTCACCATCGGCGGGCGCGACGGCGGGGCGGTGGCCGAGGCCCGCCGCCGGATCGAGCTGATCCTCGACCCGCCCAAGGCCGAGGTCGGCGCCGTCTACCGGGGCCGGGTGGTCAACATCACCAAGTTCGGCGCCTTCGTCAACATCCTCCCCGGCCGTGACGGCCTGGTCCACATCTCCAAGCTCGGCCGCGGCAAGCGGATCGACAAGGTGGAGGACGTGGTCGACCTCGGCGACGAGCTCGAGGTGCACGTCGACGACATCGACCCGCAGGGCAAGGTGTCCCTGTCGCTGGTCGGCGACGAGCCGGCCGCGGGCGGCGACCGCGACGCCCCCGCCACCGCCCCGGCCGCCGCAGCCGGTGAGGTCGTGTCCTTCGAGGACACCTGGGAGGCGGAGGCCACCGCCTCCTTCGGCGACCTCGGGCCCACCGAGACCGGCGCCCCCGCCGGCGGCGGCGACCGCGGCCCCCGCCGCAACCCCCGCCGCCGCCGGTCGTGACCGTCGGGGGCCTCCGCCGGCGCTCCACGACCCCCGCAGCGACGGCCGCGGCGTGACGATCAGCCGGGCCACCCTCGACGGTGGGCTGGAGATCGTCACCGAGTCGATGCCCGATGCCCGCTCGGTGACCCTCGGGTTCTGGGTGGGCACGGGCTCGGCCGACGAGCCCGGCCCGCTGTGGGGCGCCTCGCACTTCCTCGAGCACCTGCTGTTCAAGGGCACCGAGGAGCGCAGCGCCCGGGCGATCTCCGAGGCGGTCGACGCCGTCGGCGGCGACCTCAACGCCTTCACCACCAAGGAGTACACGTCGTTCTACGTGCGGCTGCTCGCGGAGCAGCTCGAGCTCGGGCTCGACATCCTCTCCGACATCCTCTGGAGCCCGGCGTTCCGCGCCGAGGAGGTGGAGTCCGAGCGCCAGGTGATCCTCGAGGAGATCCTGATGCACAACGACGAGCCCTCCGACCTCGTCCACGAGGTGCTCGCCGAGGCCATGTGGCCGGCCCACACCCTCGGCCGGGAGGTCCTCGGGGAGGAGGCGACGATCCTCGCCATGACCCGCGAGCAGATCGCCGCCTTCCACGCCGAGCACTACCGGCCGGCCAACGTGGTCTTCGCCGCCGCCGGCGCCCTCGACCACGACACGGTCGCCGACGGGGTGGCCCGCCGCCTCGCCGGGCGGACCGCCGGCGGCGCCCGGCCCGCCCGGCGAGGCCCGGCGGCGCCCGACGCGGCCACGGCGGTGGTCGAGCGCGACACCGAGCAGGCGCACCTCGCCGTCGGCGTCCCCGGCCTCGCCCGCCACGACGAGCGGCGCTACGCCCTGTCGATCCTCGACCACATCCTCGGCAGCGGGATGTCGAGCCGGCTGTTCCAGACGGTGCGCGAGGAGCGCGGCCTGGCGTACTCGGTGTACTCCTACCGTCAGGCCTACGAGCACGCCGGGGCCCTGGTGGTCTACGCCGGCACCGCCCCCGACAAGGCCCGCGAGGTCCTCGACCTCGTTCACGACGAGCTCGACCGCATGGCCGCCGACGGGATCACCGCCGCCGAGCTCGAGGGCGCCCGCGGCCACCTGCGCGGGTCGCTGGTGCTCGGCCTGGAGGACTCCGGGTCGCGCATGAGCCGCGTCGGCCACGCCCTGCTCACCCACGGCCGGGTCCCGACCGTCGAGGAGCTCGAGGAGCGCTTCGCCGCCGTCAGCCTCGACGACGTCGCCGAGCTGGCCGCCGAGGTCCTCGGCGGTCCCCGGTCGGTGGCGGTCGTCGGGCCGTTCCCCGACGAGGGGATCGCCGAGCGGTGAGCGACCTGCCCGACCCCGAACGCCCCGACGAGGGCCGCGGGCCCACCGGGCCGGCGTTGCGCGTCGGGGTGGTCGGGGCGGCGGGGCGGATGGGCGCCACCGTCTGCGCCGCCGTCGAAGCGGCCCCCGACCTGGAGCTGGTGGCGGCGGTCGACCCGGCCGCCGCCGGCTCCAGCCTGCTCGCCCCCGCCGCCGGCAGCGAGCGGCGGGCGATCAGGGTCGGCGCCGACGCCGCCGTCCTGGTCGACGCCGGCGCCGACGTCGTGGTCGATTTCACCGTGCGCGACGCCACGGTGCGCAACCTGCCGGTCTATGCCGCCGCCGGCCTCCACGCCGTGGTCGGCACCACCGGTCTCGACGCCGGTGACCTGGCGGCCGCCGCCGGCGCCTACCCGGCCGGCGGGCGGCTCGGCTGCGTGGTGGCCGCCAACTTCGCCATCGGGGCGGTGCTGCTGATGCGCTTCGCCGAGCTGGCGGCCCCGTGGTTCGACACGGCGGAGATCATCGAGCTGCACCACGACGCCAAGGCCGACGCCCCGTCGGGGACGGCGCTGGCGACGGCGCAGCGCATGGCGGAGGCTTCGGGGAAATGGGCCCCCGACCCCACCCGGACCGAGACGGTCCCCGGCGCCCGGGGTGCGCTCGGGCCCGGCGGGATCCGGCTGCACGCCGTCCGCCTGCGGGGCCTGGTCGCCCACCAGGAGGTGCTGCTCGGCACCGAGGGCCAGACCCTCACCCTCCGCCACGACTCGCTCGACCGGGTCAGCTTCATGCCCGGCGTGCTGCTCGCCGTGCGCTCGGTGCCGGGCCGGCCCGGGCTCACCGTCGGGCTCGACTCCCTGCTCGGGCTGTAGCCACCCGGAAGCGGGTCGGGGAATCGGCGAAGAAGGACCGCCGGATCCGGGTATCGGTGTGCCGGTGCCGGTCACCGGCGGATCGCGGCGGCGCTCGGCCGCCCGGTGTCGACGGTGCGCGGGTGGCTGCGACGCCTGGGCGGTCGGGCGGAGTCGCTGCGCATGGCGGCCACCGGGTGGCTCCACGCCCTGGATGCCTCGGCTGGGCCGATCGACCCTGCCGGGTCGACCCTGGCTGACGCCTTGGAGACCGTGGGGGCCGCCGCTGGGGTGACCTGGCGCGGCGCCGATCATGGATCCTTGCCCGGCAGCTCTGCTGCCGGGCCTACCCGCGCCTCGGGCCTGTCGCCTCTGGGCCTTTGTCGTTTCGTCGTAGGCCGCACACCACGACCAGGTACAACGTCGTCTACACGGTCAACTCGAGTGTCCGGCAACACCAGCCCACCGCCACGGTCCGTGGGTGAGGTTGGGGGGCAAGGACCAATTGTGCGGACCGACACCCCGGTTTTCGGGACGCCCGTCCGCACACTTCCGCCTGACGGTAGCGGCGAGGGCCGCCGGGCGGCCACGGCGCGTGGGGGGCGGTCGTGGCCGGGGCGGCCGGCGGAAGCGGGGCGCGGGGCGCGGGGCCCCGGGGCGCGGGAGGGGCTCAGCAAATCTCCAGGGCCACGAGGGCGG
>DASSZM010000149.1:0-9338 GCA_035702855.1 Acidimicrobiales bacterium | reverse complement strand
TCGGCGGCATTGCGTCGCAGCTGCGGGCGTCCCGGCAACACGCCGACGAACGGGGTGATGAGCGAGCTGCTCGACGACGTCGACAGCGGGCGCAGGGTGCCGACGATCTCCACCCCGCCGGGGTCGAGCCCGATCTCCTCGTCGGCTTCACGCAGGGCGGCTGCGAGCGGGGTCTCGCCCGGGTCCAGCCGGCCCCCGGGGAACGACACCTCCCCGGTGTGGGAGCGCAGCGTTGCCGACCGGCGCGTCAACACCACGGCGACGTCCCCGCCGTCGTCGAAGAGGGCGCAGAGCACCGCCGCCGGCCGGGCGTCGGAGCCCGGCAGGTCCACCTGCCCCCGCGCCCCCCGTTCGGTGGTGGCCGCCGGCGGGCCGTCGGACGCCCCGTGGGGCCCGGCGAAGGCGGCGAGCACCGCCTCGAGGCCGACGGTGGCGGGCGGCGCCGCGTCGGGGCGGCTCCACCAGGCGCCCGGCCCGGGGCGGACGCCCGGTGGCCGGGGGATGCGCTGGGGACCGCCCCGATCCCCGCCACCGGCCGGCCGGCCGGCCCGGCCGCCGGCGCCCGCCGGGGCGGCCCCGGCGGGCTCCCGGCGGTCGTCGCCGGCGCTCAGCGCCGGCCGTGGGGCTGCGCCACCCACCCGGCCGGCGAGCCGTCCCACGGTGCTCGGCCGACGGTCACCTCAGACAACCGGCGACCAGGACCCCGAGTCGGGTTCCTCGGGGGCGCCGGTGGCCACCACGGCGGCGGGCAGGTCGGCGACCATCGCCTCGAGCAGGTCACGCAGGCCACCGGTCTTCAGCTGGCTGATGACCCGGCCGGGCGGCGTCTCGCCCCGCTCCCACTCCATCCAGGCGTCGAGGAGCTTCTGGGGGTCGGGCGGCGGACGATCCATGACCGCAGACTACCGGCGCCCGGGGCGGCTTCCCGCGGGGGCCCGGGAACGTGCGAACGGCCCGGGCAGCAGCCCGGGCCGTTCGCGACAAGCGTCGTGCGGGACGGGCCCGCAGCGGTCAGGGACGGATCAGAAGCCCATCCCGCCCATGCCGCCCATGCCGCCGGGGGCCCCGCCGCCGGCCGGCGCCGGGGATGCCTTCTCCGGCTTGTCGGCGACGAGCGCCTCGGTGGTGAGCAGCAGCCCGGCGATCGACGCCGCGTTCTGCAGCGCCGAGCGGGTCACCTTGGCCGGGTCGATGACGCCGGCCTTCACCAGGTCCTCGAACTCGCCGGTGGCGGCGTTGAGCCCGACGGTGCCGGACTCGCGCTCGGCGTGCTCGATGATCACGCTGCCCTCGAGGCCGGCGTTGAAGGCGATCCACTTGAGGGGCTCCTCGACGGCCTTGCGGACGATCGACGCCCCGGTCGCCTCGTCGCCGTGCAGCGACGAGACCACGGCGTCGATGGCCGAGCGGGAGCGCAGGAGCGCCGTGCCACCGCCGGGGACGATGCCCTCCTCGATGGCCGCCCGGGTCGCCGACAGGGCGTCCTCGATGCGGTGCTTCTTCTCCTTGAGCTCCACCTCGGTGGCGGCCCCGACCCGGACGACGGCCACGCCGCCGGACAGCTTGGCGAGGCGCTCCTGGAGCTTCTCCCGGTCCCAGTCGGAGTCGGACTCGTCGATCTCCCGCCTGATCTGGGCGATGCGACCCTTGACGTCGGCCTCGGAGCCGGCGCCCTCGACGATCGTCGTGTTGTCCTTGTCGATGACCACCTTGCGGGCCCGGCCGAGCAGGTCGAGGGTGGCGTTCTCCAGCTTGAGGCCGACCTCCTCGGAGATCACCTGACCGCCGGTGAGGATGGCGATGTCGTTGAGCATCGCCTTGCGCCGCTCGCCGAAGCCGGGCGCCTTGACGGCCACGGAGGTGAACGTCCCCCGGATCTTGTTGACCACCAGCGTCGCCAGGGCCTCGCCCTCGACGTCCTCGGCGATGATCAGCAGCGGCTTGCCGCCCTGCATGACCTTCTCCAGGACCGGCACCAGGTCGTGCACGGCGCTGATCTTGGAGTTGACGATCAGGATGTAGGGCTCGTCGAGAGTCGACTCCTGGCGCTCGGGGTCGGTGACGAAGTACGGCGACAGGTAGCCCTTGTCGAACTGCATGCCCTCGGTGAACTCGAGCTCGAGGCCGAAGGTGTTGGACTCCTCGACGGTCACGACGCCGTCCTTGCCGACCTTGTCGATGGCGTCGGCGATGACCGAGCCGATCGAGGGGTCGGCGGCGGAGATGGAGGCGACCTGGGCGATCTCGCTCTTGTCGTCCACGTCCTTGGCCAGCGACTTGATCGAGTCGACGGCGGCGGCGACGGCCTTGTCGATGCCCCGCTTGAGGGCGGTCGGGCTGGCGCCGGCGGCGACGTTGCGCAGGCCTTCGCGCACCAGCGCCTGGGCCAGCACGGTGGCGGTGGTGGTCCCGTCACCGGCGACGTCGTTGGTCTTGGTGGCGACCTCCTTGACCAGCTGGGCCCCCATGTTCTCGAAGGGGTCCTCCAGCTCCACCTCACGGGCGATGGTCACGCCGTCGTTGGTGATGGTCGGGGCGCCGAACTTCTTGTCGATGACGACGTTGCGCCCCTTGGGGCCGAGGGTCACCTTGACGGCGTCGGCCAGCTTGTTGACGCCCGCTTCCAGGCTGCGGCGGGCGTTCTCGTCGAACTTGAGCTGCTTGGGCACTTACTTGCTCACCTTCGCCAGGACGTCACGGCTGGTCAGGATCAGGAGATCCTCACCGTCGACGGTGATCTCGGTGCCGCCGTACTTGGAGTAGACGACCTTGTCACCGACGGCGATGTCGAGGGGGATCAACTCACCGGTGTTCTCGGCCCGGCGACCGGGGCCCACCGCGAGGACCTCGCCCTGCTGCGGCTTCTCCTTGGCGGTGTCGGGGATGACCAGGCCCGAGGCCGTGGTCTCCTCCGCCTCGCTCGGGCGGACGACGATGCGATCATCGAGCGGCTGCAGGCTCATGGGTGTTGCGCCTCCGTTGGCACATAGGGGATACCGGGATCTCCGGCGTTGGCACTCTCACCGGACGAGTGCTAACGATACCGGCAGCGGGCCCCTAGTTCAACCCGGTGATCGGCGCTCCTGTCCCGTTGCTGCCACCGACGGGGAGCAGGGGAAAGGCGCCGGGCAGCGCGACTCACGCCCCGGCGGCGCTGCCGCCCTCCTTGCAGATGCAGAACTCGTTGCCCTCCGGGTCGGTCAGCACCCGCCAGCGCTCCCCGCCCTCGTGCACCTCCTGGTGGGCCGTCGCCCCGAGGGCGACCAGTCGCTCGACCTCGCGCTCGATGTCGGCGACGAAGAGGTCCAGGTGCAGGCGGTTCTTCACCACCTTCCCCTCCGGCACCCGCTGGAAGTAGACGGGCGGCAGCCCGGGCACGTCGAGGAGCTGGACGTAGGGGCGACCGTCGCCGCGGCGCCCGGGGGCGCCGAGGGCGGCCTCCCAGAAGTCCGCCAGCCGGTCGGGATCGGAGCAGTCGATACCGATCTCGAGGTGCATCCCCGGGACCCTAGGCCCGTCAGGCGGCGAGCGGCTCCGGGCGACGCGGGCCGGGACCCTCACGCTCGGCCCGCTGCACGAGCGTCCGCAGGCGGGCGACGGCCTTGGTGTGGATCTGGCACACCCGGCTCTCGCTGACCCCGAGCGCCTCGGCGATGCGGGCGAGGGTCAGGCCTTCGAAGTAGACGAGGCAGACCACGAGCTTCTCGCGGTCGTCGAGGCGGTTGATGGCCTCGGCGAGGACCCGGCGGGTCTCGTCCGCCTCCACCACCTCCCCGGGCCCCGCCGCCCGGTCGGCGACGGTGTCGCCGACGGTCAGGCCCTCCTCCCGCCCGCCCCGGGCCAGCCGGGCGTCGAGGGCGACCACCCCGCCGAGGGCGACCTGGGCGGACACCCGCTCGACGACGGCGACGCCGAAGCCGGCCTCGGCGGCGAGCTCCCGGTCGGTCGGCTGCCGCCCGAGCCGGGACTCGAGCCGGGCCGCCGCCCGGTCGAGCTCGCGCGCCTTGCGCCGCACCGAGCGCGGCACCCAGTCCAGTCCCCGGAGCTCGTCGATGATCGCCCCCCGGATCCGGGCCATGGCGTAGCCCTCGAAGGCGTGGCCGAGGCCCGGGTCGAAGCGCTCGATGGCGTCGATCAAGCCGAAGGTGCCGTAGCCGACCAGGTCGGCCTCGTCGACCATCCGCGGCAGCCCCGCCGACAGTCGGGCGGCGACCGCCCGGACCAGCGGCTGGTACCCGGCGATGAGCTGCGCCCGAACGCCCCGGTCCCCCGTCGTCCTGTAGATGTCCCAGAGGCGGCCGAGCGCCGGGCCGGCGACGCCGGCGACGCCGGCGACGCCGGCGGAGCCCCGGTCGGGGCCGGAGTCCGGGCCCGGGTCGGGGACGAGCGCGAGGTGCCGGGGCGCCGGGGGCGTCGCTGGGGCCGGGCGGCAGGCGAGGGCGGTGCTCATGGCTCCGATGATGCGGGGCCGGCCGGAGGGCGGCCTCGTCAATGTGGATGAACGCGCTTTGCGCGCTCGCCTGCTTTTGTCCGCCTTTGACCACCGCGTGGCGCCACGCACCGTGCGCTGAGCAATGCACTCCGTCGCCGTTGGGCCGGGATTGGGGGTCGCGACCCCACGCTGGGGAGCCGGCGCACCACTCCGACGGTCGGCATCACCCCCGACCGGGCCGCCGGTCCTCAGCGGCGGGCGGCGCGCAGCAGCCGGCGCTCGGCGGCCGGCCAGCGGGCCTCCGGCCACAGCGTCGCCCCGGCCCACCGGACGGTGTCGACCGCCCCGTCGCGCACCTCGAAGCGGACGGGCTCGCCCTCCGAGCCGAAGCTGCTGTCGCGGGTGATGCGCGCCGTGGTGGCGTCGACGGGCTCGAGCCGCTCGCGGTCGGCGAAGGGCTTCCAGCTGTCAGGGTTGCCGACGGCGAGGGCGCCGTCGACCGCCACCACGTCGTTGACCGACCACAGGTTGACGTAGCGCCCCTCCAGCCGGCGCAGCGCCCGGGCCGGGGCGGCCCCCTCGCCGAGGTGGTCCAGCACGTGGTACACGCCCCGGGCGACGTCGGAGGCGGGCCCGTCGGAGGCGTTGGTGAGGGCGGTGACGACCAGACCGGCCCCCGGGTCGACGAGGGTCTTGGTGATCTGGCCCGGGAAGCCGCCGCCGTGACCGAACAGCCGCCGCTCCCCCAGGCGCTGCAACTCGAGGCCGAGCCCGTAGTCCTCGTCGCCGTCGGCGCCGGGCCGCTCCACCCGCCAGTGCACCCGCTGCATCTCCCGCTTGGCCGTGTCGGGCAGCAGCCGCCCGCGGCCGCCGACGGCGAGGGCGGCGAACCACCGGCACAGGTCGGCGGCGCTGGCGGCGAAGCCGGTCGCCGGCGCCAGCGCCCGGGTGTCGACCGGCGGCACGGTCAGGCGCGTCCCGTCGAGGGCCCGGCGGCTGTGGCCGGTCACCCCGGGGGCGCCCCGCTCGGGCTCGGGGGTGGTCGCCGCCAGGCCGAGCGGGTCGAGGAGCCGCTCGCGCACGTGGTCGTGGTAGCTGCGGCCGGTGACCTCCTCGATGACCAGGCCGGCCAGGCCGTAGCCGAAGTTGGAGTACTTCATGGCGAGGTTGGGCTCGAGGACCAGATCGGCGGCGAGCACCTCGTCGCGCAGCTGGTCCCGGTCGGGGAAAGGCCTCCCCAGCTGCCAGAACTCCGAGTCCAGGCCGTCGCGCACGATGCCCGCCCCGTGGCAGAGCAACTGGCGGACCGTGACCGCCGACCAGCGCCCGTCGCGGTGGTCGCGCACCCAGCCGAGGTGGTCGGCCACCGGGTCGTCGAGGTGGAGGCGCCCCTCCCCCGCCAGCTGCACCAGGGCGGCGGCGGTGAAGCTCTTGGAGTGCGAGGCGATGCGAAAGACGTCGTCGGCGCGCAGCCGTCGCCCGCTGTCGAGGTCGGCGTGGCCGTAGGCCTCGGCGAAGACCACCCGCCCCTTCAGGGCCACCGCCACCACGCAGCCGGGGACCCCCTCCCGCGGCAGGCGCCAGCGCAGCCACGAGTCGACGTAGGCGAGGGAACGGTCGAGGGCGCGTCGGTCCATCGCCGGATCCTACGGACCGTGGTGGCGGGGTCAGGCCACCGGGGCGGTGCTGGCGGGCGGCGCCGGGGCGGGCCACACCGGCGCCGGCACGCCGCGCAGCGCCGACGGCGTGGTGCGCTCCACCCCGGCCCAGCCGCTGTCGCGCTCGTGGGCCTCGCGGGCGGCGGCGGCCCCGCCGCGCACCCCGAACAGCCGGTGCGCCAGCAGCAGGTACGCCACGATCGCCACGTTGAGGGCGACCGAGACCACCTTCACCCACGAGAACCCGCCGAGCAGCTCGTAGATCTCGAGCGGGAACAGGGCGCACGCCTCGACCAGGGTCAGGTACTCCGCCCCGCGCCGGGCCCACCACAACCCGACCATCTCGAACACGAGGATGGTGGTGTAGGCGGCGAGGGCCACCCCGACGGCGTAGACCTCCCAGTCCGGCAGCCGGAACAGGCGGTTGACCTCGGCGCCGATCCCGTGGTGGGGCGGCCGGGCCGGCCCGCCCGACATGCGCTGCAGGTCGGCGCTGATGCGCAGGTAGTCCTGGTGCAGCAGCTGGCGGTGGGCGGCGAAGAGGAACACCGCCGCCACCAGCGCCCCGAGCACCAGCACGTGCACGGCCCGCTCCACGGCGATCGCCCGCAGCACGTAACGGTCCCGCAGCGGCCGGCCCCGCATGGGGAGGCGGACGGCGTCACGCTCGGGGGGCGTGTCGGCCCCCGGCGTCTCGGGGACGGCGAGGGGCAGCCAGGCGTCGCAGCGCAGGCAGCGGTACCACCGGAACCCGGCGGGGTCCTCCCGGGCGAACAGGGCGTCCTCGGATCGCAGCCGGGCGGCGTCGGTGCCCACCAGGGCATGGCCGTGCAGGCCGCAGCCCAGCAGGTCGTAGCGCAGCTTGGGCCGCAGCCTCCCCCGCCGCTCCGCCCCGGCGGGCAGGGCTCTGGCGCCGGGGGCGGGTTGGTGGGTCCGGCGTCGCTTCACCGGCCCCATCCTCCCCGCTGCGGCCGCCGCTCACTCCAGGGGGAGGCGCAGGTTGGGGTCGGCGGCGGCGTCGAGGGGCGTCGGGCCGTCGAGACGGAACCGGTGCCAGGCGGTGGCGGCCACCATCGCCGCGTTGTCGGTGCACATCGCCCGGCTCGGCACGAAGGCGGCCAGGCCGTTGGCGGCGCACGCCTCCTGGACCCGCTCGCGCAGCACCGAGTTGGCGGCGACACCACCACCGATGCAGATCCCCCGGGCACCCACGTCGGCGGCGGCGCGCGTGGCCTTTCGCACCAGGACGTCGACCACCGCCTCCTGGAAGCTCGCCGCCACGTCCGCCACCCCCACCTCGGGGTGCTTCTTCACGTAGTTGACCACCGACGTCTTCAATCCCGAGAACGAGAAGTCGTACCCCTCGTGGAGCAGCCCCCGCGGGAAGGCCACCGCCGCCGGGTCGCCGTCGCGGGCCACCCGGTCGATGGCCGGGCCCCCCGGGTAGCCGAGGCCCAGGAAGCGGGCCACCTTGTCGAACGCCTCCCCGGCGGCGTCGTCGATCGTCTGGCCGAGCAGCCGGTACCGGCCGTCCCTGGTCATGAGGATCAGCAGGGTGTGGCCGCCCGACACGAGCAGCACCACCGCCGGCAGCGCCATGTCCGGGTCCTCGAGGAAGGCGGCGTGCAGGTGGCCCTCCATGTGGTTGACGCCGACGAACGGCTTCCCCCACGCCAGGGAGTACGCCTTGGCGGCGGCGGTGCCGACCAGCAGCGAGCCGATCAGGCCGGGGCCGATGGTGGCGGCGACGACGTCGAGCTCGGGGCCCTCGGTGCCCGCCCGTGCCAGGGCCTCCTCGACCACCGGCGTGAGCAGGTCGAGGTGGGCGCGCCCGGCGACCTCCGGCACCACCCCGCCGAAGCGGGCGTGCAGGTCGACCTGGCTGGAGACCACCGACGAGCGCACGTGGCGGCCGTCGTCGACGACCGCCGCCGCCGTCTCGTCGCAGGATGTCTCGATGGCGAGCACACGCACCGGCTCAGGCCTCCATGGCGTCGTCGACGGTCGGCCCGGGCAGGCCGGCCTGCAGGTGGGCGAGGCGGGCGGCGTAGGCCTCCGAGTCGATGTCCCGGGCCCACATCACGATGCCGTCCTCGTGCACCTCGGCGTAGTAATTTTTGCGGACGCCCTCGGACTGGAAGCCGAAGCGGCGGTACAGCTCCTGGGCGGGGACGTTGCTGGCCCGGACCTCGAGGGTGAGGTGGCGGGCGTGGCGGGCCCGGGCCACGGCGGCCTGGTGCAGCAGCAGCCGGGTGCCGATGCCCTGGCGGTGGCGTTGCGGGTCGACGGCGAGGGTGGTCATGTGCGCCTCGTCGGCGGTGAACAGCAGCCCCGAGTAGCCCACGATCTCGCCGCCGACGCGGGCGACGACGTAGTGCCGCCCGGAGCGGAGGTTGAGCTCGCTCATGTAGAGGGTGAACGTCCACGGCCGGGGGTACACGAGCCCCTCGATCCGCAGCACCGAGCGCAGGTCCCGGCGCCGCATCGGGTGCAGGTGGACGGTGGCCGCCGCCTCGTGCCCGACCGGCTCAGCCACCGACGGCCCCGCTCGGCGCCGGGCGTTGCTCCCACCCGATGCGCACGTCGGCCTGGCGCAGGTACAACGGGCGCAGCCCGCCGGCCCCGACCGGCTCGCGCCCGGTGGCCAGCTCGGCGACGACCGCCGGGTCCGGGTGGGCGTCGAGCCGCCCACCGACGTCGACCCCGGGGGCGAGGAGCACCCCGGCGTAGCGGCGGGCGCCGTCGCCGACGGCGAGCACCGGCGCCCCACCGGCGGCGACCAGGTCGGTCAGCTCCTCGGCGAGGGCGGCGGGCGTGCACACCTCGGGGGCGGCGACCTCCACCAGGGCCCCGCCGACGGGCGCGTAGATGGCCCGGAACACCTCGTGGCGGCGGGCGTCGACGACGGCGGCGACGTGGCCGGGCTCCCGGCGGTGCGGGTGGGCGAGCGCCTCGAGGCTCGTCACGCCGAAGGCGGGGATCCGCAGGGCGGCCACCAGCGCCTGGGCGGTGGCCAGCCCGACGCGCAACCCGGTGAACAGGCCCGGGCCGACGTCCACGGCGACCGCCGTCAGGTCGGCCATCGTCAGCCCCGCCGTCTCCAGGGCGGCCACGATCGTGGGGGCGAGCAGCTCGCCGTGGCGGCGGCCGCCGGCGATGCGGGTGGCGACGAGCAGCCCGTCGTCGCCGACCAGGGCGACGCCGATCTGGGGGGTGGCGGTGTCGAGGGCGAGGAGGGTCACGGGACC
>DASSZM010000129.1:0-3889 GCA_035702855.1 Acidimicrobiales bacterium | reverse complement strand
GGCGTGCTCGTCCCGCCCGACGGCTACCTGGCCGGCGTCCGCCGGCTCTGCGACGAGTTCGGCATCGTGATGATCGCCGACGAGGTGATGGCCGGCTTCGGCCGCTGCGGTGAGTGGCTGGCCATCGACCACTGGGGCGTCACCCCCGATCTGATCACCTTCGCCAAGGGGGTCAACTCGGGCTACGTCCCGCTCGGCGGGGTGATCCTCTCCGACGCCATCGCCGCCACCTTCGCCCGCCGCCCCTACCCGGGCGGGCTCACCTACTCCGGCCACCCGCTGGCGTGCGCCTCGGCGGTGGCGTCGATCAGGATCTTCGAGGAGGAGGGCATCGTCGAGCACGCCCGGGCCCTGGGCGACGACGTCATCGGCCCCGGGCTGGCCGCCCTGGCCGACGCCCACCCCTCCGTCGGCGAGGTCCGCGGGCTCGGGGTCTTCTGGGCGGTCGAGCTGGTCCGCGACCGGCAGACCCGGGAGCCGCTGGTGCCCTACAACGCAGGCGGACCCGACGCCGCGCCGATGAACGAGTTCGCCGCCGCCTGCAAGCAGCGGGGGCTGTGGCCCTTCACCCACTTCAACCGGACCCACGTCGTGCCGCCGTGCACCACCACCCCCGAGGAGATCCGGGAGGGCCTCGCCATCCTCGACGAGGCCCTGGCCGTCGCCGACCGCTACTCCACCGGGAGCTGAGACCCGCCGGGCCCGCGTGCCATGATCGCCCGATGGTGGAGGTGTCGGGCTCCGTGGCACCGGGCCTCGAAGGGGTGCGCCGCCAGTTCGAGGCCAACTTCGACGAGCGCGGCGAGGTCGGTGCGTCGGTGTGCGCACTGGTCGACGGTGAGGTCGTGGTCGACCTCTGGGGAGGCCTTGCCCATCCCGGCTCCGGGGAGCCGTGGCGGTGGGACACCCTCGTCGACTTCTACTCGGCCGGCAAACCGCTCGTCGCCTGCACCCTCCTCCGGTTGGTCGACGCCGGCCTGGTCGGCCTCGACACCCCGATCGCGTCGCTCTGGCCGGCGTTCGCCGCCGGCGGCAAGGGCGGCGCCACCGTGCGCCACGCCCTCAGCCACCAGGCCGGCGTGCCGGCCATCGGCCCCGAGCTCACCGACGACGACCTGTGGTCCTGGGACGCCATGGTCGACGCGTTGGCGGCCACCCCGGCCTGGTTCGCCCCCGGCAGCCGCGTCGTCTACCACACCAACACCTACGGGCACCTGGTCGGCGAGATCGCCCGGCGCCTGACCGGCGAGCTGCCCGGCACGCTCCTCGCCCGGATCGCCCGCGCCGTCGGTGCCGACGTGCACGTCGGTGTCGAGCCCCCCGACCTCGACCGTTGCGCCACCGTGGTCTTCGAGCCGCGCCCGCTCGGGACCGGCGCCCCCGCCGGCCCCGACCACCCCGAAGCCGCCATGGTGCAGCGCGGCTACTTCAACCCCCCGGGGTACTCGTCGTTCGGCGTCGTCAACACCAGCCGCTGGCGGCGGGCCCAGATACCCTCCACCAACGGGCACGGCTCCGCCGCCGGCCTCGCCGCCTTCTACGCCGCCCTGCTCCAGCCCGGCCTGGTCCTCAGTGGCGCCCTCACCGCCGAGGCGACCCGCCCCCAGGCGGAGGGCCACTGCCCGGTGCTCGGCGAGTGGGTCGCCTTCGGGTTGGGCTTCGTGCCCACCTCCCCCCGCCGGCGCTTCGGCCCGAACCCCGGGGCGTTCGGCCACTTCGGGACCGGCGGGGCGGTCGGGTTCGCCGACCCGGCACGCCGGGTGGCCTTCGGCTACGTCATGAACCACGTCGTCCCGCGCTGGCAGAGCAGCCGCAACCGGGCCCTCATCGACGCCCTCTACGACGCCCTGTGAGGGCGGGGCCGCGTCGCCGGACGGCGGCGCGGAAGGGTCCTCCGGCCCTGGGAAGCCCGGCGAAGGGGTCCGTAGCGTCCGGGCGATGCCGTCCTCCGCCCCCACCCCGACCGCCGGCGGGAGCATCCGCCGCTTGCGCTTCGACGTGTCGACCCGCCCGTTCCTCGTGCTGCTCGAGCTGACCCGGGCCTGCGACCTCGCCTGCCGGCACTGCCGCGCCGAGGCCATCCCCGGGCGCGAGGCGGACGAGCTCACGACCTCGGAGGTGGTGGCGGTGCTGGACGACCTGGCCGCCCTGGGGCCGCCGCGCCCGCGCCTGGTCCTCACCGGTGGCGACCCGCTGCGCCGCCCGGACCTCGATCAGCTGGTGTGGCACGCATCCGGCGCCGGCCTGTCGGTCGCCGTCTCCCCGGCGGGCACGCCCCGGGCCACCGCCGCCCGGCTGGGCGCCCTGCGCGCCGCCGGAGCCGGCGCCGTCTCGTTCTCCCTCGACGCGGCGAGCGCGCCCGCCCACGACGCCTTCCGGCGGGTGGACGGGTCGTTCCGCTGGACCCTCGCCGGCTGCGAGGCGGCGCACGCCGCCGGCCTGCGCCTCCAGGTCAACTCCACGGTGACGGCGGCGACGATCAATGAGCTGCCGGCGCTGGCCCGACTCGTCAGCGAGCTGCACGTCAGCATGTGGAGCGTCTTCTTCGTGGTGCCGGTCGGGCGGGCCGGTGCCGACCAGGCGCTGTCGGCGGCGCACACCGAGGACGTGCTGCGCTTCCTCCGGACCGTCGCCGATTGGGTGCCGCTCAAGACGACCGAGGCGCCGGCGTACCGGCGCGTCGTCAGCCAACCGGCGACGAGCCGGCCCGGGCCCCTCTACCGGGAGCTGACCCGGCGCCTCGACGAGGTCTGGCCCGTGGCCGCGCGCCCCTCGGTGCGCCGCCGTGCACCGCTGGCGGTCGGTGACGGCCGGGGCGTGGTCTTCGTGTCCCGCCGCGGCGAAGTCCAGCCGAGCGGCTTCCTGCCCCTCGTCGCCGGCAACGTCCGGGAGGCGCCCCTGACCACGATCTACGCCACCGCCCCGCTGCTCCGGGCGCTGCGCGAAGGGACCGCCCGGGGCGGACGCTGCGGCCGCTGCGGGTACGCCGACGTCTGCGGCGGCTCCCGGGCCCAGGCGTATGCCCGCACCGGCGACCCCCTCGCCGCCGACCCGTCCTGCCCCTACGAGCCCGGAGCGGGCGGGAGCCCGCTGCGCGCAGAGGCCGCCCTGCGCTGACCCCGTTCCCCCCGGAACGGGTGGGGTCCGCACCGGCGATCCGGGATAGCAAGGCGAGGCGCGACCAGGCCGGCGCGTTGGAGGGTGCGACCATGCCGAAGACCGAGTCCGTGTTCGTCTACATCGGGACCTACCCCGACGAGGAGACGGCCCGCAGCGACTACCAGATCGTGAAGGAGCTCCACTCCGCCGGCGCGGTCGGGACCTACGACGCCGCCGTGGTGACCAAGGACGCCCACGGCAAGGTCCACGTCGACAAGGACGAGACCGCCACCCGCCACGGCGCGTGGGGCGGGGCGGCGGCCGGTGCCGTGGTGGGGCTGCTCTTCCCCCCGGCGGTGCTCGCCAGCGCCGCCGTCGGCGCCGCCGCCGGCGGGGTCGGCGGTCACCTGTGGCGGGGGATGTCCCGGGCCGACGTGAAGGAGCTCGGCGAGCTCATCGACACCGGCGAGGCCGCCCTGGTGATCGTCGGGGAGGACAAGCTGGAGCAGGCGGTGGCCAAGGCGGCGCTGAAGGCCGACCGGCACGCGACCAAGCAACTCGACGTGAAGCCGGAGGAGATCGACGACGCCGTCCGCACCGCCGCAGCCCAGGTCTAGACAACCCACGGCCCGGCTCCCCGGGGCGGGCGGCCCCACCCGGCGGTACAGTGCAGCGGGGCAAGTCAGGGGGACGGTCATGCCGATCTTCGTGGTCGAACGTCGCTTCGCCGACCAGCTCGAGGCCAGCGCCGAGCGCCTCGACGGGATCAACCGCATCAACGCCGACGAAG
>DASSZM010000047.1:0-4079 GCA_035702855.1 Acidimicrobiales bacterium | reverse complement strand
GGCCGGGCGAAGCCGGTGACCGACCCGCCGGAGAAGGCCCACGCCCTGGAGGTCATCGTGGACCACCTGCTGCCCGGCCGCAGCCGTGAGGCCCGACCGCCCACCGACGCCGAGCTGCGCCAGACCCGGGTGGTCCGCCTGGCACTCGACGAGGCGTCGGCCAAGATCCGCCGGGGCCCAGCCGCCGACGACCCCGACGACGTGGGGCTGCCCATCTGGGCGGGCGTGCTGCCCCTGCGGACGGTGGCCGGTCCCGCCGAGCCGGACGTGCACAACCAACCGGGCGTCGCCGCCCCGGCCGGGCTCGACCAGCCGCGGCGGTGGTCCCTGGAGCAAGGAGAACCCATCCGATGAGCACCCGCATCGCTCCCGGCGTCATCGAGATCGACACCCTCCTCGGGGGCTGGGAGCGCGTCACCGCCGGCTACCTGATCGAGGGGCCGGCGCCGGTCCTGGTCGAGACCGGCAGCCAGTCGTCGGTGCCGGCGACCCTGGCCGCCCTCGAGGCCCTCGGCGTCGGCGCCGCCGACCTGGCCGGGATCGCCGTCACCCACATCCACCTGGACCACGCCGGCGGGGTCGGCGACCTGGCCCGGGTCTTCCCCCGGGCCACCATCTACGTGCACCAGAAGGGCGCCCGCCACCTCGCCGACCCGTCCCGCCTGGTCGCCTCGGCGGCCACCGTCTACGGCGACCTCCTCGACACCCTCTACGGACGGCTCGACCCCACCCCGCAGGAGCGCATCCACGTGCTCGAGGACGGCGAGGAGGTCGTGATCGGCCCGGGCCGGGCCCTCACCACCGTCGACTCCCCGGGGCACGCCAAGCACCACCTGGCCCTCCACGACAGCGAGAGCGGCCTGCTCTTCGCCGGCGACGCCGTCGGGGTCCGCCTCCCCGACGCCGGCGTCCTGTGGCCGGCGACGCCGCCGGCGGACTTCGACCTGGAGCTGGCCTGCCGCTCGATCGGCCGCTTCCGGGACCGCCGGCCGGCGGGCGTCGCCCTGGCCCACTACGGGCTGCTGCCCGAGCCGATGGCGATGCTCGACGAGGCCGAGGACAGCCTGCGGCGGTGGGCGGCCACGGCCGAGGCCGCCTGGCGGGACGGGCGGGACATCGCCGCCGCCCTGCAGGCCGACTACGGCATGCCCGCCTCGACCGACCCGCACGCCCGGGAGCGGCTCGAGACGCTCAACAGCATCCACTCCAATGCCGCCGGCCTGCGCCTCTGGCTCGAGCGCCGCCACGGGGAGACGCCGGTCACAGGCTGAGCCCGACGGCCACCCGGAGGGGCGAAGGGGTCCTTCGGCCCTACGTGGCCCGCCGGTCCTTTTGCCAACTTTCCTCCATGCCACTCGACCGGAACGGGCTGGAGATCCTGCCCCGGGACGCCTGCCTCGAGTTGCTGCGCTCCCGGACCATCGGTCGGGTCGGGTTGACCCGCGACGCGCTGCCGACGATCCTGCCGGTCAACTACCGCCTCGTCGACGAGCAGATCGTCTACGCCACCGGCACCGGCAGCAAGTCCCTCGCCGCCCTGCACGAGCAGGTCGTCGCCTTCGAGGTCGACGACGCCGACAGCGCCCGGCGGGAGGGGTGGAGCGTCGTGGTGGTCGGCATCCCCCGGGAGCTCGACGACGGCGACCGCCACGCCACCCGGGCCGTGGCCATGGGCCTGCGGCCCTGGATCGGCGAGCGGGCGCCGTACCTGTTCCGCCTCAGCACCGAACGCCTCACGGGTCGCCGGGTCGCCGTCCGGCCGGCGGCCTCCGCGCCCGCCCACCACGTGCCGTAGCCGCTGCCCGCACCACCCGGGTAGCCGCCCGGCGCCGCCGGCTGCGCCACGCCCCGGCTCCGCCCGCCCTCCGCCGCTGCCATGATGGGGCCGTGCCCTACCACCGGGTGCGGGACGCCGCCAAGCTGCACGCCCTGCTCGACGCCGTGCTCGTCATCGAGTCCGACCTCGACCTGCTCCCGCTGCTGCGGAGGATCGTGCACGCCGCCGTGGACCTCGTCGGGGCCCGCTACGGGGCGCTCGGGGTGCTGTCCCCCAGCGGCAAGGGCCTCTCCGAGTTCGTCCACGAGGGCATGGACGACGAGCTCGTCCGCACCATCGGCCACCTCCCGGAGGGGCGGGGGATCCTCGGCCTGCTCATCAACCAGCCGGAGGCGCTCCGCCTGGACGACCTGACCGCCCACCCGGCGGCGGTGGGCTTCCCGGCCGGGCACCCGCCCATGGCCAGCTTCCTGGGGATGCCGGTGCGGTTGCGGGACCGGGTGTTCGGCAACCTGTACCTGACCGAGAAGATCGGCGGCGGCCCCTTCACCGAGGAGGACGAGCAGCTCGCCTCGGCGCTGGCCACCGCCGCCGGCCTGGCCATCGAGAACGCCCGGTTGCACGCCCGGGTCCGCCAGCTCAGCCTCACCGAGGACCGGGAGCGCATCGCCCGCGACCTGCACGACACCGTGATCCAGCGCATCTTCGCGGTGGCCCTGTCGTTGCAGGCCGTCGAGGCCCGCGCCGCCGTCGACGCCCACCTGGCCGATCGGTTGCGCTACGCCGTGGACGATCTCGACGAGACGATCCGCCAGATCCGCACGACGATCTTCGCCCTCGAGCCCCCGCCGACCGCCGTCGCCCAGCTGCGCAGCGAAGCCCTCGCCGTGTGCACCGAGGCCCGGCGCAGCCTCGGTTTCGAGCCGGAGCTGCGCTTCGACGGCGCCGTGGACGCCGTGCCCCCTTCGATCGGCGGCGACGCCCTCGCGACCCTCCGCGAGGCGCTGTCCAACGTCGCCCGCCACGCCCGGGCGACCCGCGTGACGGTGTCGCTCGTCGCCACCGACGGGGCCCTGACGGTCTCGGTGGTCGACGACGGCGTCGGCTACCAGCCGCTCGAGGGCGGCAACGGACTGCCCAACATGGCCCAGCGGGCCGAGGCGCTCGGCGGGCGCTTCCACGTCGCCGCCCGGCCGGGCGGCGGCACCGAGCTCGAATGGCGGGTGCCGCTGCCGGCCTGAGGGTCGGCGCGCGTGCGCCCCCGCGAGCGCCACTGCCGCGCCGGGGGGCCTCAGGGACCCGGGGCGGCGTGGACCACCACCACCGGGCAGCGGGCGTGGGCTGCGACCCTCCCGCTCACCGAGCCGAGCACCAGCCCGGCGAACGCCCCGTGACCGCGGGAGCCGACGACGACCAGGTCGGCACCCTCCGCCGCCTCGAGCAGCACGTGCGCGGGGTCACCCTCCTTGGTGAGGTGCGTGAGGTCGAGGTCCGCCGACCGGCCGAGGACGTCGGCGATCACGTCGCGCAGGGTCTCCTCGGTCGTGGTCCGCAGATCGAGCGTCGACGGGAGGGGTGCCAGGGCCGTGTAGGCGTAGGTCGGGAACTGCCAGGCGGCCACGACCTGCAGCCGGGCACCGGTGAGGCGCGCCTGCCCGGCCGCCCACTGCAGCGCGGCGCGCGACGCCTCCGAGCCGTCGATGCCGACGACGATCCGAGGAGCGGCGGTGGGTTCGGCTGCGGTGCCGGGCTTCGGATGGGTGGTCGTCGTCATGGCAGCAGGCTGCCGCGGCCCGGCTCCCGTGGGGCAGGGCCGACCGTCCCCGCCGGGCGGGCCGTTCGGCAGGGTCCTAGGGCCCTTGCGGGGTGCGCCGGTGCCGACCGACGCTTCCCCGGTGGGCCGGGCCCCCGGCCCGTCCCGAGAGGAGACCCCATGATCGGCCACGCCCCTCCCGCCCCGGGCTCGACGATGCAGGCAGCGGTGCTGCGCGAGGTCGGGGCGCCGCTCGCGCTGGAGGAGGTGGACGTGCCCCACCCCGGGCCGCGCCAGGTGCTGGTCCGGGTGGAGGCCTGCGGCCTGTGCGGCATCGACGTGCGCATCGCCCGCGAGGAGTGGCCGGGGCGGCTGGACCTGCCGCGGACGCTCGGTCACGAGACGGTCGGGCGGGTGGCGGAGGTCGGCTCCGAGGTGAGCCACCTGCGCGACGGGGACCGGGTCGTCGTACCGAGGCTGGCCTGGGCGTGCGGCCGCTGCGAGTACTGCCTCGGCGGCTTCGAGTCGCTCTGCCGCCGCCGGCGCCAC
>DASSZM010000012.1:0-9379 GCA_035702855.1 Acidimicrobiales bacterium | reverse complement strand
TGACGCCGGGGGCGATGCGGGTGCTCATCGGAGGGGTTCTCCTTGCTCCAGGGACCACCGCCGCGGCTGGTCGAGCCCGGCCGGGGCGGCGACGCCCGGTTGGTTGTGCACGTCCGGCTCGGCGGGGCCTGCCACCGTCCGCAGGGGCAGCACGCCCGCCCAGACAGCCAGGTCCACGTCGTCGGGGTCGTCGGCGGCGGGGCCCCGGCGGATCTTGGCCGACGCCTCGTCGAGCGCCAGGCGGACCACCCGGGTCTGGCGCAGCTCGGCGTCGGTGGGCGGTCGGGCCTCCCGGCTGCGGCCGGGCAGCAGGTGGTCCACGATGATCTCCAGGGCGTGGGCCTTCTCCGGCGGGTCGGTCACCGGCTCCGCCCGGCCGTACACGACGACCGAGCGGTAGTTGAACGAGTGGTTGAACGTCGAGCGGGCGAGGACCATCCCGTCGAGCAGGCTGACCGTCACCACCACGTCGCCACCGTCCCCGGCGACCGCCAGGAGGTGGTTGCCGGCGGCGCCGTGCAGGTACAGCACGTCGCCGTCACGCCCGTAGGCGGTGGGGATCATCCACGGGACGCCGTCGACGCAGGCGGCGACGTGGCAGATCATCCCCTCGTCGAGGATGGCGTCGATCTCCGCCGTCTCGTAGCTGGCGCGGTCGCGGTGGCGGCGCACGCGGGTGCGCCCGGTCGGTTGCCGCTCGGTGGTCATGGCCCCTTCCCCGTCGCGGCGTCGCCGACGACGCCGAGCACCTGGTCGTGCAGGCGTCCATTGGTGGACACGGCGCTGCCGCCGTCGGCCCGGGCCGCCCCGGACAGGTCCGTCAGCCGCCCGCCGGCCTCCTCCACGATCGGCACCAGGGCGGCGACGTCCCAGAGCGAGACGATCGGGTCCAGTCCGATGTCGCAGGCGCCCTCGGCGACCAGCATGTGCGACCAGAAGTCGCCGAAGGACCGCTCGCGCCAGCAGCGCCGGGCCAGCTCCCGGGCGGCGGCCGGCCGGCCGATCTGCTCCCAGCCGTCGCTGCCGCAGCCCGAGAGGTGGGCGTCGGCGAGCTCGGCGACGCCCGAGACCTGCAGCCGGCGGCGCTCGCCGTGGCGCACCCCGCCCGGGCCGCCGGGGGCGGCCCACGCCCCCAGGCCGCGTGCCGCCCACCACCGCCGCCCGAGCAGCGGGGCCGACACCACCCCGAGGACCAGGCGCCCGTCCACCTCGAGGGCGAGCAGGGTGGCCCACACCGGGACGCGACGCACGAAGTTGGCGGTCCCGTCGATGGGGTCGACGATCCACCGGCGCGAGCCGTCGCCCTGCAGGCCGTCCTCCTCCCCGAGCACGGCGTCACCGGGGCGGGCACGGGTCAGGCGCTCGCGCACGGCGCGCTCGACACCGCGGTCGGCCTCGGTCACCCAGGTGCGGTCCGGCTTGGTGTCGACGACGAGGTCGGAGCGGCCCGAGGCCGGGACGGTGATGGCGTCGGCGGTGTCGGCGAGCCCGTGGGCGAGCTCGAGCTCGGCGGCGAGGTCGTCCACGCCGGCGGCTCAGGCCATGGCGACGAGCTCGAGGAGGTCGTCGCTCCAGGTGTCGAGGGTGCCGTCGGGCAGCAGCAGCACGCGGGCGGGGGCCAGCTCGGCGACGAAGCCGACGTCGTGGCTGACGAGGATCATCGCCCCCGGCCAGGCGGACAGCGCCCGGCCGATGGCCTCCCGGGAGGGCGGGTCGAGGTTGTTGGTGGGCTCGTCGAGCAGCAGCAGGTTGTGGCGGCCGGCGACGAGCTGGGCAAGGGCCAGCTTGGTCTTCTCACCACCCGACAGCGTGCCGGCGTCCTGGAAGGCCACCTCGCCGACGAGACCGAACATGCCGAGCAGGCCGCGCAGCTCGCTCACCGGCTCGGCGGACAGCTCCCGGAGGTGGTCGAGGACGCTGACGCCCGCCCGGATCCCCTCGTGCTCCTGGGCGTAGTACCCGGGGGAAACGCCACGCCCGAGGTGGAAGGACCCGGCCGCCGGGGCGGAGGCCCCGGTGAGGATGCGCAGGAGGCTGGTCTTGCCGGCGCCGTTGAGCCCCATCACGAGCAGCCGCTCGCCCCGCTCCACCGAGAAGCTCACGTCGTCGAACACCGGCGGCCCGCCGTAGGACTGCGACAGGCCGTCGGCCTCGAGCACCAGGCGGCCGGTGTGGGGCGGCTCGGGGAAGCGGACGCGGTAGCGCCGCTCCCGGCTCTTCGGGGCGTCGACGGCGGCCGACTGGAGGCGGTCGACCCGCTTGTCGAGGGACTTGGCGACCCGGGCCCGTTTGGCCGTCTGATGGCGCATCGACTCGGCCAGGTCGGCGAGCCGCTTGATCTCGGCCTGCTGGCGCTCGGCCAGGCGGGACAGGCGGACCTCGTCGCGCGCCCGGGCCTCGCGGTACTGGCTGTAGGTGCCCTTGTACTCGACGATGGTGCCCTCGTCGAGGTGGAGCACCCGGGTGATGGCAGCGTCGAGCAGCTCCAGGTCGTGGGAGACGACCAGCAGCGCCCCCCGGTAGGAGGCCAGGAAGCCCATCAGCCAGTTCTTGGCGTCGATGTCGAGGTGGTTGGTCGGCTCGTCGAGCAGCAGCACGTCGCTGCCGCCGAAGAGGATGCGGGCGAGCTCGACACGGCGGCGTTCGCCACCGGAGAGGACGCCGACGGGCAGGTCGGCGCGCGACGGGTCGAGGCCCAGGCCGGCGAGGAGGGTCCGGACCTCGGCCTCGGCCGCGTAGCCGCCGGCGTCGGCGAAGCGCTCCTCGGCCCGCCCGTAGCGCACGACGGCCCGCTCGGTCGGGTCCTCCTCCAGCGCGAGCCGCAGCTTCTCCATCCGCTCGGCCAGCTCGTCGAGGCCCCGCCCGGACAGGACGTGGGCCACGGCCGTGGCGGCGTCGATCTCGGCCAGGTGGCGGGGATCCTGGGTCAGGAAGCCGAGGCGGCCCTGGACGTCGACGACCCCGGCGGCAGGCGGATCGACACCGCCGAGGACCTTGAGCAGGCTCGTCTTGCCCGCCCCGTTGCGGCCGACGAGGCCGACCTTGTCGCCGGCGCGCACGCTGAAGGCGGCCTCCTCGAGGGTCAGGCGGCCGCCGACCTCGACACTCAGGTTGCGAACGGCGAGCACCGCTCCATGATGGTCGATCGTGGACGTGGTGCTGCGATGGATCATCGAGGCGGCCGACGAGGAGCTCGCCGCCGTGGAGCTGTGGGACCGGGGAGCGACCGCTGTCGCCGCCGAGGCCACCGGTGGGCGGGTGGCCCTGGTGGCGTCGTTCCCCACCGCGGACGCCGCCCGGGAGGTGGCCGCCGAGCTCGGCGCCGGCGTCGAGGAGGTCGACGGCGGCTGGCGGGACGCCTGGAAGGCCTGGGCGGAGCCGCTGGAGGTGGGCGGGCTGGTGGTGGCGCCGGCGTGGCGCCCCGTCCCGGTCGCCGACGGGCGGGTGGTGGTCGAGATCGACCCGGGGCCGTGCTTCGGCAGCGGGAGCCACCCGAGCACCCGGCTGGCGCTGCGGCTGCTCGCCGAGCAGCCGCCGTCGGGGCTCAGCGTGCTCGACGTCGGCACCGGCAGCGGCATCCTGGCCGTCGCCGCCGCCCTCCTCGGTGCCCGGCGGGTGGTGGCGGTCGACGTCGACCCCGCTGCCGTCGCCGTCACCGAGCGCAACGCCGAGCGCAACGGCGTCGCCGACCGGATCGAGGTGTCGACCGGCGCGCTCGACGCCGTCGGGGCGGGCCACGACCTGGTCCTCGTCAACGTCACCGCCGGGGTGCACGCCGAGCTCGGGCCCGCCGCCGTGGCGGCGACGCGACCCGGCGGCGAGCTGTGGCTGGCCGGCCTCCTGCCCGGCCAGTGGCGCCACGTCGCCGGCGCCTACGCCCCCGCCCGCCTGCTCGCCGCCCCGGAGCTCGACGGCTGGGTGGGTGCGGTGCTGCGCCGGGATTAGCGGTCCGGGGCGGGCTGCTGCCAGAAGTCGTCGTGCCCGCACGTCGGGCACCGGCGGAACAGCGCCCACTGGTCGAGCACCACCCGGTAGGCGCCCTCCAGCCGGGCGGCGGTCCCGGCGAGCAGCAGGCCCCCGGCGAAGCCCGCCCCGCCCGCCCGGCCCGACCGGCGGGGCGGGCGGCCGGCGACCGACCGGGGGACCACCCACGAGCCGCCGCAGACGTTGCAGGTCCGCTCGTAGCGGCGGTGCACCGGGACGAGGTGGAGGCCGCGCCGACGCGAACGCGCGCTCACACCCGGAGCGTACGCCCGGCGGGCGGCTCAGTCGATGTCGCGCACGGTGTCGCAGAACGGGCAGAAGACCAGGTCACTGCCGTCCACCCGCACCCGCGCCAACCCGCACAGCCCACAGCCGATCTGGTCGCCGGTCTGCGGGGGGCCGGCCGGGCGCCCCGTCCGCCGTGGCTGCAGGGTCCGCTCGAGGACCTCCCGGCCGTCGCTGCGCCCGCAGTTGGGGCACTGGGACTGGCTCCCGGGGCGGCGCGTGCCGCACTGGCAGGTGATCGAACGCAGGGTCATCGGGGGGCTCTCCTCCCGCCGCCGGGAAGCGGGCCCGGGCAGCGGTACGGGAGGAGGTTCCCCTCGGGCGGGGGGCTGAACCATCCCAATCACCGCAAGAGTCAGCCTTCAGGCTCGGGTGGAGGTCGAGACTCCTCGTCGGCGGCGGCCTCGGCCCGGCGGGCGACGTCCCGCAGCGGCCGGTGCAGGAGCCGGGCCACCCGGGCGGCGTCGTCGTGCTCCGCCTTCACGCCGGCGGGGGATCGCTTCACCCGCACCCGGTAACCCTCGACCTCGACTTCAGCCTGCTCCCGCGGGGCGGTCCACCGCTCCAGCCGGCGGCCCCGGATCCCGAGGGTCCCGGTCTCGGTCACGAGCAGGGCCCGCAGCGGCGCCGCCCGCTCCGGGTCGGCGAGCACCGAGACCTGGTGGGCGGGGCGGCCCTTCTTGCCCACGACGGGGGTGACCCACGCGTCGAGGGCGCCGGCGTCGAGCAGGGCGGTCAGCGTGTGCGCGAGCACCTCGCCGGTGACGTCGTCGAGGTTGGTCTCGAGCAGGACGACGGGATGCCCCGCCGCCTCCTCCTCGGCGGCGGTCCCGATCACCACCTGCACCACGTTGGGGCGGCCCGACAGCTCCCGGCTGCCCGCACCCCGCCCGACCCGCTCGACCCGCAGGGGCGGCATGGGCCCGAAGCCCTCGGCCAGGGCGGCGAGCAGGGCGGCACCGGTCGGCGTGGTCAGCTCGAACGGCACGTCGGTGCCGTAGGTCGGGGCGCCGGCCAGCAGCTCGAGCACCGCCGGGGCGGGGACGGGGAGCAGGCCGTGGGCGCTGCGGACCATGCCGCTGCCCTGGGCGACGGCACTGGCCCGCACCTCGTCGACGCCGAGGATCTCGAGGGCGACGCAGGTCCCGACGATGTCGACGATGGCGTCGGTCCCGCCCACCTCGTGGAAGTGCACCTGCGCCGGCGGCCGCCCGTGGAGCCTGCCCTCCGCCTCGGCGAGGGCGGCGAAGGCGGCCAGCGCCCGGCGCCGGGCCCGGTCGGGCAGGCGCGCCTCGGTGATCAGCCCGACGATGTGGGCGTGGGTCCGCACGACGGCGGTGTCGCGCGCCCGCACGACCACCTCGGTGGCGGCGAGCCCGCCGCGCTGCACCGGCCGGGCCTCGAGGCTCCACCCGCCGACCGGCAGGGCGACCAGTTCCCGTTCGACCGCCTCCAGGTCGGCCCCGGCGTCCACCAGGCTCCCGAGGGCCATGTCGCCGGCGATGCCCGAGAAGCAGTGCCACCACGCGACCCGGCGGCTCACCGCCGTGCCGCCTCGACCGGCCGCTCCCCCGGCTCCCCGTCGCCGCCCTCGGCCCGTGGCCTTTCCCCGCCCGCCAGGCTCCGGGCGACGACGTGCGCGGCCCCGAAGCCGTTGTCCACCCCCACCACCGCCAGGCCGGCGGCGCAGCTCGCCAGCATCCCCAGCAGCGCCGTCACCCCCTCCAGGGAGCTGCCGTAGCCGGTGCTGGTCGGCACCGCCACCACCGGGGCGGCGGTGAGGCCACCCACCACGCTCGCCAGCGCCCCCTCCATGCCGGCGACCACCACCACGGCGTCGGCCTCCTGCAGTTGCCCCACGGCGGCCAGCAACCGGTGCAGGCCGGCGACGCCCACGTCGGCCACCCGCCCGGGCTCCCACCCGAAGGCGCGCAGGGTGGCCGCGCACTCGTCGGCGACCGGCCGGTCGGCGGTCCCGGCGGTGACCACCACCACCGCCTCCGGCCGGGGCGGGGCCGCCCGCCACACGACCGTCGAGCCCGTGGCCTCCCCGCCCGGCACCGCCGCCAGCGCCGCCTCCACCTGGGCCGTCGAGGCCCGGCTGAGGATGACCGGCCCCCCATCGGGCCGGCGGGCCAGGGCGGCCACGATCGCCGCCGCCTCCTCCACCGTCTTGCCGGGCCCGTACACCGCCTCCGGGAAGCCCTGGCGCAGGGCACGGTGGTGGTCGAGGCGGGCGAAGCCGAGGTCCTCGTAGGGCAGGTGTCGCAGCTCGGCGATGGCGTCGTCGGGGGGCATCGCCCCCGTGCGTACGGCGTCGAGCAGTCGGCGGAGAGCAGCCTCGTCCATGGTCGTCCTATCCTGCCCGCCCATGGCCGACCGTGTCGCACCCGACCGCACGGTGGCCTTCCTCGGCCCCTCCGGCACCTTCACCGAGGAGGCCCTCCGGACCCAACCCGACCTGGCCGCCGCCCGCCCCCTCCCCCAGCGCAGCTTCGCCCAGGTGCTGGCGGCCGTGGAGGACGGGCGCGCCGACTTCGGGTTCGTGGCCATCGAGAACGCCATCGAGGGCAGCGTCGTCGCCGCCCTCGACCAGCTGGTGTTCGAGCGGGAGCTGCTGATCGTCCGCGAGGTCCTGCTGCCGATCACCCAGCACCTCCTGGCGCCGCCGGGCACGGCGCTGGCCGACGTCAGCCGGGTCCTGTCGTTCCCGGTGGCGACCGCCCAGTGCCGGGCGTGGCTGGGGGCCAACCTCGCCGGTGTCGAGGAGCTGGCCGCCACCTCCACCTCCGAAGCGGTGCGCACCGTCGCCGAGGAGCGCCCGGCCGGCACCGCCGCCATCGGCACCGCCCTCGCCGGCTCGCTCTACGGCCTGGAGGTGCTGGCGGCCGGCATCGAGGACCACGAGCACAACGTCACCCGCTTCGTGCTCGTCGCCCCGCCCGCCGCCGGCGTGCCCGCCCCCACCGGCCACGACAAGACCAGCATCGTCTGCTTCCAGTCGGCGGATCGCCCGGGCAGCCTCCACGGCATCCTCGGCCAGTTCTCCGCCCGCGACATCAACCTGGTCAAGCTCGAGTCCCGCCCCACCAAGCAGGCGCTCGGCGAGTACTGCTTCATCGTCGACTTCGAGGGGCACGTGGCCGACGAGGTCACCGCCGACTGCCTGCGCGACCTGCACGTCACGTTGCGGGAGCTCAAGTTCCTGGGTAGCTACCCGGCGGCCGGCGAGTCCGGCCCCCGGCGCCGCCGCGACGCGCGGGACGCGTGGGCGGCCGCCGACGGCTGGATCGCCGGCATCCGCCGCACCGTCCACGACCCTGCCTGACCGACCCCGCCCCACCGATTCGGAGGATCCGTGCCCGACGCCGCCCCGTTCGACCTCGCCGTCACCGACCGCCTGCTGGCGACAACCCGCTCGGTCCGCAAGCGCCTCGACCTCGACCGCCCGGTCGAGCGGGAGGTGATCCTCGACTGCCTGCGCCTGGCCCAGCAGGCACCGACCGCCAGCAACAGCCAGGGCTGGCGCTGGATGGTCGTCACCGACGCCGCGCTCCGGGCCCGGCTGGCCGAGCTGTACCGGGAGGCGTCGGCGGAGTACTTCGCCGCCGACCGCACCGGCGGCGACGGTCAGGCGACCCGGGTGCGCGACAGCGCCGTGTACCTGCGCGACGTGCTCGACCGGGTGCCGGTGCACGTCATCCCCTGCGTCCGCGGGCGGGCCGGCGGCCTGCCCAACGCCCAGGCCGCCGGCCTCTACGGCTCGATCATCCCGGCGGCGTGGAGCCTGATGCTCGCCCTGCGCTCGCGCGGGCTCGGCTCGGCGTGGACCACGCTGCACCTCGGGCGCGAGCGCGAGGCGGCCGAGCTGCTCGGCATCCCCGACGGCTACACCCAGGTGGCGCTGCTGCCGGTGGCCTACACCGTCGGCACGGACTTCAAGCCGGCGGCCCGCCCGCCGGTCGAGGAGATCGTGCACTTCGACCGCTGGTCGGACTGAGCACCCGCCTGCCGGTCGGGCCTCAGAGCCCCTCGCTGGCCCGGTCGGCCTCCGCCTGCCGGGCCAGGAGGGCGGCCTGGGCCCGGCTGGGGCCACCCGCAGGGGCGACGGGCAGCCGGCCGGCGGCCACGCGGTCGGCCCCGCCGGCGACGCGGCCGGCCACGCGGTCGGCCCCGCCGGCGACGCGGGCGGACGCCACCAGCGGGACGGTGGCCAGGGCGGTGTCGACCCGGCGGGGCACGACTGGCGAGGCGTACCCGCTGAGGCGGTCCTTGCCGGTCGCCGTCGCCTCGTCGTCCTGCAGCACGACCGAGCCGTTGCCCGTCGACCACCAGTCGCCGTTGACCACGTCGGCCCCCGGGTCGCCGGCGGTGACCACGATGGCGGCGTGGTCGGCGTAGGTGCCGCTGCGGTCGAGGCCGAAGACGGCCACGTCACCGGGGTGCGGCCGGTAGCCCGAGCGGGCCGGGTGCCAGGTCCCGTGGGCGGCGCCCCACTGGTAGAAGCTGGCGGCACCGCCGTTGAGGTCGCCCCGGAGCCAGGCGTAGGTGAACGGCACGCCCGCCCGCCGCCACACCCAGGCGGCGAAGTCGGCGCACCACGCCTCGGCGCGGTTGGCGTCGGCGCAGTGCGCGCCCGAGCCCCAGTAGGCGGTGTAGGGATTGCAGAAGGTGCCGGCCGGCCGATCGGCGTTGCCGAGCTGCCCGACGGCGTCGGCGACGATCGTGGTGCCGAGCGTCGCCGAGCGGGAGTCCCAGAGGGTCGCACCGCCGCGGCGGAGCAGGAGGTCGGCGGCGGCAGTCACCGCCAAGGTGGCGCCGGGGCGGCCGGCGGTGCCCGAGGTCCACACCGGCCGCCCGGAGGGGGCCCACACGACGAGGTTGCCGTCGGCCTGCATGACGGCGGTGGAGCCCGCCACCGCCGGTCCCCGCGTGTACCAGACGCCGACGACCTCCCCCGGCTGGACGAGGGCCTCGACGAGCCTGCCGGCGGCCGACATCGACAGCTGGAACAGGCCGTTGGCGGAGCGGATGTACCAGCCGGGCCGGAGCTCCTGGCCGGCGGCGAGGGTCGAATCGGGTCCCGGCTCGGCCCAGGCGTGGCCGCCGG
>DASSZM010000249.1:0-4300 GCA_035702855.1 Acidimicrobiales bacterium | reverse complement strand
AGGTGCACGTCCTTGCCCGCGGTCACCTCGATCAGCTCGCCGTCGGCGATCTCGGCCACGGTGAGCCCGTCGACCACGAGGTCCGCCGCCCGGCAGCGTTCGAGCGCGAGCGTGATGCGCTCGTCGGCGTCGAGGACGAGCGACCGGTCGAACAGGCTGTGGGGGGCGACGGGGGTGATGATCTGGACCCGGGCGCGCGGTGACACGATGGGCCCCCGGGCGGAGAGGTTGTAGGCGGTCGAGCCGGTGGCCGTGGCCACGATCAGGGCGTCGGCGACGAAGGACACGAAGCCGTGCCCGTTGACCGCCACCGCCACCTGGATGGTGTGGCCGTCCGCCGGGCGTTGCAGCACGGCGTCGTTGAGGGCGAGGTGCCGCTCGAGCACCCGCGGCGACCCGGCCCTCCGGCGGCACACCTCCAGGGTCATGCGGCTGTCGACGCCGTAGTCGCCGGCGAGGAAGCGCTCGAGTCCCGCCTCGAGCTTGTCCGGCTCGAGGGCCGTGAGGTAGCCGAGGTGCCCGAGGTTGACGCCGAGGACGGGCACGCCGACCGGCGCCGCCAGGCGCACGGTACGCAGCATCGTGCCGTCACCGCCGAGGCTCACCACGACGTCGAGGCCGGCGAGGGCCTCGGACGCGGCGGCCCCCGGGTGGTCGCCGACCTTCAGGCGGCGGGCCTCGTGGCCGAGTCGCTCGAGCCAGCGGGCGGTGCGGTCCTCGAGCTCGACCGCCTGCGGGCGCTCCTCGTGGGCGAGCAGGCCGATGGCGGCCATCAGCCGCCCACCTCGGCCAGCGCCTCCTCGACCAGCACGGCGACCTCCGCCCCGTCGCCGCCGTCGCGGCGGAGGTGGGCCAGGAACTCGACGTTGCCGTCGGCGCCGCGGATCGGGGAGGCCATGAGCCCCATCATGGTCGCTGCCTGGGACTGCATGGCCGATGCCACGCCGACCAGCACCGCCCGCCACGCCCCCGGGTCGCGCACCACCCCGCGCCCCCGGGACGCCTCCTGGCGGCCGACCTCGAACTGCGGCTTGACGAGCACCACCAGGTCACCGCCGGGAGCGGCCTGGGCGACGAGCGCCGGGGCGAGGGTGCGCAGGGAGATGAACGACAGGTCGGCCACCACCAGGGGAAAGGGCCCCCCGAGATCGCCGGGCCGCAGGTGGCGCACGTTGACCCGCTCGCGGCTGTCGACCCGGGGGTCGGCGCGCAGGCGTTCGTGCAGCTGCCCGTGGCCGACGTCGACGGCGACCACCCCGGCGGCGCCCCGCTGGAGGAGGCAGTCGGTGAACCCCCCCGTGGAGGCGCCGGCGTCGAGGGCGGTCCGTCCCCGCACCGGCAGGGCGAAGCGGTCCAGGGCGGCGTCGAGCTTCTCGCCCCCACGGCCGACGAAACGGGCCGGCGGGCCGGCGACGACCAGCGGGTCGCCGGCGGCCACCAGCCGGGCCGCCTTGTCGGCCACGGCGCCCGCCACCGTCACCCGGCCGGCGGCCACGAGCTCGGCGGCGTGCGCCCGGCTGGGCGCCATCCCCCGCCGCACCAGCTCGGCGTCGAGCCGGCGACGGGCGCTCAGCTGGTGGTCCCGCCGGTCTTGCGGACCGCCTTGCGGGCGGCGGTGGCGGTGCGGCTGGCCGCCTTGGCCGCAGCCGACTTGGAGGCGGCGCTCGACTTGGCGGCGGCCGCCTTGCGGGCGGTGGGGGCCTTGCGGGCCGCGGCCGCCTTCTTCGCCGCCCCGCCGGCGGCCTTCTTCGTGGCCGCCTTCTTCGGGGCTGCCGCCTTCGTGGCTGCCGCCTTCGTGGTTGCCGCCTTCTCGGTCGCCGCCTTCCTCGCGGCCGCCTTCTCGGCCGCCGGCTTCGTCCCGCCGGCCGGAGCCGCGCTCCCGCCGGTGAGCCGCCGCTCCAGGTCGGAGAGGTCGGCCTTGGTGGCGAGCCCGAGGCCGGAGAGCTGGGCGGCGATCTCGCGGCGGATCAGCTCGAAGAGCTGGTCGGTCCCCCGCCGGCCGCTGTCGCGCAGGTCGCCGACGGTCGTCCCGGCCTGGCGCCCGGTGGCCTCGCCGAGCGCGCCGATGTCGCGCAGGAACTCCTCGGCGCGCGCCCGGGCGGCCTCGATGAAGTCCGCCCCCACCTCCTGGTAGCGCCGCAGCCGCTCGTCGGGACCCATGCCTCCAGTGTAAATCCCCGCCCTCCCATGGCGGCCGGACGTGTCCGGGTCAGGACCCGGTGAGGAGGCGGTCGACGGCCTCGGCGAGGTCCTCGGCGACGAGGGCGGGCGCCGGCTGCACCGGGAGGTCCTCCCGGCGGGTGGTCCCCGACAGTACGAGGGCGAACGGGGTGCCGACGGCGACCGCGAACGCCCCGTCGGTGTCCGCCCGGTCACCGATCATCACCCGCGGGGCCCCGAAGCGGGAGCGGACCAGCTCGGCGACCGCCGCGTGCGGCTTGCCGGCCACCTCCGGCTGGCGCCCGGCGGCGGTGGCGACGAAGGCCACCAACGCCCCGGCGCCGGGCAGCGGACCGTTGCCGGTCGGGTAGGTCGCGTCGGTGTTGGTGGCGATGAAGCGCGCACCGTCCCGCACGGCGGTCGCCGCCCCGGCGAGCTCGTCGTAGTCGAGCGTCACCGTCCTGCCGACCACCACGGCGTCGGGGCGGGCGGCGGCGGGGACGACCTCGACCCCCCGCTCCGCCAGTGCCTCGCCGATGCCGGCGGCGCCCACGACGGCGGCGCGCTGGCCGGCGCAGAGCAGGGAGGCGGCGGCCTGGGCCGAGGTGACGAGGTCCCCGGGCTCGGCGGGGACGCCGGCCCGCCGGAGGGCGGCGGTGTACTCGGCCACCGTCGGCCCCGAGTTGTTGGAGAGGAACACGACCTGCTCCCCCGCGTCGCGCAGCCGCTGCACCGCACCGGGCGCGCCCGGGATCGGTGTGCCGGCCAGCCAGACCACGCCGTCGACGTCGAGCACCCAGGCCATGGGCGGCGAGTCTCGCAGACCCCGCGCGCCCCGGCATTCCCGCTGGTCAGGCAACAGCCCCTTGCCGAGCGGCTCCTGGGGTTGTACGCAGGTGTGGTGCCGCGATTCGAGCCGTTCTCCGGTCTCCGTTTCTCGCCCAACCGCATCTCCTCGCTGGAGGACGTCGTGTGCCCCCCCTACGACGTGATCTCCGACGAGGAGCGGGAGCGACTCCTCGCCCGAAGTCCGGCCAACATCGTCCGCCTCGAGCTACCCCGCGCCGAGGACGGTGACGACCCGTACCTGGCCGCCGCCAAGCTCCTCGACGCCTGGCGGGACGGCGGGATCCTCCACCGCGACCGCGAGCCGGCCTTCTACGCCTACCGCATGACCTACGCCGACGAGTTCGGCACCCCCCGCTCCACCGTCGGGGTGATCGGCGCCCTCGGGCTCGAACCGCCCGGGACGGGCATCCTCCCCCACGAGGAGACCACGCCCAAGGCCCGGACCGACCGCCTGGAGCTGCTGCGTGCCACCCGCACCAACCTGTCACCGATCTGGGGTCTCTCGCCGACCACCGGGCTCACCGAGTTGCTGGACTCGTCGTTGCACCCCCGGCCGTCCGAGCACGTCACCTGCGAGGACGGCGTGTGCCACGAGCTGTGGCCGATCACCGACCGCCACCAGATCGACGACATCGCCCACGCCGTCGGCTCGGAGCCGGTGCTGATCGCCGACGGCCACCACCGCTACGAGACGGCGCTCGCCTTCCAGGCCGAGGAGCAGGCGGGCTCCGGCCCCCGCCCCGGTGACCACGACCTGGTCATGACCCTCGTGGTCGAGTTGGCGGAGGACGAGCTGGCTGTCGGGGCCATCCATCGGCTCCTCGACGGGCTCCCCGACGGCTTCGACCTGGCCGGCGCCCTCGCCCCCTGGTTCGACCTCCAGCCGACGGGCCCGGTGGACGCCGGCATCGGCAAGCGGATGGCGGAGGCCGGGGCCCTAACCGTGGTCAGCGCCGGCGGGGTGTGGCTTGCCCGCCCGAAGCCGGAGACCACGGCCGCCGCCACCCACGACCTGGACTCGAGCCGGCTCGACGTCGCCCTCGCCGGCCTGCCGGCGCACCGGGTGGCGTTCCAGCACGGCTGGGACCTCTGCGACGCCGCCGTCCGCGGTGGCCACGCCCAGGCGGCGGTCCTGCTCCGTCCGGCGAAGGTCGACCAGATCGCCGCCATCGCACGCGGCGGGGTGCGGATGCCGCCGAAGACGACGTTCTTCTGGCCGAAGCCCCGCACCGGCATGGTCGTGCGCGAACTGATCGATTAGCGAAACCGGGGCCGCCGCCGTACGCAGCTG
>DASSZM010000230.1:0-3437 GCA_035702855.1 Acidimicrobiales bacterium | reverse complement strand
GGCCGCAGGTCCCTGACCCGCACCTCGAGCGGGTCGTCCGCCTCGACCCGAAGGACCCACCCGTCTTCGTCCTCGCCGAGCCGGGCGGCGATGCCCGGGCCCAGGGGCCCCTGCCAGGCGGCGATGGGGTAGACCCAGAGGTCCCGCCGGGGCGGGACACCCGGAGCGTAGGGGGCCAGGCTGGTGACGGTGTCGGGCAGCAGGCCGAGCACGGCCCCGCCCCGGAGCCACACCGGGATCTCGTCGGGCGCCACGGCCACGTCCCGGCGGGTGGGGCCGACGATCACCGGTCGGTCGGGGTGCCACAGGTCGACCCAGGGGCCGGACGGGAAGGTGACCGGCCGGCTGGTCGCTCCCGGGTGCAGGACCGGCGCGACCAGGAGGTCCCGGCCGAGGAGGTACTCGTCGTCGAGGGCGCCGCCGGGCAGGTCGGGCTCGACGAGGGGGAGGGGACAGGCGATGGGCCGCCCGGTCTCCCGGTACTCGTCGTGGGCGGCCATCAGGTAGTCGTTGAGCCGGGTGTGCCAGACCGACCAGCGCGTCCAGTGGGGCAGCACGTCGTCGTCCCAGATCTGCGGTCGCCGGTAGGGCGGCAGCTCGACGCCCCCCGCCTTGGTCCGCATCAGCGGGCAGAACGCCGAGAACTGGATCCAGCGCACCAACAGCTCGGGCGTCAGCCGCTGCTCCCCACTGAAGAAGCCCCCCGTGTCGCTGCCCCAGAGGGCGATGCCGCTAGCCGCCATGGACAGCAGCTGGATCACGGCGCTGGCCAGCCCGTCGAAGCCCCAGCCGCAGGTCGGGTCGCCGCCCCACACGATGGGAGCGACGGGCGCCGTGCCCGTCCACCCCGAGCGCACGAAGCGGGCGAGGCGCCGGCCGGCACCGGCCTCGAGCGTCGTTGCCTCCCGGGCGGCGGCGGCGTGGAACTGCGTGGGGTAGCGGTTGTGGGCGCCGGTCCCGGTGGTCCCGTCGCCGGTGCGCGCGTCGAGAGGCGTGTACTCGCCGAAGTCTTCCATCCATCCGTCGTAGCCGGCGGCCACCACCCGGGCGGCGATCCGCCCCCACGCCGCCGCGCCGGCGGCGACGGCGAAGTCGTAGTGGCCCTCCTCGACGATCGCCGGCTGGCGGGCTCCGACGTAGGCGTCGAAGGTGTACGGCTCGCCGCCGGACCTCCGCTGCAAGCCGCCCCCGCGCGCCGCATCGCTCCACGCCTCCTCGTACTCCTCGCCGCAGAAGGCGCTCAGGTAGCTGACCACGGCCAGCCCCTCGTCGTGGAAGAAGGCGGTGCGCGCCCGCTCGGCACCCTCCCAGCCGCGGTCCTCGCCGAGCGGCAGGTACCGGCAGTGCGTCTCCGCCGCCGAGGTGGCGGCCCCGGCGGAGCGAAGCACCGACAGCTGCCGGCGCTCCTCGTCGAGGGGCACGTGGTTGTCGTGGCCCGTCTGGTACCACGGGCCGAACCACCACCGCTCCGGTCGCGCCTGGCGTCCCGTCAGGCGGCCGAGTCGTCCCAGTGCGTCGAGGGGGGCGGGCCCCGGCAGGTAGCGCCAGGTGAGGACCGGGGCCGAGACGTCCAGCGACCAGCGGTCGTCGGCGTCGGTCCGGAACCGGGCGTAGCCGAGCTCGTCGTTGTCCACCAGCACCCCGTGGCCGGCGGTCGACAGCACCCACGGCAAGGGGAAGTAGGAGGCGTCCCGCCGGTTGCGCAGCGCCCAGGCGGGCACGACCAGGGAGATGAGCTCGTACTCCTCCGGCTGGTAGGGGCCTTCGCCCACGTAGAGCTCGACGACGCCGCGGGCCACGAGCCAACGGTCGGATCGCTCGCCGAGGCCGCACCACTGCTCGCCCGGCAGCGCCAGGAAGTCCTGGCCGACGGCGCCCGTCGCCGCGACGACGGTGACGGTGACGGTGGCGTCGGGCCCGGCGACCACCTCCAGGCGGGCGGTGGGCGTGCCGTCCCCGCCCGTCAGGCGACCCCGCCACGGCAACCCCGGCCCGCTGTGCTCCTCCAGGCGGTCGACGACCGCCCAGTCGTCGTGCCCGGGGTCGGCCGAGTCGACGAGCGCCGGGCCCCGCACCTCCGGGGCCCGGCCCAGGCGGACCGCCCCGGCGGTGAGCGAGCCGATCCGCAGCGAGAAGGGGTCCTCCGTCAGCTCCACGACCGTCGGTCCGACGGCGCCGATCAGCACGCCGGGACACTACGCGCCGCCGGGTGCCTCACCGGCGGCACGCCGTCACCGCCGGCGAGGTCGGCGGGCGGTCAGGTGCCGGCTGGTGCGGTGGTGGGGTGGTTCGGGCAGGGGGTGAGGCGGGCGACGACGGCGCCGGCGAGGAGCACGAGCAGGCCGTAGACGCCGAGGGGGCCGACGGCCCGGGGGCCGAAGGCGCTGGCGGCGATCCCGGCGGCGACGGCGAAGTCGCGCATCGACACCGGGAGGAGCACCGCCGGGCGGGTCGGCGCCGGCAGGCCCCGGGCGAGGAGCCACCCGAGCAGGCCGGCACCGGCGAGGAAGCCGGCGAGGGCGGCGGTGACCGCCAGGTAGGCGACCCGCAGCTGCACCTCGCCGGCGACCTCCCACAGCAACCCGAGCAGCACGGCGATGCCGAGCAGGCGGCCGGCGTCGAGCAGCCCCGGGCGGCCGTCCAGCAGGCGGCGCGCCGCCGCCCCGGCGGCGAGCGGGAGGCCGACGACGAGCGCCAGCGTGGTGAGCAGACCGCCGGCGTGCACCCCGGCCGCCCCGGATTCCAGCGTGAGGATCGGGCCGCTGGCCACGACGGTGACGACGCTGGAGGCGATCAGCAGGGCCGCCGAGACGGCGACCTCGCCGCCGGCCATCGCCGCCAACCCGAGCGAGGCGACCTCGCTGGGCGCCACCCCGACCGCCAGGATCCCGTCCCGGGCCGGGCCCGGGACCAGCTGGGCGAGCGCCCAGGCGAGCGCCGGCAGGGCGACCGAGCTGGCGGCCAGGACGGTGACGAACCGGGCCCAGTGCCACCGGGCGTCGCCCAGGCCGGCGGCGTCGATGGTCAACCCGGCGGTGAACACCAGCACCGCCAGGGTGGGATCGACCGCCCCGGCCCGGTCCAGCACGCGCGCCGGGGCGCCCACCGCCACCCCCACCCCGCCGACCACCACGACCAGCGGGACCAGCAACGCCTCGACCCGATCCGCCACCACCGCACCCCGCCGCCCCCCACCCGCCGATCCCTCCCGCGCCGCCGCCTGCCCGGGCGTGGTCCCCACCGCGGCGACGCTAGCGCCGGGGCGCCCCCGGCGGCGGCCGAGCCGGGACCACCGGGGGCGATCGGCGTTCGCCGTCCCCGGTCATGAGCAACGCTCAGCCGAGCCCGCCGGTCCGGGCCGGTTGCAGGCGGCGGCGGCTGAGCGTGAAGGCGGCGACGGCGAGCAGCGCCAGCCCGGCGCACAGCGCCCAGCCGAC
>DASSZM010000212.1:0-2463 GCA_035702855.1 Acidimicrobiales bacterium | reverse complement strand
AGGCCGAGATCGACGCCGTCCGCACCGTCCTGCACGAGATCGGCGCCGCCGGCGTCCCCGAGCTGCTCGCCTTCAACAAGGCGGACGTCACCCCCGAAGCCGAGCGCCTGGCCGAGCGCCACCCCGGCAGCCTGGTGCTGTCGGCGCTGACGGGGGAGGGCATCGACGACCTGCTCCAGGCGGTCGGCGACCGCCTGCGGTCCGCCCTCGACATCGTCGAGCTCGTCGTGCCCTACGAGCACGGCGACGTCCTCGCCGCCGTCCACCGGGAGGGGGAGGTGCTCGTCGAGACCCACGACGCCGACGCCGCCCACCTCCGGGTCCGGGTCGACCCGGCCGGCGCCGCCCGCTTCGCCGCCTACCGGGTGGGGGCGGACCCGTCGTGACCGCCACGCCCACGGGCGGTTGGGTGCCGCCCACCTACCCCTACGAACGGTTGGCGCCGGCGCGGCGCAAGGCCGAGGCGCTCCCCGGCGGCGCCGTCGACCTGTCCATCGGCACCCCGGTCGACCCGCCCCCGGCGTCGGTGCTCGCCGCCCTCGCCGACGCCGACGCCGGGGGCGCCACCCGCGGCTACCCGCCGTCGGTGGGGACCGCCGCCCTGCGCGAGGCGGTCGCCGCCTGGCTGGCGGCGACCTTCGGGGTGACGGCGGTGCCCACCGACGCCATCGGCGCCTGCATCGGCACCAAGGAGCTGGTGGCGACCACCCCCCAGTGGCTGCGCCTGCGCGACCCGTCGCGCGACACCGTGCTGTACCCGGCGGTGTCCTACCCGACCTACGCCATGGGCGCCGAGCTCGCCGGGCTGCGGGCCGTCCCCGTCCCCCTCGACGGGCGCAGGCGCCTGGACCTGGCCGCCGTCGACCCCGCCGACGCCGAGCGGGCGCTGCTGCTGTGGGTCAACTCGCCCGGTAACCCGGCCGGGGGCCTCGACGACCTCGGCGCCGCCGCCGCGTGGGGCCGGCGCCACGGGGTGCCGGTCTTCAGCGACGAGTGCTACGTCGAGCTGACCTGGGACGGGCCGCCCCGCACCATCCTCGCCGCCGGGCTGGAGGGGGTGGTCGCCGTGCACTCCCTTTCCAAGCGGTCCAACCTCGCCGGCCTGCGGGTCGGCTGGTACGCCGGCGACCCGGAGCTGGTCGGCTACCTGCGGGAGGTCCGCAAGCACGTGGGGATGATGGTCCCCGGCCCGGCGCAGCGCGCCGCCGTCGCCGCCCTCGCCGACACCGCCCACGCCGCCGCCCAGCGGGAGCGCTACCGGCGCCGCCTCGACCTGCTCGCCGGGGCGCTGCGGGGCATCGGGGTGCCGGTGGAGCTGCCCGGCGGCGGCTTCTACCTGTGGGTGCCGGCGCCCGGCGGGGACGCCTGGGCGTGGACCGAGGAGCTGGCCGGCGCCGCCGGGGTGATCGCCTCGCCGGGGGACTTCTACGGCCCGGCCGGGGCCGGCCGGGTCCGCTTCGCCATGGTCGCCCCCGACGACCGCCTGGCCCTCGTGGCCGGGCGGCTGGCCCGGCTCGCCGGGTGAGCCCCGTCGCCGGGCCGACGCCGGCGGTCACCGTCGCCGCCCGCGCCGGGGTGGACTTCGAGATCCACCGCTACGACCACGACCCCGACGAGCCGTCCTACGGCGAGGAGGCGGCCGAGATGCTCGGCGTCGAGCCGGACCGGGTCTACAAGACCCTCGTCGTGCTCGTCGACGACCGCCTTGCCGTCGCCGTGGTCCCGGTGTCGGGGGAGCTCGACCTGAAGAAGCTGGCCGCCGCCCTCGGCGCCCGCAAGGCGGTCATGGCCCACCCGAGCGAGGCGGAGCGGGCCACCGGCTACGTCGTCGGCGGGATCAGCCCCCTCGGCCAGAAGCGCCGGCTGCCGACCGTCCTCGACGCCAGCGCCGAGCGGTGGCCGACGATCTTCGTCAGCGGTGGCCGGCGGGGCCTCGAGCTCGAGCTGGCCCCGGCCGACCTGGCCCGCCTGGCCGGGGCCACCGTCGCCGCCGTCGGGCGCTGAGCCCCGCCGCCTCGGGGCGACCACGACCGGGCCGCCGGGGTGTCGGGTAGGATCGTCCCCGGCGATGGAGCTCGCCTTCGACCGCCTCCGGGCTGATGGCTCCTACCTCTTCAGCGCAGACAGCGTCTTCGGCGCAGGCAGCGGAGGTGTGGAGATGGGTCGTCCGAGGGCAGGAGCACGGTGGCGGCCGGGTCCACCCCGCGTCACGGCGGGCGGGCCCCGCCCGCTGCACCTGAGCCCGCCGGCGATGGCGCTGGTGGTCGTCGGGGGCTGCTTCGGGGCGGCCGCCCGCGAGGCGGTCGAGCAGGCGCTGCCGAGCCCGGCGGGCGGCTTCCCGGTGGCGACGTTCGCCATCAACCTGGCGGGGGCGCTCGTCCTCGGCCTGCTCATCGAGGCGCTGGTGCGGGCCGGCGACGACCGCGGCTGGCGGCGCCGGGCCCGCCTCGGCGTCGGCACCGG
>DASSZM010000191.1:0-15040 GCA_035702855.1 Acidimicrobiales bacterium | reverse complement strand
CGCCGAGCAGGAGCGCGAGTTGCGGGGCCGGCTCGTGAGCGCCACGGCCTTCGATCTCCTGATGGGTGCCTCGCTGCCCATCGGTGCGGTCCGCTGGGTGCCGCCCGAGTCGCTGGTCCGCCACCACCCCGAGGTGGAGGCGGCGCTGCTGCGCACCGGGACCAGTGCCCCGGCCGGGACCTGGCGGCGCGGCTCGCTGCTCGTGGTGCCGCTCGTCGACGAGGCGGGCGGGGTCGTCGGCTTCCTGAGCCCCGACGATCCCCGGAGCGGGGACCTGCCGGGCGGCGCCGAAGCGCTGCTGCTCGGCAGCCTGGCCGAGCTCACCGAGATCGCCCTGGAGACCGTCGCCGCCCGGGACGGGGCCCGCCAGGCGGTGGCCGTGGCCGAGGCGCAGCGCCGCCAGCTCGAGGACCTGCTCACCGCCAGCGTCGCCGTGCGCGGCCGGGAGGCGCTCGACGACGTGCTCACCGAGATCGCCCGGGCGTTGACCAGCGCCGGCGGGTTCCGGCGGGCGGCGGTGTACCTGCTGGAGGAGGACCGCGAGACGCTGCGGGTCCGGGCGACCGTCGGGCTCGACGCCCTCGAGGACCGGCGGCTGCGCGAGACGCCGGTCGCCCTCGCCGAGTTCGCCGCCGTCATGCGGCCGGACATGCACGTGAGCCGGTCCTACCTCTTCGACCATCGCCGCCACGACGTGCCGAGCGAGCTGGACGAGAAGCTGAGCATCCCCGACGCCGACCCGGACTGGGTGGACGGGATGTGGCACGCCCAGGACATGCTGACCGTCCCGCTCGTCGACCGGGGCGGGACGCTGCTCGGCTTGATCTCCGTGGACGAGCCCCTCTCGGGCCGCCTGCCGGGGCTGGCGCACATCCGGGCGGTGGAGATGTTCGCCGACCAGTGCTCGCTGGCGGTGGGCGAAGCCCGCCGCTACGAGCAGGCCGTGGCCGAGGCCGGGACCGACCCGCTGACCGGGCTGCCCAACCGACGCGCCCTGCTGGCGCGGGCGGCGGAGCTGCTCGCCGACGGTGAGCGGCGGGGCGTGCCGTGCGCCGTCGTCTTCCTCGACATCGACCACTTCAAGGAGGTCAACGACCGCTGGGGTCACGCCGTCGGCGACGACGTCCTGGTGGCGGTCTCGGCGGCGATGGCCGCCCGCCTCCGCGCCGGCGACCTGATCGCCCGCTACGGCGGGGAGGAGTTCGTCGTGGTGCTGTCGGGGACGACCCTGGAGGACGCGGTCGGCATCGTCGAGGAGCTCCGCCGCCGCGTGGCGGCGGTCGAGGTGCCCCGGCTGGCCGGATACCGGGTCCGCATCTCCGGCGGCGTGGCGCTGGTCCGGCCCGGGGAGGCGCTGGCGGACGCCTTCGGCCGGGCGGACGCCGCGCTGTACGCCGCCAAGCGGGCCGGCCGCGACCGGCTCCGTGTCGCCGACGCCGCCTGAACGGGTCACTCGGTACGCTCCTTCCGACGACCGGAAGGGATTCAGCGTGGAATCAACCGACCTGGCCGCGGGCTCCAACGACCCCCAGGCCCTCGCCGACGACGCACCGCTCTTCGCCGCCTACCTGGCGGCGCTGGGCCGGCGGCCCGGGGTGCGACCCTGGATGACGCCCGGGCACAAGGGGTCGACGGCGCTCACCGGGGCGACCGTCGACGGTGACCTCGCCCTCGCCGGCGGGGTGGACACCGTCAAGCTCCGCCACGGCTACCTGGGCCAGGCGGAGGCCCGCGCCGCCGAGCTGTGGGGTGCCGACTTCTGCCGGTTCTCGGTCGGCGGCTCGACCCACGGCAACCAGGCCCTCGCCCTCGGCGTCGCCCGCCCCGGCGACGAGGTCGTCGTCTCCCGCACCCTGCACCGTTCGATGCTGCTGGGACTGGTGCTGGCGGGGCTGCGCCCGGTGTGGGTGCGCCCGACGATCGATGCCGCCACCGGGGTCCCGGCGGGCGTCGACCCCGACGCCGTGCGCGAGGCACTGCGCGCCCACCCGGCGGCGACGGCGGTGTTCATCGGCGGGGAGCCGTCCTACGTGGGGACCACCTCCGACGTGGCCGGCCTGGCCGACGCCGCCCACGGCGCCGGGGTGCCCCTCGTGGTGGACGCCGCCTGGGCCGCCCACTTCGGGTTCCATCCCGACCTGCCGCCCCACGCGCTGGCCGCCGGCGCCGACGCCCTCGTCACCAGCGCCCACAAGGTGCTGCCCGCCTACAGCCAGGCGGCGATCGTCCTGGCGCGCACCGAGCGGCTGGACGCCGCCCGGCTCGGGCGGGCGATGGACGCCACCGCCACCACCAGCCCGAGCGGCCAGATCCTCGCCAGCATCGACGCCTGCCGCGCCCTGCTCGCCCGCGACGGCGAGAAGCTGATCGGTCAGATGCTGGATTCGGTGGCGGCGGCCCGGCGCCGGCTGGCGCAGGTGCCGGGGCTGCAGGTCCTGGAGGGTCCCGGCGTCGACCCGGCGAAGTTGGTGGTGGTGCTGTCGGGTACCGGGGCGCACGGGGCCGCCGTCGAGGAGGACCTCATCGCCGCCGACTACCCCGTCGAGATGGCCGACCGGGACACGATCACGGCCCTGGTCACGATCGCCGACGCGCCGGGTGACGTGGAGGCCTTCGCCGACACCCTGGCCGCCGTCATCGAGCGGCACCGGGGCGAGCCACGCCAGGCGCACGCCGCCGCCAGCTGGACCGTCGAGCCCGAGACCGTGCTCACCCCCCGCGACGCCTTCTTCGCCGACGCCGAGCGGGTGCCCGTCGCCCGGGCGGTGGGCCGGGTGAGCGCCGAGCTGGTCGCCCCCTACCCCCCGGGGATCCCGGTGCTGGCGCCCGGCGAGCGCGTCAGCGCCGAGGCGGTCGCCGCCCTCACCGAGGCGGCGGCCGACGGCATCCGGATCGCCTACGCCGCCGACCCGACGCTGCAGACCCTGGACGTGCTGCGCGACCGCTGAGCGGTCGCTCAGCCCGGGGGGCTCCCCGGCGCCCCGTCGCCGAGGTGCTCGGCGAAGAAGCGCAGGATCCGGGCCCAGGCGTCCTCGGCACTCGGGTGGTGGTAGCCGAGCCCGGCGACGCGCAGCGCCACGACGGCCGGCCCGGCGTTGAGCCGGTCCATGAAGCCGTGGCCGGCGTCGGGGTACTCCTTCACGTCGTGGGGCACCCCGGCGCCGGCGAGGGCCGTCTCCAGGCGGGCGGCGGCCCCCCGGAGCGCCCGGTCCCGCCCGCCGTAGCTGGCCACGACCGGGCACGCGCCGCCCAGCCGGGTGTCGAGGTCCTCCGGCACCGTGCCGTAGTTGGGGGCGGCGGCGTCGAAGCCGCGGTCGACCAGGGCCAGGGCGAAGCCGCCCCCCATGCAGAAGCCGATCACCCCCACCTTGCCGGTCGTGTCGGGTCGGGACGCCGCCCAGCTCCGGACGGCCTCGAGGTCGTCGAAGGCCCGCCCCCGCCGGGCGCCCAGGTCCCGGAACGTCTGGCGGACGCAGCGCGCGGCGGAGCCCCGTCCGTACAGGTCGGGGACGACGGCGACGTAGCCGGCGGCGGCGAGGCGGTCGGCGTGCTCGCGGGTGTGGTCGGTCAGCCCGAAGGCGTCGTGGACCACCACCACCGCCGGCCACGGCCCCGTGCCGACGGGCGGCAGGGCGAGGTAGGCCGGCAGGTCGGTGTCGCCGACCGGGACGGCGAGATCGGGCATGGGCCGTCGCTACCCGGGTGGCCGCCCGTCGAACCGGTGTGGCAGGGTCGGGTGGGACGAGTCGGGGTGGGACGAGGGGAGGAGACCCGATGGAGCAGCGCTATCCGTCGATCCGGGTGGGCGGTGGCCCACGCCAGCGGGGCCGGGCGTACGGCGAAGCGGCCCGCGACCGGGTGCGCATCAGCCGCGAGGCCTACGAGGAGGCGTTCGGCCGCACCGCAGGGTGGACCTGGGCGCAGGCCCGCGACGCCGCCGCGGCCTACCTCGCGCCCGTCGAGGCTGCCTTCCCGCAGTACCTCGAGGAGATGCGGGGTATCGCCGAGGGCGCCGGGCTGCCCTTCGAGGACGTGCTCACCCTCAACACCCGCACCGAGGTGATGTACGCCGCCAAGGCGAGGCAGGCCGCCTCCCTCGGGCGGGGCGAGTGCACGTCGTTCGCGCTCCTCGGGGAGCGGACCGCCTCCGGCCGGCTCCTCGCCGGGCAGAACTGGGACTGGCTGGCCCACTGCACCGAGACGGTGGTGGTGCTCGAGGTCGAGCAGCCCGGAGCCGTCAACTTCGTCACCGTCGTCGAGGCGGGCCTGCTCGCCAAGGCCAGCCTCAACGCCGCCGGTCTCGCCGTGGCGACCAACGCCCTCGTCACCTCCGCCGACCGCGGCGCCCCCGGGCTGCCCTACCACGTGATCCTGCGGGGGCTGGCCGACTGCGAGACGCCGGCCGACGGCGTCGACGTGGTGCTCGGTCACGTGCGGTCGTCGTCGGCCAACTACCTCCTGGCCTCGGCCGACGGGCTCGTGCTCGACCTCGAGGCCGCGCCGGGCGACTACCGGGCGGTGTCGGTCCTCGAGCCCGAGGGAGGCGCGCTGGTGCACACCAACCACTTCCTGCGGCCGCCCGCCGGCCAGGACGACGTCTCGGTCTGGGCGATGTCCGACACCCACCTCCGCCGCCAGCGCGCCCTACCGGCGCTCGCCGACCCCGGGCGGCGCCACGACCCCGAATCGATCCGCGACGTGCTGGCCGACCACGCCGGCTACCCCTTCGGGGTCTGCAGCCACGCCGATCCGCGCGTCGGCGACGGGCCGGCGTGGGCGACGATCACCGCCGTGGTCATGGACCCGGCCGAGCGCCGCCTGTGGCTCACTTCCGGCCGGCCCTGCGAGACCCCGCTCCTCGAGGTGGAGCTGGGCGGGCTGCTGCACGAACCGACGCCGCTGGCCAAGCACCGCCCCGCGGGCTGAGCCCGCCGCCACCGGCCCGGTAGCGTGCCGGCGTGACGGTCGGACGAGCAACACCCGCATGGGCGGAGCCCGGGGCGTTCCCCGCCGCTCCCGGGATCCACCGGATCCCGCTGCCCATGCCGACCGACGGTCTGGTCGCCGTCAACGTCTACGCCGTGGAGGACGGCGAGCGGCTGGTGCTGATCGACGGGGGCTGGGCGGTGCCGGAGGCCCGCGCCCGGCTGGACCGGGCCCTCGCCGCCCTCGACGCCGACGTACGGGCCGTGTCGCGCATCCTCGTCACCCACGCCCATCGCGACCACTACACCCTCGCCGTCCAGCTCCGGCGCGAGGTGGGCACCCCGATCGGCCTGGGGGCGGGCGAGCGCCCGGCGCTCCTCGCCCTCACCGAGCAGTGGCAGGGCAGCCTCCGGGCGCAGCGCGACGTCCTGCGGGCGGCCGGAGCCGAGCCGCTGCTCCGGGAGCTGGAGGCGCTCGGCGGCAGCCAGGGCCCCCCCGACGGCTACGAGCCCCCGGACGAGTGGCTGGAGCCCGGGTGCATCGAGCTGGCCGAGCGCTCGTTGGAGGTCGTCGCCACCCCCGGTCACACCCAGGGGCACGTCGTGTTCCGCGACGCCGACGCGGGGGTGCTCTTCGCCGGGGACCACGTCCTGCCGCACATCACCCCGTCGATCGGCTTCGAGCCGGTCCCGATGGTCTCGCCCCTGCGGGACTTCCTGGCGTCCCTCGACGCCCTCCGGCGCCTGCCGGACACGCTGCTCCTGCCCGCCCACGGCGGCCCGGCGCCGAGCGTGCACGGCCGCATCGACGAGCTCGTCGCCCACCACGACGCCCGCCTGGCCGAGATGCGGGCGGCGGTCGGCGGGCTCGGCGGGGCGACCGCCTTCGAGGTGGCGGCCGCCCTCGGCTGGACCCGCCGGCAGCGCCGGTTCGCCGAGCTGGACGTGTTCAACCGCATGCTGGCCGTCACCGAGACCGTCGCCCACCTGACCGTGCTGGTCGACAGCGGCGCCCTGGTCCGCAGCGGCGACGAGCCGGTCCGCTACGCCCCGGCGCCCGCCGGGCGGTGAGGAGGGATCATGGCCGTGCTCGACCGGTTCCGGCTCGACGGCAAGGTGGCGATCGTGACGGGGGCGTCGTCGGGCCTCGGGGTCGCCTTCGCCACGGCCCTCGCCGAGGCGGGCGCCGACGTCAGCCTCGGCGCCCGGCGGCTCGACCGCCTGGAGGAGACCCGGCAGGCCGTCGAGTCGTTGGGGCGGCGGGCGATCACCGTCGCCACCGACGTGGCCGACCCGGAGCAGTGCGGCCGCCTCGTGGAGGAGACCCTCGACCGCCTCGGGCGGGTGGACGTGCTCGTCAACAACGCCGGGGTCGGCACCGCCGTGCCGGCGAGCCGGGAGACGCCCGCCGAGTTCCGCCAGGTGCTGGACGTCAACCTCATGGGCTCGTACTGGATGGCGCAGGCCTGCGCCCGGGTGATGCGGCCCGGGTCGTCGATCGTCAACGTCGGCAGCGTGCTCGGCTCGACCACCGCCGGCCTGCCCCAGGCCGCCTACTGCGCCTCGAAGGCGGCGATCATCGGCCTCACCCGTGACCTGGCCCAGCAGTGGACGGGACGCAAGGGCATCCGCGTCAACGCCGTCGCCCCCGGCTTCTTCCCGACCGAGATGACCATTGCCTACCCCCACGGCTACCTGGAGACCGTCGTCGAGCAGCGGGTGCCGGCCGGCCGCCCCGGCGACCTCGAGGAGTGCGCGGCCGCGGTCCTGTTCCTCGCCAGCGAGGCGGCGTCCTACGTCACCGGGATCCTGCTCCCCGTCGACGGCGGGCTGCTCACGACCTGACGCCGTTGCGCCGGCCCCGCGGGGGTCTACTGTTGCGGCAAGGGAATCGTTCTCGAGGACGGAGGCGGCATGAGCAGCTTTTTCCATCGAGCCAAGGACATCGTCAACGCAAAAGCCAACCGAGCGCTCGACGCGGCCGAGAAGCCGGACGAGATGCTCGACTACAGCTACGAGCAAATGCTCGAGCAGATCACCAAGGTCCGCAAGGCCCTGGTGACGGTGGCGGCGTCCCGCAAGCAGCTGGAGATGCAGGAGGACCAGCTCAAGCACTCGGCGGACACCTTGACCCAGCAGGCCCAGCAGGCGCTCGGCGTCAACCGGGAGGACCTCGCACGGGAGGCCCTCAGCCGCAAGCAGGTCGTGCAGCAGCAGATCGCCGGGATGGACCCCCAGCACCAGCAGCTCGTCGAGCAGCAGGACAAGCTGACCGCCACCCTCCAAGCGCTGCAGACCCGGGTCAACCAGTTCCGGACCCAGAAGGAGACGATGAAGGCCCAGTACGCCGCCTCCACGGCGGTGTCGTCGGTCGACAACCAGGTGGCCGGCATCTCCGACACCTTCAACAACTCCAACGCCGCCCTCCAGCGGGCCCAGGACAAGATCGCCGCCGCCCAGGCGCACGCCGGGGCGCTCGACGAGCTGCTCGAGTCCGGCGTGCTCGACGACGTCGGCGCCAGCCACGGCGACGACATCCAGCGCGAGCTGGACCAGCTCGGCGCCACCGGCTCCGTCGACAGCGAGCTGGCCGCCCTCAAGGCGCAGGCCGGCCTGGCGGCGCCGCCCGCCCCCGCCGCCCTCGGCAGCGGCGACGAGGCGGGGACCGACTCACCCTCGTGAGCGGATTCGACCCGGGCCTGCCCGAGCAGCCCGACCTCGAGATGAGCGTCGCCGCCGTCCTGGCCAACAACACCGACGTGAAGATGCTGCTCCGGGTCCTCGGCAAGTCGTTGCAGGACTCCCTCGGCGACCGCGTCGAGATCAGGCAGGCCGGCGGTGGCCTGCTGCACCGCAAGGCCGACGAGGTCCAGGCCGTCGTCGTGCGCCTCGATCCGGACGAGTACGAGGCCGACCTGGAGGCCCACGGCGTGCGCTGCACCGTCGGGCGCTCGTCGGGTGGCATCCGGATCCGCAACGAGCAGCTGCCCGTCGAGGAGTGGCTGCACCGCCTGCTCGCCGCCCTGCAGCAGGAGGCGGCCGGCAACCAGGCCGCCCGCCAGGCCCTTCAGGACCTCGTCGTCGGCCAGTAACGGCCGCAGCCTGCGCCCCATTCCCGAACCGCACCCCTGGAGGACTTTCCGATGACCACCAGCGACCTGCCGAAGGATGCCGGAGCCCGCCTCCAGGAACTGGAGCACGGGATGTTCACGAGCGACCTCTCGGTCAACGAGTTCCTGCTCGTGAAACGGGCCGGGTTCCACCCGCTCGGCCTGGTGATGGGTAGCTCGATCTACCACATCGGCCTGCAGAAGGGGAACTGGGGTTCCTCCCAGGAGATGACCAAGCTCTCCGAGGCGATGTACAACGCCCGGGAACTGGCCATGAAGCGGATGGAGGAAGAAGCCGACCAGCTCGGCGCCGACGGGGTCGTCGGTGTGCGCCTGGACGTGAAGTTCTACGAGTGGGGCAACGACTCCGCCGAGTTCATCGCCGTCGGTACCGCCGTCAAGGCCGAGGACGGGCGCAGCTACCGCAACAACCAGGGCAAGCCCTTCACCAGTGACCTCTCCGGCCAGGATTTCTGGACCCTCACGCAGACCGGCTATTTCCCGCTCGCTCTGGTGATGGGCACCTGCGTCTACCACATCGCCCACCGGGGGCTCGGCCAGGCCATCGGGCAGCTCGGCCGCAACGGCGAGCTGGAGAACTTCACCCAGGCGATGTACGACGCCCGGGAGCTCGCCATGAAGCGGATGCAGGACGAGGCCACCAACCTGGCGGCCGCCGGCGTGGTGGGCATGCGCCTGGAGGAGAAGAACCACATGTGGGGTGAGCACACCATCGAGTTCCTCTCCCTGGGCACCGCCGTGGCCCGGGTCGGGGACGCGGCGGTGACCATCCCGCAGCCCACCACGATCATCTCGTTCGACAACTGATGGCCACCGGCACGGAGGCCGCCGGGGCCTTCGACTCGGGGCTGACCACGCCCGACTTCGCCGCCTGCCTGTCCATGGGCCTGCAGCCGGTCGGTCTGGTCCAGGGGTTCTTCTGCGGGCAGCTGTCGTCGTGGAGCAACTACCAGGCGGCGGTGGTGACCAACTACCCCTGCGCCTTCGGGTGGCGGGGCGGCCAGGACCACCCACCGCCGGGGTGGCTCGGGACGGCGACCGGCCTCGACGACGCCTGGTCGACGGCCTTCGCCACCGCCCACCAGCGGCTGGCCGAGGAGGCCACCGCCCGGGGCGCCCACGGCGTGGTCGGGGTGCGGGTCGAGATGAGCCACCCGACCAACGACCGCAGCACCGAGGTCCACCTCTTCGGCACCGCCGTGCGCCTGGCCGGCGCCGGTGCCGGGCCGCTGTGGACCACCCGGATCGCCGGGCACAAGCTGGCCAAGCTGGTGGAGGCGGGCTACGCGCCGGTGTCGGTGCTCTACGCCCGCTGCACCGCCGTCATGTACGAGGGGTGCTACATGGAGCACTGGGGTCCCAACATGGTGGGCGCCGGTTCACCGCTCGAACCGATCCAGGACGTGCACAACCTGGCACGCTCCCGGGCGCTGCAGCAGGCGTGGCACCAGGCGGGCGGCGCCTCGCTGTACGACGTGGAGCTCGGTGCGCACGAGGTGGAGGGCTCGACGACCTACGTGACCTGCCAGATCCTCGGCTCCCTCGTCCGCCGGGTGCGCCCGACCCTGCCGCTGGCGGCGCCGGTGACCACGGTAGGCCTCGGTGACTGACGGCACGGGCGGGCCCACCACCGGCGGGATCTTCGCCGACCGGGCGCACCGGGAGGCAGACCTGGGCCAGATCGGGCGGTTGCTCGCCGAGAGCCACGGCGCACGCGGGACCGGTCAGGGCTGCACGAGCAGCCTCAGCCTCGACGAGGTGCTCCTGTTGCACGCCGTCGGGTTGGAGCCGGCGGCGGTGGTGACCGCCACCGCCTGCACGACGATCCCGACCGGCAGCTGGACCTGGAGCCAGGGGCAGGTGCAGGCGGCGGACTACGCCTTCTCCCGGGCGTTCCTCATGACCCGCAACCAGCTGCGGGCCGAAGCCGCCCGGATCGGGGCGGTGGGTGTGGTCGCCGTCGACATCGAGTTGCAGCTGTCGCCGCATCGTTACCTGGTCGTCATGCTCGGCACCGCCGTGCGGGCGGCGAGCGACGAGCACGGCCAGTCGCGCTTCCCGGTGCGCTACCCCACGCCGTTCCTCTGCGACCTGTCCGCCCGGGACTTCGTGGTGTTGAGCCGAGCCGGGTGGTACCCGATCGACCTCGTCGGGGGGGCGTCGTTCGTCCACGCCCCGCGGCGGGGCATGGGAGCCGCCATCGGCCAGGTCCGGCAGAACGTGGAGCTGACCAACTTCACCGAGACGCTCTACGCCGCCCGGGAGCTGGCGATGGAGCGGATCCAGCAGGACATCCGCGAGGTGGGCGGCACGGGGCTGCTGGACATGCGCTTCGTGGACCGGCCGGTCCCCTTCGCCGGTCACGTCGTGCGTTTCACCGCCTACGGCACGGCGGTGAAGCTCCTCGCCGACACCCACAGCCATCCCGAGCTCGAGATGGTCGTGCCCCTCGACGATCGGACCGTGCGCTTCGAGGCGAGCAGCCTGGACTAGGCGGGTCGGGGCGGCTCGGCGTCGGCCCCGTCCCCGCCCGGCCGGCCGCTGTCTCCCGGCCGGCCGCTGTCTTCCGGCCGGCCACCCTCTCCCGGCCCGCCGCTGTCTCCCGGTCCGCCGCCAGCAGCGCCAGCTCCGGCGGTCGCGTCGGGGAGCAGCCGGCTCAGCTCGTCGAAGCGGCTCTCGACCTGGCGGAGCATCGCCTCCAGCCGCCCGACCGAGCTGGTCAGCTCCTCGGCGCTGGCGATCCCGGCGAGCGAGAGGCGCACGGCCGCCAGCTCCCGGGCCAAGAACTCGGTGTCCGCCTGGGTGCGGGCGGCGACCTGCCGGTCCCGCTCGATGCTCAGCCGGTCCCGCTCGTCCTGGCGGTTCTGGGCCAGGAGGATGAACGGGGCGGCGTAGGCGGCCTGCGTGGAGAACAACAGGTTGAGCAGGATGAACGGGTACGGGTCCCAGTGGCGGACGAACCCGGTGATGTTGAGCACGATCCAGGCGGCGACGACCACCGTCTGGATGGCCAGGAAGCGGGCGGTCCCGAAGTAGCGGGCGATCGTCTCGGAGAAGCGTCCGAAGGTCTCCGGGTCGACGTGCGCCCCGATGCTGACGGTGCTGCCGCGGGGACGGGCGATGTCGTCCCGGCGGCGGACCCGGCCGGTGCCGGTCCGGCGGAGCACTCAGCGCCTCCGCTTCCGCCAGCCGACGGGGAGCACCCGGTCGAGCACGTCGTCGACGGTCACCGCCCCGACCAGGCGGCCGGCGTCGTCGCAGACGGCCACCGCGATCAGGTTGTAGGCCGCCAGCCGCTCGGCCACCTCCCGCTCGCCGAGCTCGGGGCGGACGCAGCCGGCGTCGCTGATGCACCCGGCGACGGGGTTGGCCGGCGGCTCGCGCAGCAGCCGCTGGAAGCCGACCATGCCGAGGAACCTGCCGGTCGGGGTGTCCGTCGGTGGCTCGCACACGAAGGCCTGGGCGGCGATCGCCGAGGGGACGTCGGGGTCCCGCAGCCGGGCGAGCACCTCGGCGACCGACACGTCGGGGGCGACGATGATCGGCTCGGGTGTCATGAGCCCGCCGGCGGTGGTGGCGTCGTAGCGCAGCAGCCGGCTGAGGGCGGCGGCGTCCTCGGGCTCGAGGGCGGTCAGGAACTGCGCCCGGCGCTCGGGCGGCATCGCCGCCAGCAGGTCGGCGGCGTCGTCGGGCTCCATCTCCTCGACCACGTCGGCGGCCCTCGCCAGGTCGAGGTCCTCGAGCAGGCGGACCTGCTCGTCCTCGGGGAGCTCCTCCAGGATGTCGGCGAGCTGCTCGTCGGGCACCGCCTGGGCGATCAGGGCACGCCGGCCGGGCGGGAGGGCGTGGACGGTGGCGGCGATGTCGGTCGGGTTCATGTCGCGCAGCGCGGCGAGCTGGGCGCCGACCGGTCCGCTGTCGAACAGCGTCCGGGCCTCCTTCCAGTCGACCACCCGGCGGGTGCGGCGGTACAGCGCCCGCCTGGCGCCGAGGGCGACGCTCGCGACCTCCCAGTCGCCCCGGTCGTTGGGGGCCAGCGCGACGTCCATCACGATCTCCGCTCCCAGGCTGCGGCCGAACAGGGTGCTGGCGAGGATCTCGCCGTCGCGCGAGCGGAAGTGGCGCAGGTCGACGGTGCCGCCCCGCAGGGTGATGCCGGCGGGCCCGATGGCGGCGGCCCGCCCGGCGCTCACGAAGATCCGCCGCCGTTGCACACCGGCGACGAAGCCGAGGACGCGCGGCGCCGACGACCCGAAGGCGGGGCCGATGACCACGTCCTCGATGCGGCCGATGACGGCCCCGTGCTCGTCGGCGAGGCCCAGGCGCATCAGGCGGGCGGCGAAGACACGCTCGTCGGGCACGCTGCAGGGTACCTAGCAGGACGCCGGCGGCCGGCGAGCCGGCGTGGGGGCGAGCCGGTGAGGGGCCGGGGGGGCGGAGCGGGCCGGCGGGCCGGGGGCCTCAGCGGCCGGCGAACAGGGAGCGGACGAAGCTCGGGTAGAGGTGCTCGAAGGCGATGCGGGCGAAGGTCCAGGTGTGGTGGCCGGGCGCCCAGTACGTGAGGACCCGGATTCCGGCACGGGCGGCCTCGGCGGCCAGCTCCGGCTCGAGGAGGCGGTGGCCCCGATCCTGCAGCCCGGCGGCGAACCACCCCTGGAGGTAGGGGTAGCGGTGGTGGGCCAGGAGCAGCCGCGGCGTGTGTGCCCGTTCGAGGGCGCGGTTGCCGTGGTAGAGGACCTTCAGGGTGAGCCGCCCACCGGGTCCGAAGTCCGGGGCGGCGTCGCCGGCGATGTCGACGAACCGGCCGAAGAGGCGGTGATCGGTGAGCGAGAGCATCAATGAGCACGTCCCGCCCTCGGAGAACCCGACCAGCCCCCAGCGGTCGCTGACGTGGCGGATGCCGAGGACGTGGGTGATGTAGTGCGGGACGACCTGCGTCAGGTACGAGTACGCCGCCCCCTCGCGGCTGTCGAGGCACTCGGTGTCGTGGTCGGCGAGGCCGTTCTGGTTGAGCATGAGGACCGGCGGCGCCAGGCCGCCGTGCGCCGCCGCCCACGTGCTGGAGGCGGCGAGCGCGCCGCCGGCGCGCGCCCAGTCGAGGGCGGTGCCGGGGATCCCGGTGAGCGTGACGATCACCGGCAGGTCGGCGTGGCGCACCCGGCTCCAGTCCGGCGGGATCCACAGGTAGGCGCGGGCGGCCCGGAAGCCGACCGCCGTCCCGGGGATGCTGACCGGCCCGAGCTCCCCGGTGGCGGTCGTCGGCTTGCGCTGGCGCAGGGCGGCCGCGAAGCGGTGGCCGGAGACCTGGCCCGGCAGGGGATGGCCGAGCAGCGTGCCGACCGTGGGCCAGTAGCCGTAGAAGGCGTTGATCACGAGGAACACGGCGAGCACGGCGGCAGGCCCGGCGAGGATGCGCGTCGTGCGCAGCGTCTCGGCGCCGGTGTGCAGGCCCGTGAGCCCGGACCCGAGGGCGAACAGGGCGAGCCAGGCGAGCACCAGGAAGCTCGCCGGGTAGGGGGTGTTGCCGGTCAGTCCCGAGCTGCGGAGCCAGGCCCAGGCCAGCACCACCACGACGGTCGTGGCGGCGGCCACCCACGGTGCCCGGCGCCGCCACCAGTCGGAGGGGCGGGTGGCGAGCCCGACGAGGGCGCCGGCGCCGGAGACCGCCACGACCGCCCACAGCGCCGGTCCGCGGTCGACCACCACCCCGTCCAGGACCCCGGAGAACGCCAGGCTGCCGACGAGGCCGACGACCACCAGCAGCAGTGCCGAGCCGGGCCAGTCGGCCGCAGCCCCGGCCCAGCGCCGGGCGAGCGGGTGGCGGGGCGCGCCCGGCCGGCGACGCTTCGGTCGACGGCCCCGGAAGGGGGGACGCGGGTGGCGGTCCCGCTGCGTGTTGGTCTCCGGCTCCGTGGATCGAGACTGCCAGCGCGAACGCGGCTTCGCCACGCGCCCCCGGTCAGGTGGTGCCGATGGCGCTGCGGAGGAGCTCGAGGAACTGCCGGACGTACTCGCGGGTGCGTTCGGGCGACGGGGCATTGATGGCGAACAGGCAGGGGTCGAGCTCCTCGGCGACGATGGCGTCCTGGCAGCCGTCGACCGACCAGTTGACCAGCGAGACGATCATCTTCGGGTCGATGTCGTCGCGGATCTCGCCCCGGTCGATGCCGAACTGGACGAACGCCCGGGTCCCGTAGGGGTCCTCCCGCACGAGGAACTGCGTGATCTCCCGCCGGGTGCGCAGATCCGAGCAGTAGTTGCCGAGCAGGGAGACCCGGTAGGGGACCCAGCTCTCCTCGATGAGGTGGGCGGTGTGGTCGAACCAGTAGCCGAGGGTGGCGAAGAAGCCCTGCTCGACCACCTCGGGCGGGGCGTCGAGGTAGGCGTCGAAGGACCGGGTGGCGGCCTGGTAGACGGCGAGGAAGAGGCCCGCCTTGCTGCCGAAGTAGCCGAACACCGCCCCCTTCGCCACGCCCGCCTCCCGGGCGATGTCATCGACGCGGGCGCCGTCGTAGCCGCTCTCGGCGAAGTGCCGCATCGCCACCTCGATGATGCGGTCCCGCTTGCGCTCGATCTGACCAGTGGTCAAGAGATTGTCCTCCCCACGGTCACGGCTTGCTTGACTTCCCAACATCCACGGGTCTTATTGTAGGCAGAAGTATCCAGTGGGGGGTTGACTTGCAGTCAAGCAGGGCGTGGGACGTGATCGTCGTCGGGGCGGGCCACAACGGCCGCTCGAAGGCGTGTCCTCGCCGCGTGGAACGACCCGGCCCGCACGGCCGCGGGGATCGCCCGCTTCTCGGCCCGCGACGCACGGGCGTACCGGGCACTGGACGACGAGCTGCGCGGTCTGGCGTCGCGGCTGCAACCGTTGTTCGTGGAAATGCCTCCCGACACCCGGGCCACGGGTGTGCGCCGGTGGAGCGAGCTGCTGCGGGCCGGGCGCCGGCTCCGTGGGATGGGGGGCCGGGACATCGAGGGGCT
>DASSZM010000167.1:0-8748 GCA_035702855.1 Acidimicrobiales bacterium | reverse complement strand
GGTGGGCGCAGTCGGCGAAACGGCCAGCCCGTCGATGTCGGGGAACGCCTCGTCGATGCGATCCGCCGATGTCACCCCGACGCTGCGCAGCCCCGGGGTGTCGATGACGACACCGCCGGCCGGGAGGCGGAGCAGGTGCCGCGAGGTGGTGGCGTGCCGCCCGCGCCGATCGTCGGTCCGCACCGCCGCGACCGCCTGGCGGTCCAGGGACGACCAGCGGGGGAGCACGGCGCCGAGCCCCCGGCCGGCGATGACCACCCAGTCGCCGACCGCCGGCACCGTGGCGGTCGCAGCGGCGGTGGTGGGGTAGAGCGCCTCGGCGCCGGCGCTGTCGACCACGGCGGCGGCGCCGCGCTCGACCCGGATGACCCGGCCGGGGCGGTCCGACCCGGAGGCGGCGGAGTGGAACAGGGCGGCGACGCGAGCGGACCAGCCGTAGGCGATCAGGGCGTCGGGGGATGCTGCAGGCACGTGGGAGAGCTCCTCGGGAGGCCCGCCCCGAGTGTCGTGCTAGGAGCCGGGGGCGGGAAGGCAGGCGGCGGCCGCGGGCGGCCACCGGTGGGCACCACTCGTCATCGCAGGCTTCCCTCCTCTCCCTCGCGTCGGATCTGTCGGCACCGTAGCCGCGACCACCGCCCGGTCCGCCCGCATCTTCCGCCGCCGGTCAGGAGGCGGCGGGCACGAAGACGCAGAAGGGGTGCCCCGCCGGGTCGGCGTAGACGTAGAGCGGCTCGTCGGGGTCGTCCGAGCGGTCCTCGAGGAGACGGGCGCCCAGGTCGAGGATGCGCCGGTGCTGGGAGCCGAGGTCGGCGGTGCTGGCGACGGTGAGGTCGAGGTGGACCTGCTGGGGAAGGGTGGGGTCCGGCCACGTCGGCGCGCCCAGCTGGTCGACCTGCTGGAAGGCGAGGCGGGTGGCCCCCTCGGGGGCCACGAGGACCAACCAGTCCGATCCCTGGGGATCGGGACTGCCCGCAGCGGGGGGCCCGTCACCGGGGCGGTAGTGGTACCCGAGGAGCTGCCGGTAGAACTCGGCGAGGCGGCGCGCGTCGGTGGTGTCGAAGACGACCGAGCGCAGGGTGGGGAGGGATGTCACCATCCCATCCTCCGCCCCCACCGCCCGGCGATCCAGCGGCGGCACGCCGCGACGGCGGAGGCGGCACCGGCGCGATGCTCGGGGCATGCGCGGCGGGGCCTGGCCGACCACCGACGAGGCGCTGATCGCCGAGCAGCTGCGCTTGGCGGCCGCCGCCCGGACGACCGCCCGGTGGGACCTGCCACCCGCGGGCATGGTCGCCTGGGGCTGCTTCCTCGCCTACGCCCAGGGGCAGGCCGGCCCCTCCGCCGTCACCCCGACCGGGCGCTCGTGGGCACGGGCCCGTCGGCGCCACGACGGGCTTTCGACGTCCTCGCGCAGGCGGTCGTGGCCGGCGCCGTCCCCGCCGCCTACCGGCCGGGGCTGCTCGCCCTCCGGGAGGGCCCGCTGCTGGAGGAGGCGGTCGGCGCGCTCCCTCGCCGTCCCGACGTCCTGCTGGTCGACGCCACCGGCCGTGACCACCCGCGCCGGGCCGGCCTGGCGGTCCAGCTCGGCTCGGCGCTCCAGGTGCCGACGGTCGGAGTCACCCGTCGCCCCCTGGTCGCGACGGGGCCGGCACCGGCGCTGCGGCGGGGGGAGTCGGCGCCCCTCGTCCTCGACGCCGAGGTCGTCGCCCGCTGGGTCTGCACCCGCAGCGGGGCGAGGCCGGTGGTCGCCCACGCCGGTTGGCGTACCGATCCCTCCACCGCCGTCGCCGTGGTGCTCGCCTGCTCCGGGGAGGCGTCCCGCACCCCGGTCCCCCTGGGGGAGGCCCGGCGGGTCGCCCGCGAGTCCCGCGCGGTCGCCGAGGGCCGCGGCGGCCGGGCGGCGCCGCCGGGTGACCCGGGGCGTGGAGCTAGCGTCGGGCGCCGTGAGAGGGAGGGCTGATGGCTGCTGACCCGTCCTTGCTGGTCGACGGCGCCTTCTGGCGCCGGCCCCTGGCCGATCGCATGCAGGTCTTCGCCGAGTGGCGGGCCGAGGGGCCGTTCGTGCCGGCCCACGTCGAGGTGCCGTTCTTCGGGCAGAGCGTGGACTTCACCGCGGTCATCGGGCACCCCGAGGTCGCCGAGATCAGCCGCCGCCCGCAGGAGTTCTGCTCAGGTCGCGGCTCGACCGCCATCGTCGACCTCCCGGTGGACGCCCTCGAGTACTTCAGCTCGATCATCGTGATGGACGATCCCCGTCACGCCCGGCAGCGGGGCATCGTCGCCCGCAAGTTCACTCCCCGCCACCTCCAGACGCTGCTCGACTCGGTCGAGCGGGTCTGCACCGAGGTGCTCGACGGGGTGTGCGAGCAGGGGGAGGTCGACCTGGTCGAGACCGTGGCCGAGCCGTTCCCGCTGCTGATCATCTGCGACATGCTCGGGATCCCCCGCAGCGAGTTCGCCACCGTGCTGCGCTGCACCAACGTGATCCTCGGTGCCGGCGACCTGGAGGCGACGGGGAGCGAAGACGTGTTCAGCGCGCTGCTGTCGGCGGGGATGGAGCTGACCGGTCTGCTCAACGAGCTGGTCGAGCACCGACGGCAGCACCCCGCCGACGACCTGACGAGCGCCCTGGTCCACACCGACGTGGGCGAGGACTGGCTGCGCCCGGAGGAGCTGGCGCCGTTCTTCATCCTGCTCACCACCGCCGGCAACGACACGACCCGCAACGCCATCAGCCACGGCGTGGACCTCCTGGCCCGCCACCCGGACCAGAAGGCCGCCTGGCAGGCGGACCCCGGCGGGGTGACCGCCAGCGCCGTCGAGGAGATCCTCCGGCTGGCATCCCCCGTCGTCTACATGCGTCGCACCGCCACCCGCGACACGACGCTCGCCGGGGTCGACGTCCGCGAGGGGGACAAGCTGGCGATGTTCTACGGCGCCGCCAACCGCGACCCGCGGGTCTTCGCCGACCCCGAGGCGATGGACGTGCGGCGCTCGCCCAACCCGCACCTTGCCTTCGGCGGCCCGGGGCCGCACTTCTGTCTCGGCGCCCACCTGGCCCGGCGCGAGCTGGCCGTCATGTTCCGCCAGCTCCTCACCCGCCTGCCCGACCTGGAGCCGGCGGGCGAGCCGCAGCTGCTCGAGAGCCAGTCGATCCCCCTCGTCGGCGGCGTCAAGCACCTCCCGGTGCGGTTCACCCCCGCCCCCAGGGCGGGGGCGGCGTGAGCGACCTCCTCGAGCAGACCGCCGAGCTGGTGGCGGTGCCCTCGGTCAGCCGCGACGAGACCGCGCTGGCCGACCGGGTCGAGCGGCAGCTGGCGGCCACGCCATGGCTGGAGGTGACCCGCGTCGGCGACAACGTGGTGGCCCGCACGCGCGGCGACGGCCGACGGGTGGTGCTCGCCGGCCACCTCGACACCGTCCCGCCCAATGGCAACGCCCGGCCGCGCCTCGACGGCGACACGCTCTGGGGACTCGGCTCGGCGGACATGAAGGGCGGCCTGGCGGTGATGCTCGGCCTGGCGGCCGAGGCCGACCCGCCGCCGGTGGAGCTGACCCTCGCGTTCTACGTGGCCGAGGAGATCGCCCGCGAGCACAACGGGCTGCTGCAGATCGAGGCCGCCGACCCGCGGTTGCTGGCGGGGGACGTGGCGGTCCTCGGCGAGCCGACCGGCGCCGTGGTCGAGGCCGGCTGCCAGGGCTCGCTCGCCCTCGTCGTGACCGTCGCCGGTGCTCGGGCGCACACCGCCCGCCCCTGGCGCGGCGTCAACGCCGTCCACCGCCTGGGGCCCGTGCTCGAGCGCGTCGCCGCCTGGCCGGAGCGCTGCCCGGTGCTCGACGGGTGCACCTACCGGGAGGCCCTCCAGGCCGTCCGGGTCGAGGCGGGCGTGGCCGGCAACGTCGTCCCGGACCGGGCAACACTCACCCTCAACCACAGGTTCAGCCCGGATCGGGACGTGGAGCAGGCGTCCGCTGCCCTCCTGGCGTACCTCGCCCCGGTGCTCGATGCCGGCAGGGGTGACACCGCCGCGGTGACCGACGCCGCACCGGGTGCCCCGCCCAACCTGGGCGAGCCCCTCCTCGCCCGGCTGGTCGCCGCCACCGGCTCCCCGCCGCGGGCGAAGCTCGGCTGGACCGACGTGGCCTTCTTCACCGAGCGCGGCGTCCCGGCGGCCAACTTCGGGCCCGGGGATCCGGAGCTGGCCCACACCGCCGAGGAGCGGGTCACCCGGTCCGACCTCGAGGCGGTCCACCGGGTGCTGCGCGCCGTGCTCTACGGGCCGGCCTGAGCCCCCGACGGCCGGCGATTCCGGGCGCCGGGGGGCGATCAGAGACGGCGGAGGACGGTGACGACCTTGCCGTAGAGGTGGACGTCCTCGGGGTCCAGGACGATCGGCTCCATGGTGGGGTTGTGCGGGATCAGGACGACCTTGCCGTTGCGCCGGCCGAAGGTCTTGACGGTGGCCTCGTCCCCCGGGATGCCGGCGACGACGGTGTCGCCCTTGTCGGCGGTGTCCTGCTGGCGGACCACGACGAAGTCGCCGTCGAGGATGCCGGCGTCGATCATCGAGTCGCCGCGCACCCGGAGCATGAACAGCTGCCCGTCGCCGGTGAAGTCCTCGGGCAGGGGCAGGAGCTCCTCGACCCGCTCCTGGGCGAGCACGTCGGTGCCGGCGGCGACATCGCCGACGAGCGGCACGTGGCGGGCCGGGCGACGCTCGATGGCGGCACCGGAGTTGGCGTCGTAGCGGACCTCGATCGCCCGCGGCTTGGTGGGGTCGCGGCGCAGGTAGCCCTGGCGCTGCAGGGTCTGCAGGTGGGTGTGGACGGTGGAGGAGGAGGTGAGCCCCACGGCCTCGCCGATCTCCCGCACGGACGGTGGGTAGCCACGCTCGCGCAGCTGGGCGGCGATGAACTCGAGGATCTCCCGCCGCTTCCCGGTCAGCTCGGTGTCGCTCATCGTCATCGACGGTAGCCGGTGCAGGGCGGTCGATCAAACATATGTTTGGTCGCGTTCGCGCCGGTGTCCCGGCGGGCCGGTGGCCCAGATGGTGCGGAAGGGACCTTCGACCCCCCGGCCGGGGCCCCCCGCCTCCGCCGGATCGCGCCGGTTCGCGCCACCTTGGCGGGCGTGAGCAGCGCCTTCCCCCCATCCCGGGTCCGGGTGGTCGTGGCCGAGCCGTGGGCCCACCTCCGCAGCGTCCTCGGCTGGGTCCTCGCCCACGACCCCCGCTTCGAGGTGGTGGCCCTGCTCGAGGACGGGCGGTCCGCCGCCGAGCTCGCCGCCCCCTACGACCTCGCCCTCCTCGACCTCGGCACCTCCGGCCTCGAGCACGGCACCCTCGAGCAACTGGCCCGGCGCGCCCCGCCGGTCGCCGCCGTGATCCTGGCGCACGCCGACGTGCCCTACCTGCGGGCGGCGGCGGCCGCCAGGGGCGCCGCCGGCTACCTGGTGGGCCCGGACGTCCTCGAGGAGCTCCCGGAGCGCCTGGCGGCGTTGGGCCTCTCGCGCTGACGGCCTGTCGGGCCGAGGGGCCTGCCGCCGGGACCGGCGGCCCGGAGGGCGGCGGCGACAGGGACGTGCACCGGAACCCTTGACAATCGAACGGGTGTTTGGTCTGATGGTCCCACCGAACACACGTTCGCTTCTTCGGAGGAGGATCCGTGGTCGCCGTCGCTGTGCCCCCCCGATTCGAGGTCGTACCCCACCGGCTCCGGCCGCTCCGCACTCCGCGCCCGGAGCCCGCCCCGCTCCGCCGTGCGGGTGCACCCGCCGCCTGCCGCCGGCGGGAGTCGGCGGCCACCTACCGACGCCGCCGGATCGTCGCCGCCGGTCTGCTGGCGGCGGTCGCCCTGCTGGCCCTCGCCGGGGTCCGGACGCTGGTCGGCGCTCCCGGCGGGCCGGCCATGCGCCCGATCGCGGCCCAGGTCGTCGTCGTCCGGCCGGGCCAGACGCTCTGGTCCATCGCCGTCGCCCACGACCCGCCGCACACCCCGCTGCTCGCCTTCGTCGACCGCCTGGAGGTCGAGACGCACGGTCGGCCGCTGCAGGTCGGCCAGCAGCTCGTCCTCCCCTGATCCCGTGAGCCCTCCATCCCGTGAGCGGTCGGCCACCACCGCCCGTCGCGGGGCCGGCGGGCGCCGATCGCACCCGAGGGGCCACCGCTACGCTCACCGCGATGCGGTGCCCGCAGTGCTCGGCCATGGATGACAAGGTCGTGGACTCGCGCGCCGCCGACGACGGCGGGGCGATCCGTCGCCGGCGGGAGTGCCTGCACTGCGGCCGGCGGTTCACCACCTACGAGCGGCTCGAGGAGGTGCCGTTCGTGGTCGTGAAGCGCTCGGGGGAGCGGGAGCCGTTCGACCGGCGCAAGGTGGTGGAGGGGATCGGGGCGGCCGCCAAGAACCGACCGGCGGTCGCCGCCGCCGGGGAGGGCCTCGCCGCCGAGATCGAGGAGGAGCTCCGCCTCGAGGGGAGCGAGGTCACCTCCGAGCGGGTCGGGCGTGCGGTCCTCGCCCGCCTCCGGGACCTCGACGACGTCGCCTACCTCCGCTTCGCCAGCGTCTACAAGGGCTTCACCGGCGCCGGCGACTTCGAGCGGGAGGTCGGCCTGCTGATCAAGCGGAGCGCCCCCAAGGGCACCTGACCGGGCGGGCCGCCCCGGGCTCCCCGGCGGGCGGGGCGGGCGCGTAGGGTCCCCCTCAGCCGGCCCGAGGAGGAGGAGCCATGCGAGTCGGGATGCTGACCGGGGGCGGCGACTGCCCCGGCCTCAACGCCGTCATCCGGGCGGTCGTGCGCAAGGGCGAGGTGCACTACGGCGACGGCTTCGTCGGCTTCCGCGACGGGTGGAAGGGCCTGGTCGAGGACCGGACCCAGCCGCTCGACGTCGAGCACTGCCGGGGGATCCTCCCGCGTGGGGGGACCATCCTCGGCACCTCGCGCACCAACCCCTACAAGATCGACGACGGCGTCGCCCGGGTCCTGCGGACCCTCGAGGCCCGGGAAGTCGACGCCCTCATCGCCATCGGGGGTGAGGACACCCTGGGCGTCGCCCACCACCTGGCGGCCGAGGGCGTCCGGGTCGTCGGCGTGCCCAAGACCATCGACAACGACCTGTCGGGCACCGAGGTGACCTTCGGGTTCCACACCGCCGTGCAGATCGCCACCGAGGCCATCGACCGGCTCCACACCACCGCCGAGTCCCACGACCGGGTCATCGTCTGCGAGGTGATGGGCCGCAACGCCGGTTGGATCGCCACCTACGCCGGCATCGCCGGGGGGGCCGCCGAGATCCTCGTGCCCGAGGAGCCGTTCCACATCGACACCGTCTGCGAGAGCCTCAAGGCCCGCCACGCCCAGGGTCGCTACGCCTCCATCGTGGTGGTCGCCGAGGGGGCCGTGCCGGTGGCGGGGACCCTGGAGGTCGCCTCCGCCTCCACCGACCAGTTCGGCCATCCCCGCCTGGGCGGCATCGCCAACGTCCTCGCCCCCGAGATCGAGCGGCGCACCGGCTTCGAGACGCGCGTGACGATCCTCGGCCACATCCAGCGGGGCGGGACCCCGACCGCCTACGACCGGGTGCTCGCCACCCGCTTCGGCATCGCCGCCATCGAGGCGGTCCACGACGGGGCGTACGACCAGATGGTCGCCCTGCGCGCCGACCGGATCGTGCGGGTCCCGCTCGGCGACGCCGTCACCACCCTGAAGACCGTCGACCCCGACCTCCTGCACGACGTGGCCGGCAGCTTCTTCTCCTGAACGCCCCGCTCCCCGAGCGGCCCAGCGGCCCAGCGGCCCGGCGGCGCCGGCGGCCCGGCGGCCGACGGCGCTCAGGCCCCGGCCGAGCCGAGCAGGTCGCGCAGGGGCCCGGCGAGGGACGCGGTGGCGGCGAGGAGCACGCCGCTGCCGAGGGTGTCGACCACCCCGCCCGCCTCCCGGCAGATGACGGTGCCCGCCGCCGCGTCCCAGGCGTTGAGGCCCAGCTCGTAGAAGGCGTCGAGGCGGCCGCCGGCGACCCAGCACAGGTCGAGCGCCGCCGAGCCGAACCGGCGGATGTCGCGCACCGCCGGCAGCACCGTGCGCAGGACCTCGGCCTGGGCCGCCCGCCGCTGCGGGTCGTAGCCGAAGCCGGTGCCGACCAGGGCGGTGGCGGTCGTCGAGCGTCCCTCGGCCACCCGGCACGCGGTCCCGTTGCAGCGGGCGCCGCGTCCGGCCACCGCCGCCCAGGTCTCGTCCCGGGACGGGTCGACCACGACGCCGACGACCGGCGCGCCGTCGAGCTCGGCCGCCACCGACACCGACCAGGCGGGGACGCCGAAGAGGTAGTTGGTGGTCCCGTCGAGCGGGTCGACCACCCACCGCACGCCGGTGGTGCCGGGCCGGTCCGCCCCCTCCTCGCCGAGCAGGCCGTCGTCGGGGCGGCGCTCGGCCAGCAGGTCGGCGATCAGGCGCTCCGCCCCGCGGTCCACCTCGGAGACCATGTCGGTGGCGGAGGACTTGGTCGTCACGTCGCGGCGGTGCGTCCCGAGCCGTTCGGCGGCGAAGGCGCCGGCGGCGCCGGCAGCGGCCAGCGCCACGGCGGCCAGGTCGGCGAGCAGGGGGTCCTCGCCGGCCGGGGCCGGCCCGAAGGCGTCCTCGGCGGTGAGCGGGTCGGCGGCGGTCATCGCCCGTTTGTACCCCAACGCCGGGCGGTCCGGGGGCGCCGTCGGTGCCGCTCGGTACGCTGTGGCGTGGCCGAGCTGGTGCGT
>DASSZM010000165.1:0-11101 GCA_035702855.1 Acidimicrobiales bacterium | reverse complement strand
GGGCGATCGGCGTTCGCCGTCCCCGGTCATGAGCAACGCTCAGCCGAGCCCGCCGGTCCGGGCCGGTTGCAGGCGGCGGCGGCTGAGCGTGAAGGCGGCGACGGCGAGCAGCGCCAGCCCGGCGCACAGCGCCCAGCCGACCGCGAAGCCGAGGCGGTCGGCGACGATCCCGAAGCCGAGGGGCCCGATCATCCCGCCCAGGTAGGTCCCCACCTGGGTCACGCCGGTGGCCCGCGCCGGAGCCTGGGGATGGGCGCGCACCACGGCGAGGTTGAACAGGCCGTTGTAGCCCCAGCCGCCCCCGTAGGCGAGCAGCACGCCGGGGACGAGCAGGCCGTAGGTCCCGAGCGCCAGCGCCGCGTAGCCGACGGCCCCGACAGCGATGAGGGACACGACGGTGCGGAGGTGGGCGGCGGCGGCGGGCCGGCCCCGGACGGTCGTGCGGTCGGCCCGCCAGCCGAGGCCCACCCGCACGGACAACCCGACGACGCTCCCGGCAGCCGACAGCAGGCCGGCCAGGCCCGGGGCGACCCCGTCGTGGACGGCGCCGGGCACCACGAACGAGCCCATGGCGTTGGAGGCCGCCACGGCGCAGGCCATGGCGGCGGCGAGCAACACCAACGGCCGGGCGTCGAAGCCGTCGCCGGCCGCCCCGCCTGCACCGCCCCCGGCGCCCCGGGCCGGGGGACGCCGCCCGGTCGGGGCCGGCCCGGGGATGAGCCGCCGCCCGGGCAGCACGAGCACGGCTCCGACGAGCGCCGCCAGGCCGGCGGCGACGAGGTAGGCGACGTGCCAGCCCACCGTCTGGGCGAGCGCCGGCACGGCCAGGCCCGACAGCAGGGTGGAGGTGGGTATGGCCGCCTGCTTCACCCCGAAGGCGAGGCCCTGGCGGCGGTCGTCGACGGTCCGGGCGAGCAGGAGGTTGACGGCGGGCTGCATCGCCCCGTTGGCGAGACCTCCGGCGACCAGGAACCCGAGGAGGGTGGGAAGGGAGCCGACCGCCAGGCCGACGCCGAGGAGGCTGAGCACGGCGAGCCCGACGGCGACGAGCATGACCTTGAAGGGGCCGGCCCGCTCGGCGGCACGCCCCGCCCGGACCGAGCTGAGCGCCGAGGCGCCGAAGAACGTGGCCACGGCCGCGCCGATCGCCGTCGCCCCGACGTGGAGACTCGCCTCGAGCTGCACCGCCAGGGCGCCGGTGAGGAACACGGGGAGCACGCCGGTCGTCGCCGACGCGATCGCCAGGGCGACGCTCGCCCGCTGCGCCTGCGAGCGCGTCCGCGGGCGGGCCGCCGCCTGCTGGGGCGCCGGGCGGCCGGCGGTCATGGCGGCGCGATCTTCAGGCCGCGGGCGGCGACGCCACCGGCCGGCCCAGGACGTGGCGCTCGCAGAAGCCGAGCACGGTCTCGTACCAGATCCTGGAGTTGGCCGGGCCGAGGACCCAGTGGTGCTCGCCGGTGAACTGCAGGAACCGGTGGGGGAGCGCGTCGGGAGGGCCGTCGTGGCGGCTCACGAGGTCCCACCACAGCCGGAGCGCCTCGCTCACCGGCACCCGGTAGTCGCGGTTGCCGTGCACCACCAACATCGGGGTGCAGATCCGGTCGACGAAGCGGTGCGGCGAGTTGTCCGCGTACCACTCGGGGTGCTCCTCGACGGTGCCGAACAGGCCGGTCTTCCACTCGGCGGCGTCGGTCGTCGCGTGTTGCTGGTCGAGCGCCCACAACCCTGCGTGCGTGACGATCGCCCCGAAGCGGTCGGTGTGCCCGGCGATCCAGTTGGTCATGTAGCCGCCGAAGGACCCACCCAGGCAGGCGACGCGGTCCCCGTCGAGGTCCGGGCGGGCGAGGGCGGCGTCGAGCACCGCCTTGAGGTCCTTCCAGACCGCCGCCGCCCGGTGGGGCCAGGCGCGGGCGAACCAGGCGGGCCCGTAGCCGGTCGAGAGGGCCGGGTCGGGGAGCAGCACCGCCCACCCGCGGGCGACCGCCACCCACGGGTTCCACCGCCAGCTCCAGGCGTTCCAGGAGGAGAACGGGCCGCCGTGGACCCACAGCATCACCGGCGCCCGGTCCCCGCCGGCGGGCCGGCACAACCACGAGCGGACCTCGGACCCGTCGGGTGCCCGGGCGGTGATCTCCTCCACCACACCGGGCAGCTCCGGCGAGGCACCGGGGAAGGGGAGGAGCCGTGGCTCCTGGTCGGAGCGGTCGAGCTCCAGGCGGGCGACCGTCGGCGGCGAGGACGGACTGCTGCGCAGGGCGTAGACGGCGTCGCCGCCGGGAGCCGGGGTGAGGGCGCCGTAGGCGGCATCGGCGGCGAGGCGCCGGACGACCCGCCCGCTGGCGGCGTCGACGACGACGACGGCGCCCCGCCCGTGCCGGTCGCCGGCGACGAGCAGGCTCTCGCCGTCCGGCGTCCAGCACCACTCGGTGGGGTGGAGCTCGGCGAGGTCGACCTCGACCGCCGGGCCGGCGCCGGTCCCGGTCCCGACCAGGCAGAGCGTGACCGTCATCGGCACGTCGAAGGTGCCGTCGACCTGCCGGGCGACCGCCAGCACGGACCCGTCCGGCGACAACCGCGGCCCGCCGTAGTCGCCCTCGGCGGGGAACAGCACCCGCCGGTGCGCCCCGGCGACCTCGATCAGTGCGACGCCGGTCCTGGTGCGCCCCCGGGCGCAGCGCTCGGTCCAGGTGACCGAGACCAGCGTGCCGTCGGCCGCCAGGTCGTAGCTCGCCTCGGTCAGCTCGAAGGTGGCGTCGGGGGCGAGGTCGACCGGCTCGGCGCCCGGGCTCACCAACAGCAGCCGGGGGCTGAGGTCGCCCAGCTCGCGGTCCCAGTGGCGGATCGGCATGCCCGTGTGGAGGATGGCGTCGACCTTGCGGTCCTTGCGCAGGGTGCGCGTCGCCGATCCGTCGGGGTCGCCGGCCGGGTCGGCCCCGACCGGGCGGGCGGCGCCGGCGAGCAGCGCCGCCGTGGAGCGGGCGGCGACGGGGCCCCGGACGCCACCCGGGTAGCGGGCGATCGCCTCGGCCTCCCCGCCTGGGGGGAGGGCCCAGAGCGCCGGTTCGTCGTCGGCGCGCGCCGAGGTGAACACCAGGGTGCCGTCGGGCAGGAACGCCGGTGCGGACTCGCCGGTGGCGGACCGGGTGAGCCGGCGCGGCTCGCCGCCGGCGGGGTCGAGCTCCCACAGCGCCCCGGTGCGGGCACCGCCGGCGTCGTCCAGCACGTCCACCGCCGCCACCACCCGGCCGGCGGCGGAGACCGCGAGCCCCGTCACCCGCGGGATGGCGACGAAGCCGTCGAGGTCGGCGAAGGGGCGGGGCTCCGGTGCGGCGTCGGTCACCCGGTCGACGGTAGCCCGCGCCGGTGGTCGCGGCCGCCGGCCCCGGGCCGGCGGGACGGCGCGGTCAGGAGCCCGGACCGGGCTCCTCCAGTTCCACCGCCACGCTCCCGGCCGTCTCGGACCGCCGCAGCGTCTCCTGGGCGGCGACGCTGATCCGCTCGGCGACCGCCCGGTCGAGGCTCCGACGGGTCGGCGAACCTGCCCAGCTGATCGTGATGGTCGGCATGGCCCCGAGCGTATCGAACACGTGTTCGATCCGACAAGGGGGGCGGACGGGACCGGCGACCGTCCCTAACCTGCTGCGGATGACCGACGTGCGGGACCTTCCCCGCTGGGACACCGCCAGCCTCTTCCCCGGCCTCGCCTCGCGGGCCTACGCCGGCGCCAGCGAGCGCCTGGGCGCCGACGTCGAGCGGCTGGCGGCTCTCTTCGACCGCCACGGTGTCGGCGGCGGCGAGCCGGCCGATGCCACCGCCGGCGACATCGCCGCCCTCGACGACGTGCTCGGCGCCACCAACGCCGTCCTGGAGCAGCTCCGCCTCCTCGAGGCCTTCGTGCACGCGCTGGTCACCACCGACGCCGACGACACCGCTGCGGCCGCCGAGCAGGCCCGCCTCGACGGTCTCGGCGCCACCCTGGAGGTGCTCGCTGCCCGCCGCGACGCGTGGATCGCCCGCCTGGGAGCCGGGGCCCTCGCGAGCGCCAGCCCGACGGCGTCGGAGCACGGCTACCTGCTGCAGCGCTCCGGGGAGGCCGCCGAGCACCTCCTCTCCGACGGCGAGGAGGCACTCGCCGCCGAGCTCCGGCTCACCGGCGGCCTCGCCTGGGCACGGCTGTGGGGCGAGCTCACCTCCCGCCTGACCGGGACCCTGGAGGGCGAGACCGTGCCGGCGACGGTGCTGCGCGGGCGCGCCGAGGCGCCGGAGCGGGCCGTGCGGGAGGCGGCGTGGCGGGCCGAGCAGGAGGCGTGGGAGTCGATCTCGACGCCGGTCGCCGCCTGCCTCAACGGCATCAAGGGGGAGGCGGTGACGATGAACCAGCGCCGGGGCTGGCCCGACGCCCTCGCTCCCGCCCTGTGGGCCAACGGCATCGACCGCGCCGTGCTCGACGCCATGCAGGCCGCCGTGGTCGCCTCCTTCCCCGACTTCCGGCGCTTCCTGCGGGCCAAGGCCGCGTTGCTCGGCGCGCCGGGGGCACTGGCCTGGTGGGACCTGGTCGCCCCGGTCCCCGGCGAGGCGGCCATCTCCTGGGCGCAGGCGTCCACCGCCGTGGAGGAGGCCTTTTCCTCCTACTCCCCGCAGCTGCGCAGCCTGGCCCGCCGCGCCTTCGACGAGCGGTGGGTCGACGCCGGGCCACGGGCCGGCAAGCGGGGTGGGGCGTTCTGCATGCCGGTGCGGGGCGCCGAATCCCGCGTCCTCATGAACTTCAGCGGCTCCTGGGACAGCGCCAGCACACTGGCCCACGAGCTGGGCCACGCCTACCACAACACCAACCTCGCCTCCCGCCCGGCCCTCGCGCGCACGACGCCCATGGCGCTGGCGGAGACGGCGAGCATCTTCTGCGAGACGTTGATGACCGCCGCCGCCCTCGATGCCGCCGACGAGACCGCTCGCCTGGCCCTGCTCAACGTCGACCTGCAGGGCGCCTGCCAGGTGGTGGTCGACATCCACTCCCGGTTCCTGTTCGAATCGGCGGTCTTCGAGCGTCGCCGATCGGGGCTGGTGGCCGTGCCGGAGCTCTGCGAGCTGATGCGCAGCGCCCAGGCGGAGACCTACGGCGACGGCGTCGACCCGGCCACCTGCCACCCGTGGATGTGGGTCCTGAAGCCGCACTACTACTTCCCCGAGGCCCACTTCTACAACTGGCCCTACACCTTCGGGCTCCTGTTCGGCCTGGGCCTCTTCGCCCGCTACCAGGAGGATGCCGACGCCTTCCGGGCCGACTACGACGACCTGCTGGCGTCGACCGGCTCGGCGCCCGCGGCCGAGCTCGCCGGCCGCTTCGACATCGACATCACCGACGAGGGCTTCTGGACGTCGAGCCTGGACGTCGTGCGCGCTCGCATCGAGGAGTTCGTCGCCCTGGCCGGAGCGGGCCCGTGCTGACCCCCCACGACGACCGGGCCGCGCTCGAGGCGCTGCGGGGGCGCTGCACCCGCTTCCTCAACGGGCACGGCCAGCGCCGACCGGCCGACCTGTTGGCGGCCATCCCGGGCGACACCGAGGCGGACCGCTACGGCGAGGGTGGCGCCGTGGCCGACCTCGAGGCGGAGGTGGCGGCGCTCCTGGGCAAGCCGGCAGCCGTGTTCGTGCCGACCGGCACCATGGCCCAGCAGGCGACCCTGCGCGTCCACGCCGACCGCCGGGGACGGCGCAGCGTCGTGTGGCACCCCGCGTGCCACCTGGACTGGCGCGAAGGCCGCGGCTACCAGCGTCTCCACGGCCTCGTCGGCACCCCGGCCGGCGAGATCCGCACCCCCCTCACGCCGGCGGCACTGGCCGGCGTCGCCGAGCCGCCGGCGGCCCTGCTGATCGAGCTGCCCCAACGCGACCTCGGCGGCGTGCTGCCCGCGTGGGACGAGCTGGAGACGATGACGGCGTGGGCGCGCGAGCGTGGCGCGGCGGCGCACCTGGACGGCGCCCGCCTCTGGGAGGCCGCCGCCGGCTACGGCCGCAGCGAGGCGGAGATCGCTGCGTTGTTCGACACGGTCTACGTCTCGTTGTACAAGGGCATCGGCGCCATCGCCGGTTGCTGCGTCGCCGGCCCGGCCGACGTGGTCGCCGAGGTGTCGGAGTGGCGTACCCGTCACGGCGGGCGAGCGTTCGCGCTGTGGCCGTACGCCGCCTCGGGCCTGGCGGAGCTCGCCCGCCGCCGGCCGCGGATGCCCGGGTACCTGACCCACGCCCGGGCGGTGGCCGCCGCCGTGGCGGAGGTCGACGGCGTGACGGTCCTGCCGTCACCGCCGCAGACCTCGATGATGCACCTGCAGCTCGGTGCCACCCCGTCGGACCTCCGCCGGCGGGCCGCCGCCCTGGCGGAGGAACAGGGCGTGTGGACCTGGCCGGAGCCGTTCGCCGTCGACGGGCCGGCGTCGCTGCGCGTCGAGCTGTCGGTGGGCGACGCCACGCTGGGATTCGCCCCGGCGGAGGTGGCGACGCTCCTGCGGCGGCTGGTGACCGACTGAGGCAGGTGGGCGGCGAGCGGGGCCCGCCGCGGGGCTCCGCCACTCGGGCCGGCCCAGCCGCGAGGCTGTGGCGTGCTCCGATCGCATGTCCCGTCGTCGCGGAGGCGCCGCTGGGCGGTCGCCGCCGCCGGCTCGGCCCTGCTCCTGGCCGGCTGCGGCGCCCACGCCGACCACCCGACCACCTCGCCGCCGCCGTCGAGCTCGACGTCGACCTCCACCACGCCGCCGACCACGGCGCCGGCGCCCCGCCCCACCTGTCCCCTCACCGGCCAGCCGGCCCCGGGGGGGAAGGTGCCGCAGCGCGCTGCGCTGGCCATCAAGGTCGGCAACGATCCCGGGGCGTGGCCGCAGAGCGGCCTGGACCGGGCCGACATCGTGATCGAGGAGCCCATCGAGGGCGCCATGACCCGGCTCGTGGCCATCTACCAGTGCAACGAGTCGGCCGCCGTGGGCCCCGTGCGCTCCACGCGCTGGATCGACGATCAGATGCTCCCGCAGTTCGGCCACCCCGGCTTCGCCTTCGCCGGGGGCATCATCCCCGACGAGGCGCTGGTGCATGCCGCCGGGCTGGTGGACCTCAACTTCGACCGGGTGCCGGGCGCCTACGTGCGCATCTCCAGCCGCTATCCCCCCGAGAACCTCTACGCCTCGACCGCCGCGCTGTGGAAGGCCATGACGCCGGCCACGGCGCCCCACCCGATCTTCCACTACGGCTCGCCGACCAAGGCCGGCCCACCGGTGACGGCGGCCACCCTGCAGTTCTCCTCCTCCTACTCGGTCGGCTGGCAGTGGGTGCCGTCGGCCCACCTGTGGCTGCGGACGGTCGACGGCAGCGTCGACCGGACCGCTGTGGGGCACCCCCTGCACGCGGCCAACGTCGTCATCGAGCGCGTCGCCACGGTGTCGGGCACCTGGCCCGAGGACGTCAACCTCGCCCTCGGCGTGCACAGCATCACGGTCGGCTCCGGGCCGCTGGTGGTCCTCACCGGCGGGCGCGCCGTCTCCGGCACCTGGTCCCGATCGAGCACGGCCGTGCCGGCCCGGCTGGTGACGACCGGTGGGACGCCCATCACGCTCGCACCCGGCCCGACGTGGGTGGAGCTCCTGCCGAGCGGTGGCTTCGTGACCGGCTCGCTCACCCTGCACGACGGCTGACCCCGGGGGGCGGCCCGTCCGCTGCGGCCGGCTCGTAGCGTCGCCGGCATGGATTTCGGCGTTGCGATCTTTCCCACCCACGACGGCATGGACCCGGCGAGCGTCGCCCGCCTCGTCGAGGCCCGCGGCCACGAGTCGCTGTTCTTCCCCGAGCACACCCACATCCCCGCGGACCGGCGCAGCCCGTACCCGGGCGGCGGCGACCTGCCCCGCCGGTACGTGCACACCTACGACCTGTTCGTGGCCATGACGGCGGCGGTGACGGCGACCAGCCGGCTGCGGGTCGGGAGCGGCATCTGCCTGGTGGTCCAGCGAGACCCGATCGTCACCGCCAAGGAGGTGGCGAGCGTCGACGCCCTCTCCGGCGGCCGGGTCGAGTTCGGCGTCGGTGCCGGGTGGAACCGCGAGGAGATGGCCAACCACGGGACCGACCCGCGTCGCCGCATGCGGCTGCTGCAGGAGCGGGTGGAGGCGATGAAGGTGATCTGGGCCCAGGACGAGGCCTCCTACCACGGCGAGCTCGTCGACTTCGACCGGATCTGGTCGTGGCCGAAGCCGGCCCAGCGGCCACACCCGCCGGTCCTCGTCGGGGGCAACGGGCCGACGGTCACCGACCGGGTGCGGGCCTTCGGCGACGCCTGGATGCCCAACTACGCAGCGGAGGGGATCCTCGAGCGGGCCCGCCGGCTGCAGGGGGACGCCGACCGGGCGATCGAGCTCATGGTGATGGGGGTCCCTGCTGACGCCCGGGTCATCGCCGGATTCGAGGACGCCGGCTTCCGCCGCGTCGTCCACTGGTTGCCGTCGGCCGGGCAGGGCCGCGTCGAGCGGGCCCTCGACGCTTTCGAGGCCGCGGTGGCCGAGGCACACGGCGAGTGACCCCCGAGGAGGCCCGCCGGCGGTTCGTCGCGGCGCGCGTCGCCCGGCTGGCCACGACCGGGCCGGACGGCCGGCCGCACGTGGTCCCGCTGGTCTTCGCCGTCGACGGCGACACTCTCGCCAGCGCCGTGGACCACAAGCCCAAGCGCACGCAGCGGCTGCGCCGGCTGGACAACATCGCGGCCGACCCCCGCGTCGCGGTCCTCGTGGACGACTACGACGAGGACTGGGGGCGGTTGTGGTGGGCGCGCGCCGACGGCTCGGCGCGGGTCGTCCCGCCGGGCTCGGCCGAGGGGCGACGCCTCGTCGACCTCCTCGTGGCCCGCTACGCCCCGTACCGGGAGCGACGGCCCGAGGGGCCCACCCTCGTGGTCGAGGTGGAGCGTTGGTCGGGGTGGTCGGCCGCCGAGGGGTCACGCGGAGCTACGCTGAGGGATGCATAGAGCCTCTATGGACTGAGCCTGCAACCCGGAGTGGACCGAGAAGACCGATGACGCTGCAGCCGACGAGCCGGCCGCCCCTGCGAGCCGGCCACGATGCCCGCACGGCGGCCGCGGAGGCGCTCTACGGGTTGATGGTCGCGATGGTCCGCCAGACCCCACGCGAGGTGAGCCTGACCGCCGCGGCGACCATGGCGACGCTGGAGCGCACCGGACCGCGCCGGATCACCGACCTGGCGGCGCTGGAGGGCGTGACCCAGCCGTCGATGACCGCGCTGGTCGGCACGCTCGGGCGCAGCGGCTTCGTCGAGCGCCGCCGCGCGGCCACCGATCAGCGGGTGGTGCTGGTCTCGCTGACGCCTGCCGGCGCCGGCTACCTGCGCGCCGTGCGACGCTCGGGCGCCGAAGGCTTCGCCCGGTTGATCGACAAGCTTCCGGCGGAGGATCTCGGTGCCGTGGCGCGGGCCGCGCCCGCCTTGGCGGCCATGGTCGATCGCCACGACCGGGATCGGGAGCCCGCCCCGTGAGCCCGCGGCGGTGCGGGGTGGGGCGGCCGTGACCAGCCCGATGCAGGACCCGATCCGCCGGCCCGAGCCGGCGCCCCCCGCCGACCCGCCGGTGCCGGCGGCGGCGGTGGTGGTGGGGCTGGACGGCTCGGCCAGCTCGTGGGACGCCTTCTGGTGGGGTTGCGGCGAGGCCCGCCGGCGGGGGTCGGCGCTGCTCGTGGTCTACGTCGCGCCTCGGACGGACCGGGCCGCGGCGCTGGCGGCGTCGGCGGCTGCCTACGGCGTCCCGGTCGACGCCTGCGTGGCGACGCTCGCCGAGGAGTGCGCCGAGCAGCTCCGCCGGGAGGTGGCCACCAACGTCGCCGGCCAGGACGTGGACGTGCTGTTCCTGCACTGCCGGGGGGACGCGGCCGACGAGCTGCTCCGCGTGGGCCGGGCGGCCGGTGCCGACGCCATCGTGGTCGGTCGCAGCACGAAGGTCCGGCACCACCTGGCCGGCTCCATCGGCCGCAACCTGGTCACCAAGGCGGGGGCCCCGATCGTCGTGGTGGTGCCGTGACCGCGCCCCCGGGGACGGGCGGTCGGAGGGGGGCGGCCGGGTGCTCACGGCGGTGCCGCCCCGGCCCCACGGGCCGGGCCAGGCTGCCGGGGTCGACGGCGTGGGCCGCCAGCACCCGGCGGGTGAGCTCGCCGGAGGTCTCGGCCGGGGCCCGCGCCGCTCCCGTCGCCGCCACCGCGTCCTCCAGCCGGAGCCAGCAGGCGAGGACGGCCCCACGGGGGTCCGTCTCGTCGTCGAGGGCCCGGAGGGCGGCCCGCACGTCGGGGACGGCGTCGGCGGGCGCGGGCGCGACCCCGACGGGATCGGCGGCCAGCGAGGCGCCCACCCGGTACCGGGCCCCCTCCCTCCACCGCCACACGGCGAGGGCGGCGACGGCGGCGGCGACGACGGCGACGAGCAGCCATCCGAGCCCTCCGGGCGAGCCCAGCGAGCCGGTAGCCGGCGGCAGCGGGCGTGCCGTCCCGGCCGATCCGGGCAGCGTGGTCGCGGTCGGCCGGTCCGACCGCCTCGACGGGAGGGAGTGCAACGACAGCGGCCGGGCCGACCCGGCGACGACCAGTGGCCCCGCACCCGCACCGACCCCGGCGACCACGACGAGCGCACTGCCCGCCAGCAACCAGCCCACCGGGGGGAGTGCCCACTCGCTCCGCTGCCCGGGTCGGGCGTCGGAGCCCCCGCCCAGCCGGCCGGGAGCCGGCTCGACGCTCGCCATGGCCCCGTAACCTATCGTGCCGTCGCCCACGGTGATCGGGGCGACCGGCCCGGCGGGTGGTCGATCGCGATCGGTGGGTGGGGCGTGCGGCCTAGGCTCGCGACCCGAGCGTCCGTTCGCGTCCAGGGGGGTCCGCACGATGCCGCTGTCCACGTCCTACGCCTCGGGGTCCTACGCCTCGGGGGTCGCCGACGTCCCACTGCTCGGCGACACCATCGGCGCCAACCTGGCGGCGACCGCCGCCCGCCAGCCGCAGGGCGACGCCCTCGTCGACGTGCCGAGCGGGCGGCGGTGGACCTACGCCGAGCTCCACGACTGGGCGAGGA
>DASSZM010000018.1:0-19606 GCA_035702855.1 Acidimicrobiales bacterium | reverse complement strand
GTGATCGCCGGCGCCACCAGGCCCGAGCAGGTCGAGGCCAACGTCGCCGCCGGCGAGTGGCAACTCGACGCCGGGGAGCTGCCTACCGCCTGAAGACGCCGGCGTCGTCGGCGAACGCCTTGAACTCCAAGGCGTTGCCCGTCGGGTCGAGGAAGAACATCGTCCACTGCTCCCCGGGCAGCCCGGCGAAGCGGAGGTGCGGCTCGATCACGAACCCCACGCCGGCGTCGCGCAGGCGAGCGGCGAGGAGGTGAAAGTCCTCGACGCCCAGCAGCACCCCGAAGTGGGGGACCGGCACGTCGTGGCCGTCGACCGGGTTGCGTCCCGCCACCCGGTCGGCGGCCCGGGGCACCAGGTGGGTCACGAGCTGGTGGCCGTAGAGGTCCCAGTCGACCCAGGTGTCGGCCTCCCGCCCCTGCGGGCAGCCGAGCAGGGCGCCGTAGAACGCCCGGGCGGTGTCGAGGTCGTCGACGGGCACCGCCAGGTGGAAGCGGGGATGGCCGCTCACGCCGCCCCCGCCAGCAGCTCGAGGACCGTCGCCGTGTCGGTCAGGTCCGGGAGGGTGACGTCGGCGCCGAGCGACCCGAGCTCGGACACGTCGTAGGTGCCGGTCCCGACCAGCAGGCAGCGCACCCCGCCCCGGCGGGCACACTCGAGGTCGCGGGGGGTGTCGCCGATCACCCAGGTGTCGTCGGCGGCGACCTCGGCGCCGAGGTGCTCGGTGGCCCGCTTGCGGGCGATCGGCACGAGCGCGTTGCGGTCGATGTCGTCGCTGCCGTAGGCCCCGAGGCGGAGGTCGACCAGCCGGTCGAGCCCGAAGGCGGCCAGCTTGACCTCGGCGTTGGGCCGCAGGTTGCCGGTGAGGACACCGGACGCCACCGCCGGGTCGCCGCCGAGGGCCTCGAGCAGCTCCGGCACCCCCGGGCACGGGGTGCCCTGGCCGGGGAGCCGGTGGGCGACCTCGGCGAGGCGGGCGACCAGCCGGTCGAGCACCGCCTCGACGGTGGTCGGGTCGGGCTCGAGGCCGAGCAGCGCCAGCTGCTCGTGGACGATCAGGGGGTCGGTCTTGCCGCTCATGCGCACCCGACCGGGCGGCACCTCGCCGAGCACGTCCTCGAGCGCCCGGTCGAACACCTCGGCGCCGAGCAAGCCGGCCCGCACCAGCGTGCCGTCGATGTCCCAGAGGAGCAGGCGGCGGACCACCGCCGCAGGTTACCGGTCTCCCCCGCAGGGCAGACTGCCGCCATGACCATCACGCCGGCGCGGATCACCGAGACCCCCGAGTGGAAGGCGCTGGCCGAGCACCAGCGCAGCCTGGCCGGCCGGCACCTGCGCGAGCTGTTCGCCGACGACCCCACCCGGGGCGAGACCCTCACCGTGGACGCCGCCGACCTCCACCTCGACTTCTCGAAGAACCGGCTGACCGCCGAGACCGTCCGGCTCCTCGCCGCCGTGGCCGAGCGCGCCGGCCTGCGGGAGCGCATCGACGCCATGTTCGCCGGCGAGCACATCAACGTGACCGAGGACCGGGCGGTGCTGCACGTCGCCCTGCGCGCCCCGGAGGGCACCAGCATCACGACCGACGGCCACGACGTGGTCCCTGACGTGCACGCGGTCCTGCGGGACATGGAGGACTTTTCCCGCCGTGTCCGGAGCGGCGAATGGCGCGGCCACACCGGCAAGCGGATCCGGGCGGTGGTCAACATCGGCATCGGCGGTTCGGACCTCGGCCCGAAGATGGCCTACGAGGCGCTGAAGGACCACGCCGACCGCTCGACGGTGTTCCGCTTCGTCTCCAACGTCGACGGCAGCGACATCTGGGAGGCCACCTGCGACCTGGACCCGGCCGAGACCCTCTTCATCGTCAGCTCCAAGACCTTCACCACCCTCGAGACCATCACCAACGCCACCACCGCCCGCGACTGGCTGCTGGCCGGCCTCGGCGACCGGGCGGCGGTGGCCAGGCACTTCGTGGCGGTGTCGACCAACGCCGAGAAGGTGCGCGAGTTCGGGATCGACCCGGCCAACATGTTCGGCTTCTGGGACTGGGTCGGCGGGCGCTACTCCTACGACTCCGCCATCGGGCTGTCGCTCATGGTCGCCATCGGCCCCGAGGCGTTCCGGGACATGCTCGCCGGGTTCCGGGCGATCGACGAGCACTTCCGCACCGCCCCCTTCGAGCGCAACCTGCCCGCCCTCATGGGCCTCATCGGCGTCTGGTACTACGACCTGTGGGGGGCGGGGACCCAGGCGGTGCTGCCCTACGACCACTACCTGTCCCGCTTCGCCGACTACCTCCAGCAGCTGGAGATGGAGAGCAACGGCAAGTCCGTGACCCTCACCGGCGAGCCGGTGGACCTGCCGACCGGGCCGGTCGTGTGGGGCACGCCGGGCACCAACGGCCAGCACGCCTACTACCAGCTCCTCCACCAGGGGACCCGGCTGATCCCCGCCGACTTCATCGGCTTCCTGCACCCCCACCACCGTGTCGGCACCCACCACGACCTGCTGATGGCCAACCTCTTCGCCCAGACCGAGGCGCTGGCGTTCGGCAGGTCCCGCGAGGAGGTCGAGGCCGAGGGCGTCCCCGCCGCCCAGGTGCCGCACCGGACCTTCGCCGGCAACCACCCCACCAACACGCTGCTGGCGTCGGCGCTGACCCCCCGGGTCCTCGGCGAGCTGGTGGCGACCTACGAGCACCGGGTCCTCACCCAGGGGGTGGTGTGGGGGATCGACAGCTTCGACCAGTGGGGCGTCGAGCTGGGCAAGGCCCTGGCCCAGCGCATCGTGCCCGAGCTGACCGCCGAGGGCAGCCCGGAGCTGCGCCACGACAGCTCCACCAACGCCCTGATCCGCCGGTACCGGGCGGCGCGCGCCGGCTGAGCCGCCCGGCGGGAGCCCGGCTCAGGCGGTGGCGGGCTCGGCGGCCGGGCGGTCGTTGATCGGCCCGGTGTGCTCCCGCAGCGGCCGGGCGTCGCGCCCGCAGTGGACGGCGAGGACCTCGGCGCAGATGGCGAGCGCCACCTCCGGGGCGCTGCGGCCACCGAGGTCCAGGCCGACCGGCCGGTGGATGCGGTCCAGCTCCTCGGCCCGCCGGCCGCTGGCCACCAGGCGCTCGAGCCGGCGGGACTGGGTCCTGCGGGAGCCCATCGCCCCGAGGTAGGGGAGCCCGGCGTCGAGACCGGCGGCCAGGGCGGGCACGTCGACGTGGGGGTCGTGGCTGAGCACGACCAGGGCGGCCGACCCGCCGGCCCACTCGAAGGCGTCGTGCAGGGCGGCCCAGTCCCCCCCGTCGGCGGGGCGGTCCTCGACTGCCTGCAGGGCCCAACCGAGCAGCCGGCCCTGGTCGCGCAGGGCGTCGACGAGCTCGCCGCTGCCGACCACCACCAGCCGGGGCGCCGGGACCCAGGCCTCCACCAGCACCGTGCCGGCGGCGTCCTCGACGCGCCGGGTGGCGCTGTGGCCCGTCCCGAGCAGCCTGCCGGCCTCGGCCACCGCCTCCGGCGACGGCGGGGCGAGGGCGCCCCACACCGTCCCGTCGGCGGCCACGACCTGGGAGGCCGCCGCCCGGCCCGCCCCGTCGACGCGCGTCAGCAGCGCCGCCGGCTGCCGCCCGGCGAGCAACTCCCACAGGGCCGGGGGGATGGTGGCGGTCGGCTGCAGGAGCAGCTCCGCCCGCCCCCCGCAGGAGAGGCCCGCCTCGGCGACCGCCGCCCCGTGGACCTCCACCACCGCCGAGGCCAGCTCGTGGGCGCCGCGGCCGAGCAGTGGGCCGGCGGCGGCGAGCACCTCGGCGGTGCCGGCCGACCCGAGCAGCCGGCCGTGGCGGACCCCGCCGCCGTCGACGACGACCAATTCGTCGCCGGCCCAGGTGGAGAACCCCTGGATGTCGACGACCCGGGCGGTGACGGTGCCGGTGCGGTCGCCGGCGAGGAGCCGGCGGGCCACGTCGGGGAGGGACTCGGTGACGGCGTGCTCGGCCATGGTCGTGTTCTACTACCCGTCCGGCCGGTCGCGACCGGCGGCGCGACGGTCAGCCGGCGGTGACCACGAAGCGGGCCGGCAGCCCGAGGAGCCGCTCGGCCCGGGGCTGGGCCTCCCGCGTGGCCCACTCCACGTCGCGCAACCGCTCCAGCCACGGGTCGGGCCATCCCGAGGCGGTCACGGCCTCGACCACCGCCGCCGGGGTCGTCGAGGCGCCGAGCGGCAGCGCCGCGAGCAGCTCCGGCGGGTACTCGGCGTGGTGGCCGGTGACCTGGCCCCGCAGCCGCCCGAGCGCCCGGCCGGCGGCCAGGCGGGCCCCGGCGAGGGGGTCCCCGCCGCCGCGCACCGCCTCGAAGACCAGCAGCCGGCCCATCGGGGCCGCCTCCCGCCAGGCCCGCAGGGCGCCGATCGGGTCGGGGAGGGTCCACAGCAGGTGGCGCTCCATGACCGCGTCGAACGGGCCGGGCGGCGGCTGGTCGGCCCGTCCCTCCACGAGGTCGATCCCGAGACCCTCGGCGGCGGCGTGGGCGGCCAGCCGGGCCAGCATGGCGGGGGAGAGGTCGAGGGCGGTCACCTTGTGGCCCTGGCGGGCGGCGAGGATCGACAGGAAGCCCGTCCCGGCACCGCAGTCGAGCACCCGGGCCGGGGGCGGCGGCAACAGGCGCGCCAGGGTGGCCGACCAGGCGGACAGCTCCCCGGCGTCGGTCGGGCGGTGGCGCGGGACGTCGTCGTAGACGGCGGCGTCCTCGTCCCAGTACCGCCGGATCTCGTCGTGGATGTCCATCGCCCCCAGCCTAGGACCGACCTCATCGGACGCCACTCATATGGGAGACTGCACGTGTTGCCTGCCTACCGCATCAGCCAGGCCGCCCGTCTCCTGGGCGTCAGCGACGACACCGTCCGTCGCTGGGCTGACAGCGGCCGCCTGCCCGTCACCCGGGACGAGAGCGGCCGTCGCAGCATCGACGGCGCCGCCCTCGCCGACTTCGCCGCCGGCCTCATCGAGGACGGCGCCGACCCGGCGGCGGGCCGCCACTCGTCGCGCAACCGGCTCACCGGCATCGTCACCAACGTGGTGCGCGACCAGGTGATGGCGCAGGTCGAGATGGTGGCCGGGCCGTTCCGGGTCGTGTCGCTGATCAGCAGGGAGGCGGCCGACCAGCTCGGCCTCGAGCGGGGCGTGGTGGCGGTGGCGTCGGTGAAGGCGACCAGCGTCTCGATCGAGCTGCCCGCCCGCTAGATCGCCGCCGCTCGGCACGCCCGGGCCCGGCCCCGGGGTGGTGCCCCGGGGCCGGCCGCTCGCTCAGCCGCGGGAGCCGGTGTGCGTCTGCCAGGTGAGGCCGGCGCCGAGCCTGCTCACGACGAAGTTGCCGGTGTCGAGCAGGCCGGCCTGGCTCGGGCCCCGACCGGCGGTGCCGCTGCTCCACAGCGCCCGCTGGACCGGCTGGGTGGCGTAGACGACCAGGTTGCCGTCGCGCTGCATGACCAGCTCGTTGCCGGCGTGACCGACGGTGTCGGTGGCCCACAGGGGCCGGTTGGCCCGGTTGTAGATGACGAGGTTGCCGTCGCCCTGCATGACCAGGCGGAAGAGGTGGTTGGGGGCGACCAGCTGGTGCCCGGCAGCCAGCATGCGGCCCGCCTGCAGGATCCCGGGGGGACCGCCACCGGGGCCCGGGGCGGCGCCGCCGGTCCCCGTGCCGCCGCCGGTGCCGCCGCCGGTGCCGCCGCCGGCGGTCACCGGGTGGCCGGCGGCCAGGGACGTCAGACCGGCCAGGCTGCCGTTGAAGCGGTCGCCGTCGTAGCCGAGGCCGTTGCTGTCGGTGTACTGCCAGATCGTCTCGATCCCCCATCCGCCGGGCAGCGGGCTCGGGCTCGGGCCCCAGGCGGCCGCGTCGAGGGGATCCTGGGCGGCGACCGCCGAACCTCCGGTGCATGCGTTCCACCACGACGCGTTCGTGTAGAGGATCGGCATCCGCCCCGTCAGCCGATGGTATTCGTTGTCAAACGAGCGCACCCAGTTGCTCATCTGCGTGTGCGAGAGCCCGTAGCATTCGGGGCCGTAGGGGTTGTACTCGATGTCGAGCATCCCCGGCAGCGTGCGGCCGCCGGCGGCCCAGCCCCCGCCGTGGGCCACGAAGTAGTCGGCCTGGGCGGCACCGCTGGAATTGTTGGGTACGGCGAACGTGTACGCGCCGCGGATCATCCCGGCCGCATAACTCCCGTTGTACTGCTGTGCGAAGTCGGGGCTGGTGTAGTACGTGGCCTCGGTCGCCTTCACGATGGCGAAGCGATTGCCGCGGCCGACCACTCGGCTCCAGCTGATGGCACCCTGGTAGGCCGACACGTCGATGCCCGCCGGCCCGAAGCTCGACCCGGCCCTCGGCCCGGCTGCCAGCAGGGGTCCAGCAGCGAGGTGCCCGGCGGCGACCGTGCCCGTCAGGCGCCCGGCCGAGAGCCCGTCGCTGCCGGGGTGGGTCAGCGCCTCGGCCCGGCCGGCGTGCGGGAGCTGGGCATTCGCCGGCAATCGAGCGGCCGCCAGGCGGGCTTCGGCGCCGAGGCGGGCGGCCACCGCCGTCGGGGCCGCAGTGACCTGGGCGGCCCCGGCGGGCTGCGGCACACCGACGGCGGCGGCGGCCGGTGCCAGCAACATCGCAACTGCGGTGAATCCCAGCTTGCGCACCGGCGCGCGCGAATTAATACGACTACCAAACTGCAAGACAACGCGCCTTTCGTGTCTGAGCCGGGGAGCGCCAGCTCGCCCCGGCGGGCAACCATAGCGGTAGGTATCGGAAGAACCAAACCCTTCTTGAGAAAAAAGGGGTGGGATCTTTGTCCGTTCCGTGGCGGTTGTGCAATTCGCGCGCCCGGCCTCCGCCACGCAGAATGGCGGCGGAGAAATGCTGGCGGTCAGGGCGACAAATCTGCGTCAGAACGCAGATGCGAGCATTTCCTGCCTCGTCAGGCGGGTGCCCACGGGCCTCCGTGCCCGGGGACGATCAGCACCGGCGCCAGGTCGAGCACCCGCCGGCGGGAGCGCTCGAGGAGCGTCTGGTCCCGGGCGAAGGGGTCGAGCTCGGGGCCCTCCTGCGACCACCACAGGTGGGTGCAGGCGACGAGTCCGTCGGCGGTGGTCACCAGCGTGGTGACGTCCTGGTCGGTGTGGCCGGGGGTGGCCAGTAGGCGAACCGACGGCGAGACCTGGTAGCCCTCGGCGTCCCGGTCGGTCCAGGTGTCACCCTCGTAGATCGCCATGTGGTCGTGCACCCGCACCGGGGGGAACAGCGCCACGTTGAGCGTGTGGTCGGGGTGGTGGTGGCTGAGCACGACGTCGGTCACCGAGGCCGGTGCCACGCCGAGCCGCTCCATCGGGTCGAGGATGGCGCGGCGGTCGGCGACCATGCCCGGGTCGACGACGATGACCTGCCCGGCGTCGCGCACGAGCACGACGGTGCTCGCCACGCGCCCGTCGGCGTAGCCGGTGACCAGGACATCCAGGAGGGCGGGCACGGCCCGTGACCCTAGCGAGCCGGGGGCGTCGCCTCCGTCGTCTCCGCCCCCGGCGCGTCCGGCGCCGGCGCGTCGGTCAGGGCGGGTCCGAGACGGGCGGCGAGCACCACGACGTCGTCGCTGCGGCGGGCCCCGGCAGGCAGCACCCGGTCGAGGACGGCGTCGCACAGCTCCTCCACGCCGCCGCCCACGCCGATCACCGCCCGGGCCAGGCGGGCCATGCCGGTGTCGATGCTCTCGCTGCGCCGCTCGACCAGCCCGTCGGTGCAGAGCAGGAGCGTGTCGCCGGCGGCGAGGCGCACGCTGGCGGTGCGCCGAGGCGCCGGGGCCGTGCCCGGCACGCCGGCGCCGAGGGGGAGCCCGCCGCCGTCCTCCAGGTAGCGGGCGGTGGACCGCCGGACCAGCAGCGGGGGGAGGTGACCGGCGCTGCTCCAGCGCAGCTGGCGGCGGCCGGGTTCGAGCACGGCCAGCACGGCCGTGGCCATCGGCAGGCCGAGCTGGTCGACGAGGCGGTCCAGCCGGCCCAGGACGTGCGCCGGCTCGTCGACCCGGCCGTCGGCGTGCACCCGCAGGCCGGTGCGCAGCGGGCCGACGGCGGAGGCCGCCACGATGTCGTGGCCGACCACGTCACCGACGGCCAGGGCGGCGCTGCCGTCGTCGAGGGGGGCGACGTCGTACCAGTCGCCGCCCACCAGGGCCCCCTCGGTGGCGGCGAGGTAGCGGACGGCGAGCTCGACGCCGGGCACCTCGGGCAGCGACGCCGGCAGCAGCCCGCGCTGGAGGTTCTCGGCGATGTCGTGCTCCTGCTGGTAGGAGCGGGCGTTGCGCACGGCGAGCGCCGCCCGGTGGGCGACCTCGACGGCCAGGTCGACGTCGTCGTCGCCGAGGAGGCGGTCGCCCTCGGTGGCGAGGAGGAGCACACCGAGGGGGTCCTCCCCGCTGCGGATCGGTACCACCACCGCCGAGCGCAGGTCCTCCACGCCGGGGAAGCGCTCGAGGTGCCGGTCGGCGGCCGCCCGGGCGAACGCCGCCTGCACCTGCGGGCGGACGAAGCGCTGCGCCTTGCCCGACCGCAGGGCGCGGGCGATGGGCCCGTCGCCGCCCTGGTCGGCGGGCGAGGCCAGCATGGTGGCCCGGAGCACCCGCCCCTTCTCCGCCGAGCGGTGGGACGCCACCGCCCGCTCGAAGCGGCCGGACTCGCCGAGCAGCTCGATCAGGCACCAGTCGGCCTCGGCGGGCGCCAAGGAGCGGGCCAGGCGTCCCAGCATCTCGTCGAGGTCCATGGTCGTGCTCAAGGCGGCGCTGGCAGTGGACAGCACCGCCAGCCGGCGCTGGGCGGCGCGGGCCTCGGCGAGCATCTCCTCGCGGGCTGCCTCGGCCCGGCGGAGGGCGGTCACCTCCGCCACCGTGGTGCCGGCGCCGATCAGCTCCCCGCCGGTGGTCTGCACCGGGTAGAAGTTGAACTGGAACGAGCGGGGCCCGCCGGCGGTGGTGTCGATGCCCACCTCCCGGTCGAGGATGTGGCGGCCGGTGGTCACCACCCGGCGCAGGTCGGCGGCGACCTCGGGGGGCAGCGGGACCACCTCGCCCACGAAGCTGCCCACGTGCTCCTCGGGCGTCAGCCCGCTCAGGGCGGCGAACGCCTCGTTGACCCGGACGTAGCGCAGCTGCAGGTCGAACACGGCGATGCCGACCGGCGCCGAGCCGACGACCGCCTCGACCAGCCCGAGCGCCTCCTCGGCCGTCGCCCGGGCGGCGTGCTCGGCGCTCAGCAGGACGGCGCGCTCCTGCTCGGCCATGGCCTGGTCGACGTGGTCGAGCGCCACCCAGGCGACGAGCCCGTCGTCGCCGACCGGGACGGCCCGGAACCCGCTGACCAGCAGGACCCCGTCGGCCCGCCGGACGCGGGCGTTGCCCTCCCAGACCTCCCCGGCACGGACGCGCGCGAGCGTTTCGAGCACCGCCGGTCCGTCCGCCGGCTCGAAGAGCACCTCGGTGAGGGGGCGGCCGGCCGCTTCGGAGCGGCGGCGGCCGTAGAGCACCTCGGCGGCGGCGTTCCAGCCGACGACGGTGGCGTCGCGCACGAGGACCACCCCCACCGGGACCGACTCGAGGAGGGCCGCGACGCCGGGCCCGTCGACGGTCAACGGCGGGGGAGCAGGTCGAGGCCGATCAGGACCCGCTCGGTGTTGCTCAGGTCGCCGATGATCTTGCGGACCGGCGGCGGCAGGCGGCGCTCCAGGGTGGGGATGGCGACGATCTGCTCGCCCTGGGCCAGCTGGGGCCGCTCCAGCAGGTCCACCACCTCGATGCTGTACATGCCGGCGAGGTGCTCCTCGCAGATCTCGCGGAGGTTGTGCAGGGCCGCCTCGCTGCGGGCGGTGCGCCCGGCGATGTAGAGCCGCAGGTGCCACGGCCCGTCGGCGGCCGCGTCAGCGGCGCTCATCGGTGCGCCTCCGCCGCCTCCCGGATGACGATCCCGTCGTCGGTGATGTTGTAGGGGCGGACCTCCTGGGAGTGGGGCATGCCCCGGCACTTCAGGACGTAGAGGACCCGGCCCCGGCCGTGGTCGGTCCGCTCGGCGCGCAGCTGCACCCAGCTGTCGATGAGCGAGGAGATGACGGTGTCCTCGTGGTCGCCCTCAGGGACGAGGCTGGTGAGCAGGGCCGTCACCTGGCGCTGCTTGAGGAAGTCCAGCATCCGCATCAGCATCGAGCGGATCTCCCGGGACGAGCCGAGCGAGTGGAAGTCGGTGACCGGGTCGATCACCACCACGTCCGGGGCGAAGGTCTCCACCTCCCGGTGGAGGGTCGCCAGGTGGTCCTCGAGGCCCGTCTGGGTGGGACGGACCGCCCGGACCCGGAGGATCCCGGCGGCGGCCGGCGCCGCCAGGTCGATCCCGACCGACGCCATGTTGCGGATGATCTGGCGCTCGCCCTCCTCGTGGGCCATGAACAGGCACCGCTCGCCCCGCCCGCACGCGGCGGCGGCGAAGTGGGCGGCGAAGGTCGTCTTGCCGGTGCCGGAGGTGCCCGAGATGATCACCGTGCTCCCCCGGTACCACCCCTTGCGGCCGAGCATGGCGTCGAGGTCGGGCACGCCGCTCGAGACGATCTCGTCGGAGGTCGGATAGCTGAGGTCGAAGCGGCTGAGTGGGACGACGCTGAGGCCGCCCGGGGCGATCAGGAACGGCAGCTCGCTCGAGGAGTGCCCGGACCCCCGGAACTTGACGATCCGCATCCGGCGGACGGCGAGCTCGTCGGTGACCCGGTGGTCGAGGACGATCACACAGTCCGAGACGTACTCCTCGAGCCCGTAGCGGGTGATCCCGTGGCCGGAGCGCTCGGCGGTCACGATGGCGGTGACACCCCGCTCCTTGAGCCACCCGAACAGCCGCCGCAGCTCGGCGCGCAGCACGGCGGTGTCGTCGAGGGCGGAGAAGAGCACCTCCAGGGTGTCGAGCACCACCCGCTTGGCACCGATGCGGTCGATGGCGAAGCCGAGGCGCACGAGCAGCCCGTCGAGGGTGTACTCGCCGGTCTGCTCGATCTGGTCACGATCGACCGCCACGTGGTCGATCAGCAGAGACCCGTCCTCCACGAGCGCCGGCAGGTCCCAGCCGAGCGACGCCCCGTTGGCGCAGACCTCCTCGGCCGTCTCCTCGAACGGGACGAACAGGCCCGGTTCACCCCGCTCGGCGCCTCGCACCAGGAACTCGGTGGCGAGGAGCGTCTTCCCGCACCCCGGGCCGCCGCTCAGCAGCGTGGTCCGGCCGCGCGGGAGTCCTCCGGCGGTCACCTCGTCCAGCCCGACGATCCCCGTCCTGCAGTGTTCGATTCGCCCCTGGGGCACCTTGGCGGTTTCCTCCGTCCGATGCACAGCCGCGCCGCGACCGCGCTTCCTGCGGGGTCGCGCCGCCCAACCGGTGCGAGACTCTTCCCGCCCGCCGCCCCCGCCAAACCAGGCGTCACCCGCGCCGCCGGTCCGGTCGTACGGGCGGCCCGGCCGCTCGGGACAGATACCACCGATCGGCGGATCCGGCCCGATCCCGAAGGCGGGGAAGTGAGCTCAGAAAGCCGAGCAAAGGCTGCCCGCGCGCCGTCCCCTGGAGTGGAATGCGCCGTATCACGGCCCGGCCGGGGCCGCCGGCCGGGCCACGTCGCCGCCCACGCCGCCGGCCGGGGCCGCCGGCAGCCGGCCACGCCGCTGACCAGCTGGCCGCCCGGGGTCGCCCGACGACGGGCGGGCGGGGCGCAGCGGAGAACGGGAACCCTCAGCGCCCGTCGGGCGCCGGCGTCCCGGCCAGCAGCTCGGCGAGGTGGCGGCACTCCCGGCCGCCGAGCTGCGCCGCCTGGGTGCGGCAGCTGAAGCCGTCGGCGAGCAGGACGGCCCCGGCGGGCGCCCCTTCGAGGGCGGGGAGGAGCGCGTGGGCGGCCACGGCCGCCGACACCTCGTAGTGGCCGGTCTCCATCCCGAAGTTGCCGGCCAGCCCGCAGCACCCGGCGAGGGCACGCACGTGGGCGCCGGCGGCGCGCAGCAGGGCCAGGTCGGCGTCGTAGCCGAACACGGCGTGGTGATGGCAGTGCGGCTGGGCCACGACCGTCCGGCCGGCGAGCGCCGGGCGGTAGCGCTCGGCGACGCGCGCCAGGCGGTCGGGGTCGACGGCGGCGCCCCCGGAGCCCGGGCCGAGCAGCACCTGCGCCAGGGTCCGCACGGCGCCGGCGACGGCGGCGGCGCGCGCGTCGCGGGGGAGCAGCTCGGTGAGGTCCGCTCGCAGGGTGGCGGCGCACGACGGCTCCAGGCCGACGATCGGCACGCCGGCGGTCGCCCACGGGGCCAGCACGTCGACGGCCCGACGGAGCCGGCGCCGGGCGGCGTCGAGCTGGCCGGTGGAGACCCAGGTCAGGCCGCAGCAGACGTCGGCGTCGGGGACGACGACCTCGAAGCCGGCCTCGGTGAGCACCCGGGCAGCGGCGAGCGCGATCCCGGGGGCGAAGCCCCGGGTGAAGCTGTCGGCCCACAGCACCACCGGCCCGGCCGGCGCGCCGACCGCCGCGCGGGCCGGGCCGATCGCCGCCCGCAGCTCCGCGGCGGTCAGGGGGTCGGCCGCCGGCGCCGGCAGCGGGCGCCGGGCGTCGATGCCGGCGAGCCGCTTGGCTGCGCCCGCCACCGCCGGCAGGCGCAGCAACCGGCCGGCGAGCCGGGCGGTGCCGGTGCGCCGGGCGAGGTCCAGCCAGAGCGGCAGCCACCCGAGGCTGTAGTGGCTGCGGGGCCGCAGCCGGCCCTTCCAGGTCTGGTGGAGGACCTCCGCCTTGTAGGTGGCCATGTCGACCGACACCGGGCAGTCCCGGGCGCAGGCCCGGCAGGCGAGGCACAGGTCGAGGGCCTCGTGGACCTCGGGGGAGCGCCACCCGTCGGCGACCAGCGACCCGTTGGCCATCTCCTGCAGCACCCGGGCCCGGCCGCGGGTGGAGTCCTTCTCGTCGCCGGTCGCCAGGAACGACGGGCACATGAACCCGCCGCCGCCGCCGTTGTCCGCCCGGCACTTGCCCACCCCCACGCAGCGGTGCACGGCGGTGGTGAAGTCCCCGCCGTCGGCGTGCAGCGCCAGGCCGCCCGGGCGGCGCCGGACCGGGCCGGCGAGCGGGCGGCGCAGGTCGGTGTCGACGGGGGCGGGGTCGACCAGCACCCCCGGGTTGAGCAGGTGGTCCGGGTCGAACAGCGCCTTGAAGGCGGCGAACGCCTCGATCGCCGCCGGCGAGTACATGAGCGGCAGGAGCTCGCTGCGCGCCCGGCCGTCGCCGTGCTCGCCCGACAGCGACCCGCCGTAGCCGGCCACCAGTGTCGCCGCCTCGACGAGGAACGGCCGCAGCCGACGGGGGTGCTCGGCCAGCGGCAGGTCGATGCGCACGTGGATGCAGCCGTCCCCGAAGTGCCCGTAGAGCAGGCCGTCGAGGCCGTGGTCGGCGAGCAGGGCGGTGAAGTCCCGCAGGTAGGGGGCCAGCACGGCGGGCGGCACGGCGGCGTCCTCCCACGCCGGCCACGCCGGCGCTCCCGCCGGGGTGCGGCTACCGAGCCCGGCGCCGTCCTCGCGGATCCGCCACAGGGCGGTCGCCTGGGGGCCGGCGGGCACGACCCGGCCGTCGAGCGCCCCGGCGGCGGCGAGCAGCGCCTCCCCGGCGGCCAGCGCCGCCGCCGGCGTCTCGCCGCCGACCTCGGCCATCAGCCACGCCGCCCCGGCGGGCAGCTCGGGGAGACCGGCGGGGCGGCGGGCCCGCACCAGGTCGACGAGGCGGACGTCGATGCCCTCGAGCGCCAGGGGGGCGAGGGGCAGCAGCCCGGGCACGGCCCCGGCCGCCGCCGGCATGTCGGGGTAGCCGGCCACGACCAGGGCGGTCGCCGCCGGGAGCGGCACGAGCCGCAGCTCGGCGCCGAGCACGATGCCGCAGGTCCCCTCGGTGCCGACCAGGGCGGCGGCCAGGCCGTCACCGGGACGTGACCGGCCGAGGAGGTGCTCGAGGGAGTAGCCGGAGACCTGCCGGCCGAAGCGGCCCAGCTCGCCGGCGATCGGCTCGACGTGGCGGGTGACGAACCCGGCGAGCCCGGGCGGTGCGTCGCCGCCGGGCCCGACGGCGAGGCGCCGGCCGCGGCCGTCGAGCAGGTCGAGGGCGGCGACGTTGGCGGCGGTCGTGCCGTAGGCCATGGCGTGGGCGCCGCAGGCGTTGTTGCCGATCATGCCGCCGAGGGTGCAGCGGCTGTGCGAGGACGGGTCCGGCCCGAAGCGCAGGCCGTGGCGCCCGGCGGCGGCCTGCAGGGTGTCGAGGACGGCGCCCGGCTCGACCCGGGCGGTGCGGGTGTCGGGGTCGACCGCCAGGACTCGGCCGAGGTGGCGGGAGAGGTCGAGCACGACCCCGGGGCCGACGGCGTTACCGGCGCAGGAGGTGCCGCCGCCCCGGGCGGTCAGGGCCACGCCCTCCCGACGGCACACCTCCGCCACCGCCAGGATGTCGTCGACGTGGCGGGGAAAGACCACGACCGAGGGGACCACCCGGTAGTTGGAGGCATCCGAGCTGTACTCGGCGAGGCGTCGGGGACTGTCGTCGGCGGCGTCGCCGACGACCTCCCGGAGCAGGGCGGCGAGGTGCGCGTCAACGGCCACGGCCGAGCAGTTCACCAGACCGGCGCGCCGGTCCGCAGCCGGGGCCCGGACCCGGGCCGGTGGTTCAGCCGGCCGAGGCGAGCCGGGCCCGCACGAGCGGCTCGAAGTGCTCGAGCGGCTCGCTGCGGTAGTCGGGGTCGAACGCCACCTGGTCGTACTTGGCGCAGAACTCCTCGGTGTGCTCGAAGTACGGGGAGCCCCGGAACCGCTCCCGGGCGTTGCGGTCGGCGCCGAGGTGGTGCCAGAAGTACAGCCCCTGGAAGTAGCCGTGGTGGGCCATCATCCAGTGGTTGGCCTCCGAGACGAACGGCTGGGCGATGGCCGCCCCGATCGCCTCGTGGTTGTAGGGGGAGAGGGCGTCGCCGATGTCGTGCAGCAGGGCGCACAGCACGTACTCCTCGTCGCGCCCGTCGCGCTCCGCCCGGGTGGCGGTCTGCAGGGAGTGCTCGAGCCGGTCGACCGGGTAGCCCCCGTGGTCGCTGCCCAGGTACCGGAGCTGCTCGAGCACCCGGTCGGGGACCGCCGCCTGGGTGACCTCGAGCTGCGGGGTGATGATGGCCCAGTCCTCGGCCGTCGACTCCGCGAAGCTGCGGAAGGCGGCCCGCTCGGCGGGGGTGGTGGTCACGCCGCCAGGCTAGTGGTACTTGCCCCGACCCGGCCCCGTCGGGCAGACTCGACGGTGGGGAACGGGAGACCGTCGGGCTCCTCATCGTCGCGCGTCGGCTTGCGACCTGACCACGAGGTGTTCTTCCCATGGCCACCGACCTCACCCCCCGCTTCACCCTCTCCCTGCGTGGCTACGACAAGGACGAGGTCGACGAGTACCTCGAGTCCCTCGCCGCGCACGCCACCGACTCCGACGGCGAGCTGGTCGCGTCCCGCCAGCGGTCCCGGGACCTCGAGGCCCAGGTGCAGCGCCTGTCGGCCCGGGTGGGCGACCTCGAGGACGCCATCCGCGGGGAGTCACCCAACACGGTCCGGGCGATCGGGGAGCGCATCAGCCTGATCCTCGGCGAGGCCGAGGCGGGCGCCGCCGAGACGCTGGAGCAGGCCGAGCTGCGCGCCGACCAGCTGCTCGCCCAGGCCCGGGAGGAGTCCGAGGAGCTGCGCCGGCAGGCGGCCGAGGCGCTGGCCGAGGCGCGCGAGGCCCGGGAGGAGGCGCAGCGCGCCGCCGAGGACCAGCTGGAGCGGGCCCAGTCGGAGGCGCGGGCGCGGGCGGCCGCCATCCTCGGCGAGGCGGAGTCCCGGGCCCGGCGCCGGCAGGCCCAGATCGAGGGCTGGGCCCAGGAGGTCATCACCGCCACCCAGGCGGACCAGGCGCAGATGGCGGAGGAGTTCGCCGTGGTCCGCCGCCGCCACGAGATGGAGCTGTCGACGCTGCTCGCCGAGCGCGACGACGTGGTGGCCAGCCTCCGCTCGCTGCAGCACTCCATCGTGCGGGCGGTGGACCGCCTGCCGCTGCCCGCCTCCGACGACGCCGGCCCGGTCCCCGGCGAGGAGATCGTGCTGGCCGCCGACCCGCTCGACACCGACCTGCTCGACCTCGACGCCGAGCGGCCGGGGCACACCGAGCTGCCGGACCTGCCCGCCGCCGGGTAGCCGGCGGCCTGCGCCGGTTGGCCGCCGGTGGCCGCCCGGTCAGGCGGGGCCGAGCGGCCCCCGGTCCGGGGTCGGGTCGAAGGCGATCCCCGCGGCGGCGGCGATGCGCGCCCCGGTCGCCGGGGCGTCGGCGACGCTGACGACCAGCTCGCCGAAGCGGTGCCCGTTGAGCTCGATCACCACCGCCGGGCCGCCGCGGCGCACCAGCGTGAAGTCCCAGCCCCCGCCGTGGCGGCGCGTGCCCATGGCCACCCAGCCGGGCACGGCGATGCCGGCGGACCGCCAGCCGCGCAGGGCGATCCACGGGCTGATCGGCACCCGGATCCGGCGCACGGCGTCGAGCGGCACCCGCAGGTCCCGGCCGCGGAAGCTGCCGACCCGCTCCAGCGGCCCGAGGGCCAGCACCAGATCCGGCCCCTCGACGCGAAGCTCGGCCACGGCCGGCAAGGGTAGGTTGCCCGCGTGCCCGAACGCCCTGTCGCCGTCGTCACCGGAGCCTCGAGCGGGATCGGGGCGGCCAGCGCCCGTGCCCTGGCCGCCGGCGGCTGGCACGTCGTGCTCGGCGCCCGGCGGGTGGAGCGGCTGGAGTCCCTCGCCGCCGAGCTCGGCCCCGACGCGGCGGCGGCGTTCCCCCTCGACGTGACCCGACCCGCCTCCGTCGAGGACTTTTCCCGGCAGGTCCCGCGCTGCCGGCTGGTCGTGCACGCCGCCGGGGGCGCCCTCGGCCTCGACCCCGTGGCCGACGCCGACGAGGACCGCTGGCGCACCATGTACGACACCAACGTGCTCGGCGTCCTGCGCGTCACCCAGGCGCTGCTGCCGGCGCTGCTCGACTCCGGCGACGGCCAGGTCGTGCTCATCAGCTCCGTCGCCGCCTTCGAGCCCTACGCCGGCGGGGCCGGTTACAACGCCGCCAAGGCGGCCGCCTCCTCCCTCGCCGACGTGCTGCGCATCGAGCACGTCGGCCAGCCGCTGCGGGTCAGCGAGATCGCCCCCGGGATGGTCGAGACGGAGTTCTCCCTGGTGCGCTTCGACGGTGACGCCGAGCGGGCCGCCGCCACCTACGAGGGCATGACCCCGCTCACCGCCGAGGACGTCGCCGAGGTCGTGGCCTTCGTCGCCAGCCGGCCGCCGCACGTCGACCTCGACCGCATCGTGCTGCGCCCCCGCGACCAGGCCCGGGTCTGGCTGGTCCACCGGGACCGCTGAACGGGTCGGGGATCGGCTTCAGAGCCGCGCGTGCCAGGCCTCGGCCTGGCGCAGCCGGCGTTGGAGCTGCTCGACGGTGGCATCCTGGATCCGCCGCAGCCCGGCCAGCCGGTTGAGCTCGGCGTTGACCCGGGCGTGGGGCCAGCCGGTGCGCCGGGCGAGGTCCCGGGCGAGGGCGGCGTTGCGGTCCCGGAGCCGGGCCTTCTGCTCCCGCCGGGTCAGCACCACCCCGCCGGCGCCCGCCTCGGGCGGCGCCGGCCCGGCCAGGGCCGGCAGCGTGAGCAGCAGCTCCTCGCCGCCGCTGTCGTCGTGGTCGGCGTCCGCCGGCAGCGGCTCGTGCGCCGGGTCGTCCACGTCGGTCGCCACCGCCGAGATCACGGCGAACAGCGACAGCTGCTCTTCGTCGCGCACCGGCGCCTCCCGGAGGGCGTCGAGCTCGGCCGGGTCGGCCTCGGGGCGGGCCTGGGTGTCCCGGCGCAGGCTGTGACGGCGGGTCTCGGCGATCCGGTAGGCGAACCCCCGCAGCCGGGCGTCGTCGGGGATGTACAGGTAGGAGCGCTGGGAGGGCACACCCGTCGTCCAGCGCACCAGGCGGCCCACCGCCTGCCGGAAGAACAGCTCCGTGGTGGTCGTGGTGGCGTACACCCCGACGCGCAGGCGGGGGATGTCCACGCCCTCCGACACCATCCGCACCGCCACCAGCCACGGGACGTCGGAGGCGGCGTAGGCGGCGATGCGGTCCGAGGCGCCGGCGTCGTCGGAGGTGGCCACCACCGCCTGCACCCCGTGCCGCCACGACAGGGCGTCCGCGATCGCCCGGGCGTGGTCCTGGTCGGTGGCCACCACCAGGCCCCCGGCGTCGGGGTGGGTGCGGCGGATGTCGGTGAGGCGGTCGTGGGCGGTGCGCAGCACCGTCGGCAGCCAGTCGCCCTCCAGCGACAGCGCCGTGCGGAGGCGCTGGTTGGCCCGCACGGTGTCGAGGGCGTCGTCGAAGCTCGCCGACCACGTCGAGCCGTCCGGGGCGCTCCACTCCATCTGCCCGTTGGTGCGGGGGAAGTAGACGGGCCGCACGACCCGGCCGTCGCGCAGGGCATCGCCGTAGCCGTACTCGAAGTCGGGCCGGGCCTCGTCCAGCTCGTAGCGCAGGAACGGGATGCTGCGGGTGTCGGACCGGAACGGCGTCCCCGACAGCGACAGCCGGCAGGCCGCCGCGGCGAAGGCGGTGCGCACCGTCTCACCCCAGGTCCGCTCGTCGCCGGCGTGGTGGATCTCGTCGAAGACGACCATCGCCCCCCGGGCGGCGACCGCCAGCTGGGGGGCGCTGACCGCCACCTGCTGGTAGGTCGTCACGATGCCGTGCATGTCGGTGGGGAGAGGTGAGCCGGCCGACCACTGGTCGTCGAGGTGCACCCCGAAGCGGGTGGCGGCTGTCGCCCACTGCCGTTTCAGGTGGGCGGTGGGGGCGACCACGACCAGCCGCCGGGGCCCGTCGGGGGCCGCCATCCGGCTGATCGCCGCCGTGAGGGCGAAGGTCGTCTTGCCGGCGCCGGGGGTGGCCACCGCCAGGAAGTCGGGGTGGGGGTGGGCGGCGAAGCGCTCGAGGGCGGCCTTCTGCCAGGGGCGGAGGCGGACGGAACGGGTCACGGCGACGGGGGGACAGCGGACAGCACGGGGCCGAGAAGTCTGCCACGGCGGGCCGACACCGCCGGGGCGGTCCGGGGCCGCCGCCCGCTGCGGGCGCCCCACGGTCCCGGGTGTCCCACCCGCCCGCCAGACTGGTGCGAGCCGGGTCGGGAGGAGGCAGCGGTGGGACGGAGCAACCAGCAGCGGAGGGCGGCCAAGCGGCGGCGCCAGGAGCGCGGTCCCGGCGGTCCCCGCCGGGCGGGTGCCACCTCGGTCTTCTCCCTCGAGACGAGCCTCGTGCAGGGCGCCCGCGCCGCCCACGCCCGGGACGCCGACGGGGTCGAGTGGATCGTCGCCGGCCTGGTCGAGCAGGCGGCCGCCGGCGGGGCGGTGACCGTCGCCGCCGGCGCGGTCTGCGAGGAGGTCCTCGCCGCCCTCTGGGACGGCGGCTGGCAGCCGGTCGAGGTCGCCCGTCAGGTCGGCCGCCGGCGGCGGGACCGCCACGTGGCCCTGGTCACCGCCGCC
>DASSZM010000140.1:0-25712 GCA_035702855.1 Acidimicrobiales bacterium | reverse complement strand
CCGGCGGACACCAGCACGTCGCGCAGCGTGGGGTGGTGGATCTTGACGGTGCCGTAGTCGGCGATGCGGCCGAAGTTGGATCCGCCGATCAGCGCCAGCAGCGCGATGACGCCGGCGGCGATGCCGATGCCCCAGTCGTAGTCCCCGCCGTGCATCACGGCCCGGCCAAGGCGTCTGAGCGACACTCGTCGTCTCCTCCTCGCTGGTCCCGCGCCGGGGCGCGGGGCGTGCTCGTCGTCGGTCGGGTGCTCAGGCGTTGCGGGTCCGCAGCACCCAGTACGCCGCGGCCAGCACGATCGCGACGAAGGCGCAGAGGATCCCGAAGCCGGCCCACGGGCCCAGCACGTCCGAGGCGTGCGGGCCGATCTGGCTGTAGACCTGCTGGCCCGCCTGGGTGGGCCACCACTTGTTGACCTGCTTCAGCCACGACACGGGGATCGCCCCGAAGATGATCGGGAAGATGAAGAGCAGGCCGACGATGATCGCCATCGCCGCCGCCGTGGCCCGCACCAGGAAGCCGAGCCCGGTGGTGAGCAGGGCGATGGCGGTCAGGTAGAGACCGGCGCCGATGACGGCCCGCAACGTCGCCCCGTTGCTCAGGGTCGCCTGGGGCACCCCGCTGCCGAACATGACCTGACCGAGCAGGAACGAGCCGAAGGCGATGACCTCGCCGACGACGAAGACCACCACGGTGAGGACCGCCGCCTTGGCGGCGAGGAACCGTCCCCGCCGGGGCACGGCGGCGAGCGAGTTGCGGATCATCCCCGAGCCGTACTCGCCGGTGATCACCAGCGCGCCGAGGACGGCCATGGCCCACTGCACGAAGAACAGCGAGATGAGGCTGACCTGCGCGGGCTGCCACCCGCGGGGGCCGATGTGGCCCTGCCGGTAGGCGTGGGCGGCGGCAGCGGAGATCCCGGCGCTGCCCCCCACCCCCAGCACGATGGCGACGCCGAGGGTGATCCACGTCGAGCGCAGCGTGATCATCTTGGCCCACTCGGAGCGCAGGGCGTCCACCAGGCCGGCGTGGCGGACCGGCCGGTCGGGCCGCGCCGGGGCGGAGGCGACGGCGGTCATGCCTGCCCCCCGGGTCCCGACCGGCGGGCGGGTGGGGTGGCGGCGGCGCTGCCGTTGGGAGGGGGCCCCCACCCCGCCGGTGCCCGGCCGTCTGCGACCCCGGCGAGGGCGCCGGCGGCGAACTCCACGTCGCCCCGGGTCAACTCCATGAACGCCTCCTCCAACGAGACCCGCTGCGGGGTGAGCTCCTCGATGACGATCGCACCGGTGAGGGCCGCCTCGCCGACCACGCCGGACTCGACGCCGGTGACGACCAGCCCGCCCGCCGGCCCCGGCTGCACGGCGGCGCCGGCCGCCTCCAGCCGCCCGGCGAGGGCGGCGTCGTCACGGCTGCGCACGAGCACGGCCTGCTTGGATCCCGCCCGGATCACCTCGTCGATGCCGGCGTCGACGATCAGGCGACCCCGCCCGATCACGAGCAGGTGCTCGGCGGTCAGGGCCATCTCGCTCATGAGGTGGCTCGAGACCAGGACGGTGCGGCCCTCGGAGGCCAGGCCCTGCATCAGCTGGCGGATCCACTGGATGCCCTCGGGGTCGAGCCCGTTGACCGGCTCGTCGAACAGCAGCGTGTGCGGGTCGCCGAGCAGGGCGGCGGCCACCCCGAGGCGTTGGCTCATGCCTAGGGAGAAGTTGCCGATCCGTCGGCCGGCCACCTGCTCGAGGCCGACGAGGCGGAGCACCTCGACGGCCCGCTGCTTGGGCAACCCGTTGCTCAGGGCGAGGACCTCGAGGTGGGCCCGGGCGGTGCGGCCGCCCTGGAGGGCCTTGGCCTCCAGCAGGGCGCCCACCTCGGTGAGCGGCGCCGGCAGGTCACGGTAGAGCCGGCCGTTGATCGTGGCCCGCCCCGACGTCGGCATGTCCAGGCCGAGGATCATGCGCATCGTCGTCGTCTTGCCCGCGCCGTTGGGGCCGAGGAAGCCGGTGACGCGCCCGGGGGCGACGGTGAAGGACAGGTCATCGACCGCGCGGGTCGCGCCATAGGACTTGGTGAGGTGTTCGGCGACGATCATGCGTCTCTCAGGTTCCTGCCGCCCGGGGAGCCGAGGGGCGGCGGCGGAGGGGCGAGCGTGCCCCGGCGTCGACATCGCTCCCGCACGCGAACGCTACCCGACGGCGCCGCCCCACCCAACCACCGGTCGTGCCGGCTCAGCCGGACAGCGACTTCTCACCCCAGAAGCTGGCGTGGGGGTTGGCGTTGTAGTTGCCGACCGGCCGGTACCCGGCGCGCTCGTAGATGCGCTGGGCGCCGGCCTGCTTGGGCCCGGTGTCCAACCGGGTGGCGGCCAGCCCGAGCCCGGCGGCATGCGCCTCGAGAGCGGCGAGCAGCCGGGGGCCGATGCCGCGACCGCGCCAGGAAGGCACCACGTACATGCGCTTCACCTCCCCGATGCCAGGGGCTATCGTGCGCAGCCCGCCGCCGGCGACGGGCTCACCGCCGGCCCACCCGACCAGGTACACGCCCGTCGGCGGCGCCAGCTCCCCGGCCTCGAGCGGCACCCCGATGTGGGGCTGGCCGCCCGGGGCGGCCCCGCCGCCCCGGGTGTCGGCGGCGGGCGCCGCGCCGTCGGCCGGGGTCGCGGCGGGCGCCGCCGTGACCCCGACCCCGCACCCGCCGGGGCCGTACAGGGCGAGCATCTCCGCTTCCATGGCGGCGAGCAGACCCGACGCCGGTGGCAGCGTCGGGTCCGCGGCCACGAAGCGCAGCCCCTGCTGGTCGCCGGACGCGGCGCCCGGCGCCGTCATCGGGCCTTGACGATCTCCGCCATCTTCTGGCCCGCCTCCGTGGGGTTGTTGACCACGTGCACGCCGGCGGCGGCGAGCGCCTCCATCTTGGCCTGGGCGGTGCCCTTGGAGCCGGAGATGATGGCGCCGGCATGGCCCATCTTCTTGCCGGGCGGGGCGGTGACCCCGGCGATGTAGGCGACGACCGGCTTGGTCACCTCCTTGGCGATGAACTCGGCGGCCCGCTCCTCCTCGATCCCGCCGATCTCGCCGAACATGGCGATCGCCCCGGTGTCACGATCCGCCTCGAAGGCGGCCAGGCAGTCGACGAAGTTGGTGCCGGGGACCGGGTCGCCGCCGATGCCGACGCAGGTGGTGACCCCGATGCCGAGCTGCTTGAGCTCGTAGAGGGCCTGGTAGGTCAGGGTGCCGGAGCGGCTCACGATGCCGACCGGCCCGCCGGGGAGGGCGATCTCGCCGGCGGTGATGCCGATGTTGGTCTTGCCGGGGCTGATGATGCCGGGGCAGTTGGGCCCGAGCAGGCGGGTGCCGGGGTGCTCGGCCCGCAGGGTGGCGAAGACGCGCGCCTCGTCGTGGGCGGGGATGCCCTCGGTGATGCACACCACCAGCGGGATGCCGGCCCGGGCCGCCTCGAGGATGGCGTCGGCGGCGAAGCGGGGGGGCACGGACACGAAGCTGGCGTCGGCTCCGGTCGCGGCCACGGCCTCGGCGACCGTGTCGTAGACGGGGATGCCCTCGACGTCCTGGCCGCCCTTGCCCGGCGTGACACCGGCGACGACCTTGGTGCCGTAGGCCTTGTTGCGCAGCCCGTGGAAGCGGCCCTGGCCGCCGGTGAGGCCCTGGACGAGGACCTTGGTGTCGTCGTCGACGAAGATGCTCACTTGGCTGCTCCTCCCGCGAGCGAGACGGCTCTGCGGGCCGCGTCCAGCATGGTCGGCTGGGAGATGAGGCGGTCGGACTCGACGCCCTTCAGGATCTCCCGCCCCTCCTCGGCGTTGGTGCCGTCGAGGCGGATCACGATCGGCGCCTCGATGGTCACGCGGTCGAGGGCGGTGACGATGCCCTTGGCCACCTCCTCGCCGCGGGTGATCCCCCCGAAGATGTTGATGAAGATGGCCTTGACCTTGGGGTCGGAGTTGATGACCTCGAGGGCGTTGGCCATGACCTCGGCGTTGGCCCCGCCCCCGATGTCGAGGAAGTTGGCCGGCGATCCGCCGACCTGGTTGACGACGTCGCAGGTGCTCATGGCCAGGCCGGCGCCGTTGGCGATGATGCCGACCTCCCCGTCGAGGCCCACGTACTGCAGGCCCTTGCTGCGGGCGAGGCGTTCGCGCTCGTCGAACTCGTCGATGTCCCGGTACTCGTCCCATTCGGGATGGCGGAAGGCGGCGTTGTCGTCGAGGGTCACCTTGGCGTCGAGGGCGTGCACCCGGCCCTCGGTGGTGAGCACGAGGGGGTTGATCTCCACCAGGTCGGCGTCACCCTCGTCGTAGCAGCGGAACAGCTGCTGCAGGATGGCGACCGCCCCCTCGCGTGCGGCGTCGGGCAGGCCGGCCTCCTCCACCAGCCGGCGGGCCTGGGCCTCGGAGAAGCCCGCCGCCGGGTCGACGTGCAGTCGGGCGATGGCTCCCGGGTCCTCCTCGGCGACGGTCTCGATCTCCACCCCGCCCCTGGCCGATACCATCGCCAGGTGCGCCTTGGCCCCCCGGTCGAGGGTGAAGCTGGCGTAGTACTCCTCGGCGATGTCGGTGGCGTGCTCTACCCACAGGCGGCGCACCACGTGGCCCTTGATGTCCAGCCCGAGGATGTTGCCGGCGTGCAGCCGCACCTCGTCGGCGTCGTTGGCGAGCTTCACCCCGCCGGCCTTGCCCCGGCCGCCCACCTGGACCTGGGCCTTCACCACGACGGGGTACCCGGCCGCCTCGGCCGCCGCCACCGCCTCCTCCACCGTGTCGGCCACGCCCCCGGCGGACACCGGGATGCCGAAGCGGGCGAAGTACTGCTTGCCCTGGTACTCGAACAGGTCCAACGTAGCCTCCTGGATCGGGGGGGAAAGGGGGGACGACGCGTCAGCCCGCTGCGGCGCTCTCCCGGGCGTCGAGCGCGGCCTCCAGCCACCCCGTGATGGCACCGAGCGGTGCACCGGGGGTGAAGATCTCGGCCACGCCCGCGGCCTTCAGCGTGGCGATGTCGGCGTCAGGGATGATCCCGCCGCCGAAGACGAGCACGTCGCCGGCGTCGTGCCGGCGCAGCAGCTCGACGACCCGCGGCATCAGCGTCAGGTGCGCTCCCGACAGGATCGACATGCCGACCGCGTCGGCGTCCTCTTGCAGGACGGTGTCGACGATCTGCTCGGGCGTCTGGTGGAGACCGGTGTAGATGACCTCGAAGCCCGCCTCCCGCAGGGCCCGGGTGATGACCCTGGCCCCTCGGTCGTGGCCGTCGAGACCGGGTTTGGCCATCACCACCCGATAGGGACGCTGCATCAGAACCGATGATACGCAGGGTCGGTCACCGGCGGTCCAAGCCGGGCGCGCCGACGCGGTGAGCCCCGGTCCGGCTCCGCGGTCGGTAGCCTGCGGATGTCCGCAGGCGCCCGGGCGGGGCGGGGGGCGGGCCCGAACTCTCGACGCGGGGTGATCGCTGCCGTGCCCGACAACCCTCACGACCGCTCCGGCGACCGGTACGACGGTCTCCGGGACCTCCAGGGCCGCCAGGGTGGCCGCCGCCCGCGCCAGGAGCCGCGCCGTGCCGGCACGACCGGCCCCCGCCGGCCCACCTGGGACCTGCCAGAGGACGCCACCGGCCAGCACGGGCGCCCCGGGGCGGCCCGCTCCCGGCCCGAGCCGGTCAGCCACCCCGGGCCCGACCGGGCCGGCCGCCCCAGGCCCACCGGCGGCCGCGGGGCGGGGCTCGGGGCGCTGCGGGTGTCCGGGCGACGGCCCTGGGCGCGGCGGGTGCTCGTCGGGCTCAACATCCTGATCGCGGTGGCCCTCGCCGGGGGCGTCTCGGCATTCGGCTACGCCGAGTACCGCCTGTCCCAGATCCACCGGGTGTCGCTCCCGGGCCTGACGGCCGCACGGTCGGGACCGTTCACGATGCTCGTCGTGGGCTCCGACACGCGGGCGTTGACCGGCGCCGGCAACGGCCAGTTCGGGTCGAAGACGCTCAACCCGGGTCAACGCTCCGACACCATCATGCTGGTGCGCGTCGTGCCGTCCAGCCGCCACATCGAGCTGCTCTCGATCCCCCGGGACCTGTGGGTGCACATCCCCGGGCTCGGCCCGAGCAAGATCAACGCCGCCTTCGACAGCGGGCCCTCCCTGCTCGTGAAGACCATCGAGCAGGACCTCGGCATCCCCGTCAACCACTTCGTCGAGGTCAACTTCGACAGCTTCCGGCAGATCTCCGACGCCGTCGGAGGGGTGAAGGTCTGGTTCCCCACGCCGGCACGCGACGCGTACTCCAACCTGTCGATCCCCACCGCCGGCTGCTGGTCGCTCGTCGGCAACCAGGCCCTGGCCTTCGTGCGCTCCCGCCACTACACCTACGAGACGAACGGGCAGTGGACCGAGCAGGGCCTCTCCGACCTGGCCCGCATCCAGCGCCAGCAGGTCTTCGTGAAGAAGCTGTTCAAGAAGGCGGAGACGGAGTTCACCAACCCGGTGGCCCTCAACGGGATCATCGCCGGCGTCACCAGGAACCTCGTCGTCGACAAGGGCTTCTCCCCGACCCAGATGCTCGGCCTCGCCCAGGACTTCCGCACCGCCGACATCTCGGGCATCCCCACCGAGACGTTGCCGGTCAACAACTACGTCGTCGACGGCCAGGACGCCCTGTCCCTGCAGCAGCCGCAGGCCGGCGCCATGATCCGCCAGTTCAACACCCTCGGCGACCAGGTGGCCTCGCGGACCCCCACCCGGACCACGCCGGCGGCGGGCTCCGGGGCCTCGAAGGGCGGGGGCGCCCCGGCGCCGTCGCAGGTGGCCGTCGAGGTGGCCAACGGCAGCGGCGTCACGGGCCAGGCGGCGTCGACCGCGGCGGCGCTCGCCCGCCTCGGCTACCGCACGACCGTCCAGCAGCAGAGCCCCGGCTACGGGCACGCCACCACCGAGATCCTGTACGCCCCCGACGCCTACGCCGACGCGCGGGCGGTGGCCTCGCGCCTCGTCGGCGCCACGACCCTCCTCGAGGACGCGACGCTGACCCCCACGCCCTACAACCTCGAGGTCATCACCGGCCGGGACGACAAGGGCGTCGGGCCGGCCCACGCCGTCTCGACGACCAGCACCCCGCAGGCGGCGCCCACGTCGGCCGGCCCGTACTACCTGCCCGGGCCGCAGCCGACCGCCGCCCAGCTCGCCGCCTGCCACTGACGCCGGCCGGTGGCGGCCCGGGTGGCGCGAGCCGCCCGTACCACGCATTGCGTGATCTTCCGGGCGTGAGGGTTCCACCCTGCGCAGCCGGGTGGTAGCGTCCCTGCGCAACACAGCAGGGTGCACCTTCGGGGGGAGGGAGCCGGTTGGCACAGGGAGGACCGCCTTTCGCCGGGCGGCGCGTGCTGGTCACCGGGGGGTCGAGCGGCATCGGCGCCGCCACCGTCCGGGCGTTCGCCGCGGCGGGAGCCGCCGTGGTGGCCGCAGGGCGCGACCAGGACCGCCTCGACGCCGTCCGGCGCGACGCCGAGCGCGAGGCGGCGCGCGTCGCCGGCCCGGGGACGGTCCGCACCGTCCGGGCGGACCTGCGCGACGAGGCCGAGGTGGGCCGGCTGGCCGAGGAGGCATGGGCGCAGGGGCCGGTCGACATCCTCGTCAACAACGCCGGTGTCGGCACCGCCGAACCGTTCCTCGACATCACCGCCGACGGGTGGCGGGACGTGCTCGCCACCAACCTGACCGCCCCGTTCCTGCTCGCCCAGCACGCCGCCCGCCGCATGGTGGCCACCGGCGGGGGCGTGATCGTCAACGTGGCCTCCACCGACGCCTTCGTGGCCGAGTCGCCCTTCGCCCACTACTGCGTGTCCAAGGCCGGGATCCTCCAGCTCACCCGCTGCATCGCCTGGGAGCTCGGGCACCGCGGCGTCCGCTGCAACGCCATCTGCCCCGGCCTCACCCTCACGCCGATGGTCGAGGGCGACCTCGGGCCGGCGTTCGAGTCGGCGTACCTCCCCCGCATCCCGCTCGGGCGGGCCGGCCGCCCCGAGGAGCAGGCCAAGGCGATCCTCTTCCTCGCCTCCGACGACGCGTCGTTCGTCAACGGCGCCGCCCTCCTCGCCGACGGCGGCCAGCTCGCCGGCTTCTGGTACGACCCGCGCTTCGCCCCGCCCCCGCCGGACGGGGCGGCGCCGACCGCCCCCATCCCCACCACCCGCTGAGGAGGTCCCTGCCATGCTCGACATCTCCGAGGAGCTCGGCGCCAGCATCGACGCCGGCTACACGCTTCCCGCCGACTGGTACCTGGACGAGGAGGTGCTGCGGGAGGAGCAGAAGCTGATCTTCGAGCGGACCTGGCAGTACGTCGGGCGCACCGACCAGCTCCGTGAGCCGGGCGACTACCTGACGGCGACCGTGGGCAACGTGCCGGTCGTGGTGGCCCGCCACCCCGACGGCGGCCTGCGCGGATTCGTCAACGTCTGCCGGCACCGCTGCGCCGAGGTGGTGCTCGAAGCCGGGCACCGCAACGTCCTGCAGTGCCACTACCACGCCTGGGCCTACGACCTCGACGGGGCCCTGATCTCCGCTCCCCGCTCGGACCGCGAGCCGGACTTCGACCCGGCTGCCTTCGGGCTGCTCCCGGTGGCGGTCGACAGCTGGGACCCGTTCGTGTTCGCCCACGTCGGCCCGGACCCGGTCCCCTTCCGTGATTACGTGGGCGACCTCCCCGAGCGGATGCGCGCCGACGGCATCGACCTCGCCAACCTGGAGTTCCGCCAGCACGGCGAGTGGGAGGTGGCGGCCAACTGGAAGGTGGTCGTCGAGAACTTCGACGAGTGCTACCACTGCCCCGTCGCCCACCCGAGCTTCACCCGGGTGATGGAGGTCGACCCGGTCGGCTACCACCTCGAGGAGGGTGCGTGGTGGTCCCGGGCGGCGACCGGCATCCGGCGCTCGGCACGGGAGCCGGGCGCCAACCTGCCGTACCCCCTCGCCGGGCCCCTCGAGCGGGGCCAGTTCGGCTTCGTGTGGCCCAACTTCACGGTGGTGCAGAACCCGGGGCCCGACAACCTGATGGCGTTCTGGTTCGTCCCCGACGGCCCCGAGCGGACCCGGGTGGTCATGGACTACTGGTTCGGTCGCGAGGTCACCGACGAAGCGGCGCAGCAGATCATCGACTTCAACGTGGTGGTCGGCGCCGAGGACCAGCGGTTGGTGGAGTCGGTGCAGCGCGGCCTGCGTTCGGGCCGGGTCCGCCAGGGGCGCCTGCTGCTCGACTCCGAGCGGCTCATCCAGCACTTCCACCGGCTCGTGCACCGCTCCCTGGCGCCGTGATCGGGCCCCGGCCCGCTGCGGTCCCCCTCGACGACGGGACCGGGCGGCAGGGCCGCCGGCGGCGGGGGGCGGGCAGCGATCGCCTCGACGCCGTCGACGAGGCCATCGTCCGCCAGCTCCAGGACGACGGGCGGCGCCCGTTTCGCGAGATCGCCCGGTCGCTCGGGGTCTCGGAGGCGACGGTCCGGGCACGCGTCCGGCGGCTCACCGACGCCGACGCCCTGCGCATCGTCGCCATCGCCGACCCGTTCCGGTTGGGCTTCCGGGTGCTGGCGTTCGTGCTGCTGAAGGTGGATCCGGGCCGGCGCCGCCAGGTCATCGAGACGCTGACGCCGTGGCCGGAGGTGACCTACATCAGCTCCCTCGCCGGGCGGGCGGACCTGTACATCCAGGTCGTCTGCCACAGCCACGAGGACCTCTGGGAGCTGCTGTCCGAGCGGCTCCCGGCCATCCCCGGCATCGAGGGCACCGAGACGTTCATGGAGCTGAAGATGCACAAGATCGCCTACCGCTACCCCACCACCGACGGCGGGCCCGATGACGGCGCCGGCGGCGGGACGGCAACAGCGGGGCCGGCAGCCGGGGCGGCGCCGGGCGCCGGACCCCTATCCCGGCCACACCGGCCGACGAGGCGCGGCTAGGTGCGCGCCGCCCAGCTCACCGCCTTCGGCTGGCCGCCGGCGGTCGAGGTGCGGGAGGTCCCCGACCCGGCGCCCGGCCCGGGCGAGGTCGTCGTGGCCGTCGAGACGGCGGCCCTCAACCGGCGCGACCTCTGGGTCGCCCGCTACGACGGCTACTGCGAGCTGCCGGTGACCCTCGGCTCCGACGGTGCCGGCCGGATCGCCGCCGTCGGCGACGGCGTCGAGGGCCTCGCGCCCGGCGACGAGGTGGTCATCGATCCCACGCTCGGATGGGGTGCCGACGAGGACCGGCCGGGACCGGACTTCGACATCCTCGGGGCGCCCACGCCGGGCACGCTCGCCGGGCTGGTGGCCGTCCCGGCGGCCAACGTCCATCCCCGGCCCGGCCGCCTCTCGTGGCAGGAGTCGGCCGCCCTCTGCCTCGGCGGGCTGACGGCGTGGCGTGCCCTGGCAACCGGGTCCGTCGGCCCCGGCACCCGCCTGCTCGTGACCGGCGCCGGCGGCGGGGTGTCCACCTTCGCGCTGCAGATCGCCGTCGCGCTGGGGGCGACGGTGTTGGTGACCTCGGGCGAGCCGGCGAAGCTCGCCCGGGCGGCGGCGCTCGGGGCGGCCGGCGGCGTGTCGTACCGGGACCCGCACTGGCCCGACGGTCTGCTCGAGCTCGCCGGAGGCCCGCTCGACGTCGTGATCGACGGGTACGGCGCCCCGACCTGGCCGGGTGCGCTCCGGGTGCTGCGCCCCGGTGGCCGGCTGGTGTCCTACGGCGACACCGGCGGCGGCACGGCGACGGTCGCGGTGGACGAGGTCTACTGGCAGTGGCGCAGCATCCTCGGCACCTCGATGGGCAGCCCCCGCGACTTCCGGCGCCTGCTCGACCACGTGGGCGGCGCCTCGTGGCGGCCGGTGGTCGACCACTGCTTCGACCTGGGGGAGGCGGCGGGGGCGCTGCGCGCCTTGGAATACGCCGGGCGGTTCGGCAAGATCGTTGTCGAAGTAGCATACGCCGACGGCCGCAGGCCGCCGGGTCCACAGGGGGAGAACCGTTGACCATCAATGACCATCCGGCGCGCCCGGTCAGCCGGCGCACGTTCCTGCGCGGCGTCTCGGCCGGCGCCGCCGCACTCGGTGCCGGCGTCCTGCTCGACGCCTGCGGCAGCGCCAAGGCGACCTCGCCGGCGAGCGGACCCAGCGGCTCGACGGCCTCGGGGACGGCGACCACCGCCGCCCCCAAGCGCGGCGGGCGGCTCACCGCCGGCCTCACCGGCGGGTCGAGCTCCGACACCCTCGACGCCCAGCAGGGCGTCAACAACGTCGACTTCTCCCGGCTGCTGCAGCTCTACAACCCGCTGGTCGCCTACAACTCGCAGGTCCAACCGACGCTCGCCCTCGCCGAGGAGTTCACGCCCAACAGCACCGCCACGCAGTGGACGGTGCGGGTCAAGAAGGGCGTCACCTTCCACGACGGCAAGCCGTTCACCGCCGACGACGTCCTCTTCAGCATCACCCGGGTGGTGAAGGGCAAGCTCCCCGGGTCGTCGATGCTGCCCGCCCTGGACCTCGCCTCCATGAAGAAGCTCGACACCTACACGGTGCTGCTGCCGTTCCACACGCCCTACGCCAGCGTCATGGAGGCCATGGCCGGCTACTCCTACTACCTCAACATGGTGCCGGTCGGCTACGACCCCAAGCACCCCGTCGGCACCGGCCCCTTCAAGTACAAGAGCTTCACCCCCGGGGTGCAGAGCGTCTTCGTCCGCAACCCGGACTACTGGGAGCACGGTCTCCCCTACCTCGACGAGGTGGTGGTCGTCGACTACGCCGACGCCAACAGCCAGCTCAACGCCCTCCAGTCCGGGCAGGCGGACGTCATCAACCTGCTGTCCGCCGACGTGATGGGGACCGTGGAGTCGAGCGGAGCGAAGGTCGTGGTGTCGCCCGCCGGGGGCTTCACGCCCTTCACCATGCGGGTCGACCAGGCACCGTTCAACGACGTGCGGGTGCGCCAGGCGTTCCGCCTGATCGCCAACCGCCCGCAGATGAACGCCGTGGTCTTCGAGGGCCGCGGCCTGCTCGGCAACGACATCTTCTCCATCTACGACCCCGAGTACGACCGCGGTATCGCCCAACGCGAGCAGGACATCGCCCAGGCCAGGTCGCTGCTCAAGTCCGCCGGGCAGGAGGGCCTGACCGTGCAGCTGGTCACCTCCGACATCGCCCAGGGCACCCTCGGGGTGGCCCAGGTGTTCGCCCAGCAGGCGGCCGCCGCCAACGTGAAGGTCAACCTCCGGCAGGTCAACGTCACCGAGTTCTACGGCTCCAACTACCTCAAGTGGACCTTCGCCCAGGACTACTGGTACTTCAGCGACTACCTGCCCCAGGTGGGGCAGGCGACCCTGCCGACCTCGCCGTTCAACGAGACCCACTTCGACAACGCCCGCTACAACGCCCTCTACCAGGAGGCCGTCGCCACGCTGGACAAGGCCAAGCAGGCCGAGATCACCCACGAGATGCAGCACATCGACTGGACCGAGGGCGGCTACATCATCCCGTACTTCCCGCCGGTCATCGACGGCCACGCCGCCAAGGTCCAGGGCGTCCTGCCGGGCAAGACCGGCCTGTCGCTCAACTCCTACGGGTTCAAGTCCATGTGGTTGGACTGACGCTGCCCGGCGAGGCGGGGCTCAGGCGCGCTTCAGTGGCGCCAGATGGAGCAGGAGGTGCTTGTCGCCGAGGCCGGGGAAGCGCACGGTCGCCTCCGCCTTCTCCCCCTCGCCCCGCACGTCGAGCACCACGCCCTCGCCCCACTTGGTGTGGACCACCGTCTCGCCGGCGGCGAGGCCGAGGGCCTCCGCCCCGGTGCCGCGCACCGGGGCGCTGCGGCCCCGCCGCACGGCCGACTCGACCACGTCCTCTCGGTTGGGGGCGAAGCCGCGGCTGCCGCCGGAGCCGGACGACCCGCCGGACGCCCAGGACCGCCCGCCGCTGCGCACCGAGCGGTGGCCGCCGCCGGCCTGGCGCACGAGCTCCTCGGGGATCTCCTTCAAGAACCGGCTGGGCGGGTTGTACTGGGTCTGGCCCCACAGGCTGCGGCACCAGGCGTGGGAGAGGTACAACCGTTCCCGGGCGCGGGTGATGCCGACGTAGGCGAGCCGGCGCTCCTCCTCCAGCTCGGCGGGCTCGCCGAGAGAGCGCAGGTGCGGGAACACCCCGTCCTCGAGGCCGATCAGGAACACCACCGGGAACTCCAGGCCCTTGGCGGTGTGCAGCGTCATGAGCAGCACCTGCGACCCGTCGGCGTCGACCTCATCGGCGTCGGCCACCAGGCTCACCTCCTCGAGGAAGGCGTCCAGGCCGGTGGCGTCGCGCGCCGCCCCGACGAGCTCCTCGAGGTTCTCGATCCGCCCCGCCGACTCGACGGTGCCCTCCGCCTGCAGCTCGGCCAGGTAGCCGGTCCGCTCGAGGACGGCCTCGATCAGCTCGCCGGGGCCGAAGGGATCCCCGGCGGTCACGCCGTCGCCGGCGGCTCCGCCGGTCCCGTCGCCCACTCCCCCGCCCGGCGACGCCGCCAACGCCGCCCGCCACTCCTCGAGCAGCCGGGTCACCTGGTCGATGCCGGTCAGCGCCCGGCCGGTCACGCCCGCCTCGGCGGCGTGCGCCAGGGCGTCGCCGAAGGCCACGCCGTGGTCCCGGGCCCAGCGGTCGACCCGGTCGACGCTGGTGTCGCCGACGCCGCGCTTGGGGACGTTGACGATGCGCTTGAGCGACACCTCGTCGGCCGGGTTGGCGACGGCCCGCAGGTAGGCGAGGACGTCCTTGACCTCCCGCCGGTCGTAGAAGCGGGTGCCGCCGACGACCCGGTAGGGGATCTGGCGGCGGACCAGCTCCTCCTCCACCGCCCGGCTCTGGGCGTTGGTGCGGTAGAACACGGCGACGTCGCCCCACCCGTAAGTGCGCCCGTCGCCGTCGATGCCGCCGACGGTGCCGTGGAGGCGGGCGATCTCCGCCGCCACCCACGACCCCTCGTCGTGCTCGTCCTCCGCGTGGTAGCGCACGATGCTCTCCCCGCCGAGCCGGTCGGTCCAGAGGTTCTTGGGCTTGCGCCGGGTGTTGTTGACGATCACGGCGTTGGCGGCGTCGAGGATCGTCTGGGTCGAGCGGTAGTTCTGCTCGAGGGGCACGACGACGGCGTCGGGGAACGCCTCCTCGAACTGGAGGATGTTGCGGATGTCGGCACCCCGGAACCTGTAGATGCTCTGGTCCGAGTCGCCGACGATGGTCACGTTGCGGTGGGCGGCGGCGAGGAGCAGCACGAGCCGGTTCTGGGCGGCGTTGGTGTCCTGGTACTCGTCGACGAGGACGTGGCGGAACCGCTGCTGGTAGTGCGTGAGCACCTCCGGGAACGCCTCGAGGAGGGTCACGGTCACGGTGAGCAGGTCGTCGAAGTCCATGGCGCTGGCGGCGAGCAGCCGGGACTGGTACTCGCCGTACACCTCGGCGATGCGCCGCTCGTGGATGCCGGCCGCCTGCGCCCGGTAGGTCTCGAAGTCGACCAGATCGTTCTTGGCGGCGCTGATGGCGGCGTGCACCGCCCGCGCCGGGAACTTCTTGGCGTCGAGGCCGAGGTCCCGGACGACGTAGCCGGTCAGGCGCACGGCGTCGGCCTGGTCGTAGATGCTGAACCCGGAGCGGTAGCCGAGCCGGCCGGCGTCGCGGCGCAGGATCCGCAGGCATGCCGAGTGGAACGTCGAGATCCACATGCGCTCGGCGACCCGGCCGACCAGCTCGACGACCCGGCGGCGCATCTCGTCGGCCGCCTTGTTGGTGAAGGTGATGGCCAGGATCTCGAACGGCGATACGCCCTGGTCGATGAGCCAGGCGATGCGGTGCGTGAGCACGCGGGTTTTGCCGGAGCCCGCACCGGCGATGACCAGCATCGGCCCCCCGGGGTGGGTGACGGCCTGGGCCTGGACGGGGTTGAGCCCTTCGGTGAGGGTCGCCGCGCCGGGAGCCATGGGGTATCTACGTTACCGAGGCCGGTCGGTGGGACCACCGACCCGACAGGAGGAGCAGATGGGCGAAGGGGCCGACGCGACGGAGCAGTTCTTCGAGTTCGCCATGGAGTTCGCCGACGGCGAGCGCTGGCAGCTCCTGCGGGCCAAGGGCTGGGACGACTTCGAGGAGCGCCTCGCCGAGACCATCGGCGACCTGCCGGTGCGGCGCCGCCAGGCCCTGGTCATGCTGCTGTTCTCGCTCGTCGAGGGCTTCGTGGCGCCGCCGGACGTGCGCGCCTGGATCGACGGCCACGACCTGCTCAGCGACGACGGGATCGAGGCGATGATCGCCTGGCTGCGCCGGCGGCGAGCGGAAGCGCCCGAGGCGAGCCCGGACTGACGGCGCCGGCCGCGGGCTCAGGCGGCGGCCGGCAGGTCGATCTGGAACCAGACGACCTTGCCGCCGCCGCGCCGGCGCCGCGTGCCCCACGAGCGGGCGAGGGCGGCCACGAGCTGCAGGCCCCGGCCCCCCTCGGAGCGCACCGACTTCGGGCGCTGCACCGGCAGGGCGTCTGAGCCGTCGCCGACCTCGACGACCAGTTCGGGCGGGCGGCAGGCGACCGCCACCGTGAAGGTGGTGCGGGCGTGGCGGACGGCGTTGGTGGTCAGCTCGCTGGTGAGCAGCACGGCGACCTCGGCGACGTCGTCGAGGTCCCAGGCGGCGAGGGCGGTCTCCACGAAGGCCCGCGCCTGCCTGACCGCCGCCGGCGTGCCTGCGAACTCCTTCTCGATACGGCTGGACAACACGACCTCCTGCCGGAGGCGCGCCCGGCCGGCCCGGTTTCTACCCTGGTGCCCCGATCCCATGCATCCTGCGGTGATTTCCGCTCACGGAGGCGCTCATGGCGTCCAGGCCGACGCTCGCAGTGCGTCGCGGACCCGGCGCTCGAGGGCGACCACCTCGGGGGTCTCGCGCAGCGCGGCGTGGCGCGGGTGGGGTAGGTCGACGGGGACCTCGGCGGCGACGCGTGCCGGGCGGGGGGTGAGCACGACGACCCGGTCGGCGAGGAACACCGCCTCGGCGATGTCGTGGGTGACGAGCAGCACGGTCGGGCCGAACTCGACGAGCAGGTCACCGAGCCACTCCTGCAGGTCGCTGCGGGTGATCCCGTCGAGGTCGCCGAAGGGCTCGTCGAGCAGGACCAGGCCGGGTCCGGCGACGACGGTGCGCAGGAACGCGACGCGGTGGCGCATCCCCCCCGACAGCTGCCAGGGCCAGGAGCGGGCGAAGTCGCCGAGCCCGAAGCGCTCGAGGAGGGGGCGGGCCCGTGCCCGGGCGTCGGCCCGCCGGTGCCCCTGCAGCTCGAGGGGAAGGCCGACGTTGTCCTCGACGCGCCGCCACGGCAGGAGGGCGTCCCGCTGGGGCATGTAGGCGCTGGCACCGAGGCGGTCGTGGGCGGCGACGCCGTCGAAGCGGACCTCGCCGGCGTCGGGGTCGGCGAGGCCGGCCACGACGTCGAAGAGCGTGGACTTGCCGCAGCCGGACGGGCCGATGACGGCGACGAGCTCGCCGGGGGCGACCGTGAGGTCGACGTCGGCCACGGCGAGGAGGTCGTCGTAGCTCTTGGAAAGGCCTCGCACCTCCAGGGCCAGGCGGGGCCCCGTCACGCCCGGCTCCGCGGCCGCCAGGGCATGGCCGCTCGCTGGAGGGCGGCGACCACGGCGAAGAGGGCGACGGTGAGCAGGGCGGTGACCACCGTGCCGCCGAGCACCACGTCGGTGCGGCGGGGGGCGTCCTGGGCGGCGGCGGTCATGAACGGCCCGAGCCCGGAGGTGGCGCCCACCCACTCGGCGACGATGGCGGAGGTGAAGGCGTAGGTGACGGAGATCTTGAGGCCGGTGAACACCTGCGGCAGGGCGGACGGCAGCTTCACCTTGGTGAGCAGCTGCCAGCGGCTCGCCCGCATGGTGCGCAACAGGTCCAGCACGTCCCGGTCGGCGGAGCCGAGCCCCTGGACCGCTCCCACGGCGATCGGGAAGAAGCTGAACAGCGCCACCAGCGCCACCTTCGGCCACAGCCCGAACCCGAACCAGATGACGACCAGGGGCGCCAGCACGATGATCGGCAGGGTCTGGGAGGCGACGATCAGCGGGTAGACGCTCGACCGCACGCCCCGCCAGGCGTCGATCGACACCGCCAGGGGCAGGGCGACGACCGCCGCCAGCGCCAGGCCGAGCAGCGCCTCGAGGCTGGTCGTCCCCATCGCCGGGAGCAGCTCGGCCCGCTCCGACCAGGTGCCGGTGACGACGAGGACCGGACCGGGCAGGACGGTCGGGTCGATCCGCAGCCCGGCGGTGACCGCCTCCCACGCCACCACCAGCAGGGCCAGCAGCGCCACCGGCGGCCACACCCGCCCCAGCCGGCCCCGCCGGCCGGCGGCGGGCGCGGCGGCGAAGGCCGGCGGCGGGGGGGCGAGCGTCCTCACTTGACCAGCGGCGTGGGCGGCAGGAGGCTGTCGGTGAAGTCCTGGCGCGGCTGGGGCGCCTTCCCCGCCGGGATCAGCCCGCCCTTCACGAGGATCCGGGTGAGCCCGGCGAAGTCGGCGTCGTCGAGCCGGCCCCACGTCCCCTGCGGGCTGACGAACGTCGGCGCCGTGGCGTTGCCGGTGGCGTCGATGACCCGCTTGGCGCCGGCGAGGGCAGCCGGGTTGTCCTTCAGCAGGATGGCCTCGGCGGCCGCCGGGTGGGCGGCGGCGTACTCGTAGCCGCGGGCGAGGGCCCGCAGGGCGTGCGCGAAGAGGGCGTGGTGGGCGTTGACCTCGTGGTCGAGGGCCACGAAGGCGTCGTCGGGGAAGCTGAACGCCGCCCCCAGGTAGTGCTTGATCGGGAACTGCCGCAGCGCCACGCCATTGAGCTCGGCGGTGATGTCGTCGATGCCGCCGTAGGTGATGCTGTAGGCGACCCGGTGGGCGGCCAGGGCCTGGTAGGCGTCGACGCCGAGGTTGACCTCCCGGTACACCGGGTGGGCCACGCCGGCCCTGCGGAACACGTCCAGCATGATCGGCTTGTCGGAGCTGACCCCGAAGCCGCCGTAGAGCTTCCCGGACAGCTGCGCCACGGAGTGGTACGGCGAGGACTTCAGGACCGCGATGTTGATGGTGTTGACCTGGGCGAGCCCGGCGACCGCCTCGTAGTCGAGCCCCTGGGCCCGGTACGCAGGGATGTTGGGCGGGTAGGTGAGCCCGAGGTCGGTGCGGTGGGCGGCGAGCAGCGTCTCGGCGGGGGCTCCCGAGTACGGCAGGATCTTCAGCCGGATCCCCTCCTGGCGGAACCACCCCTTGCTCTGGGCGACGTAGATGCCGAGGTAGTCGACGTTCTCGGTGTAGTCGAGGGCGATGGTGAAGGTCTGCAGGCGGCCCCGGGCGGCGGCGCTGGCGTCGCCCGACGGGGCGGGGCGGCCCCCACAGCCGGCGGCGGCGAGGGTCAGGGCGAGCGAGGCGACGAGAGCGGTCGTGCGCTTCGCGAGGGCGGATCGGGCCATCGGGCTCCCTTCGCCGGCATTATCCGGGCAGGTTCAGTCGGTCGACGCCACCGTCGGCGTCCTCTCAGCCCGGCCTTGTCCGAGCTCCCGAAACGTACGAAAGGCAATCTACCCGCCCGGGCCGCCCCGTACCGGTCCGCTCCGGGCCCGCACCAGGATCCGGGGCGCCACCAGACCCTCGATCCACCGCGGCCCGACGCAGAAGTCGAAGCGCTCGACGTCCTCGATCCCGAAGCGGGCGGCGATCGCCGCCTCGGTGTCCCGGTCGGGCCGGCAGCCGCCCGCCGCCAGCGACCACAGCGGCGCCACGAGCCGCTGCCGCCGGCCGAGGCCGCCGCCGCCGCCGACGACGTGCTCGTAGGCGCGCAGCTCGCCGCCGGGGGCGAGGCGCTCCCGGGCGGCGTCGAGGGCGGCGCCGGGGTCGGGGACGCTGCAGAGCACGAGCGAGAAGACCACGGCGTCGAAGGGGCCGGCGGCCTCCGGGGGGAGGTCGGTCGCGGCGCCGGCCACCACCCGCACCCGGCCGCCGGGCCGCGCCTCGGCGCGCCCCGCCGCCAGGCGGCGGAGGTAGGGCTCCGGCTCCACCGCCACCACCTCGGTCACCGCCGGGGGGTAGTGGGCGAAGTTGAGGCCGTTGCCGCAGCCGACCTCGAGCACGCGGCCGGTCAGGCCGCTGAGCAGCGCCGCCCGGTGGGCCGCCTGCGCCGGCTCCTCCACCTCCGAGCGCGAGGCGTAGAGGCGGGCGAAGACGGGATGGTGTCCGGCGGCGGCCACGCCTGCCAGTCTCGCCCGCCCGGCGGGCCGCCGCTCGGATAGGCCCGGGGTCAGCCCTGGAACAGCCCGAAGGCCGCCCCCTGGGGGTCGGCGACGACGGCGTAGCGACCGGTGCCGGGGACGTCGCGCGGCTCGACGAGGAGGGTGGCCCCGAGGGCCTGCGCCCGGGCGACGTCGCCGTCGAGGTCGGCGGCGCCGAAGTAGACGAGCCAGTGGTCGGGCACCTCGGGCGGCAGGTCGGCGGGGCGGGGCATGGCGCCGGCGACGGTGCGGCCCGCCACCTGCGCCTCGGCGTAGCCGTCCTGGCCGGCCCAGCCCCACCCGAACACCTGGGCGTAGAAGGCCCGGTCGAGGTCAGCGGTCTGCAGCTCGTTCCACACCAGGGTCCCCGGCTCGTCGACCAGCTCGGCGCCGGTGTGGGCCGCCGGCTGCCACCCGGCGACCACGGCGCCGCTCGGGTCGGCGAGCACCACCATCGAGCCGGCCTCCATCACCCGCATCGGGCCGGCCAGGACCCGGCCGCCGGCCGCCCCTGCCCGGGCCCCGGCGACCTCGGCGTCCTCGACGTCGACGTAGGTCGTCCAGTGGGCGGGCCCGGGGGCGGTCGGGGCGCTGAGGGCGGCCACGAGGCGGACGCCCTTGGACGCCATTGTGTAGTGCCCGGCGTCCTCACCGAGGTCGGCGAACTCCCAGCCGAACAGCTCGCCGTAGAAGCGGCGGGCAGCGGGCACGTCCGGCGCCTCCAGGTCCACCCAGCACGGTACGCCGGGGTCGAATCCCGTCTTCTCGGCCATACCCCTCCTCCAGCCGTCGCTGCCCTCCCCGCATTGTCCTGCCGGCCCCCGGGGGCCACAAGGGCACAGTCGCGCTCCCCGCTTGCCCCCATCGCCGCCGGGCGGCGACGATCACGGGATGCCGACTGCGCCGCCGGTCCGGGTGCGACGCGTGCGCCCCGGCGAGGGCGCCACGCTGCGCCGGCTGCGGCTGGCGGCCCTGGCGGACGCCCCGGGGGCGTTCGCCTCCACCTGGGCGAAGGAAGCGGCGATCCCGGCGGCGGAGTGGGAGCGGCAGGCCGCCGCCCGGGCCGCCGGCGACCGCGAGGCGACCTTCGTCGCCGTCGACGGCGACGGCGAGCCGGTCGGGCTGGCGGGTGGCTTCCGGGCGGCGGCCGCCCCCGGCGAGGTGCACCTGGTGTCGATGTGGGTGGCGCCGGTCGCCCGGGGCCGGGGCGCGGGGCGGGCGCTGGTCGACGCCGTGGTCGGCTGGGCGGCCGCCACCGGGGCGGCCGAGGTCGCCCTGTGGGTGGTGCTCGCCAACGCCGGCGCCGAGCGGCTGTACCGGGCCGCCGGGTTCCGCCCGTCGGGTCATCGCCAGCCGCTGCCCTCCGACGCCACGCTGCTCGAGCAGCGCCTCGTCCGGCGCCTGCGGGCCCCGGAGGTCACCGTGCGCCCGGCGGTGCCGGGCGACGAGGCGGCCGTCGCCGACGTGCACGTGCGCTCCTGGCAGGTCGGTTACCGGGGGCTGCTCGACGACGCCTTCCTCGACGGGCTGCGCCCCGAGCAGCGGGCCGCCCGGTACCGGTTCGGGGGAGGGCCGGACCACCCGGCGACGCTGCTCGCCGTCGACGCCGGGCGGGTCCTCGGCTTCGCCACCACCGGGTCCGGCGAGCTGCTCGGCCTGTACGCCGACCCGGCCGTGTGGGGCTGGGGCGTCGGCCGTCGGCTCGTCGCCGCCGCCCGCGCCGCCCTGGCGTCGGCGGGCTGGCGCCAGGCCGGCCTGTGGGTGCTCGCCGGCAACACCCGCGCCGAGCGCTTCTACCGGGCCGACGGCTGGTCCCCCGACGGCGCCCGGCGGACCGAGACCGTCCTCGGGGTGACCCTGGACGAGCGGCGCTACCAGCGGCCCCTCCAACGCGGGGAGGCCGCGACCGGGTAGAAAGTTTGGCGTGCGAAATGTCGTCCGGAGGCTCGTCCCCCCGTGGGTGGACCGCAACCTCCGGGTGGTGCTCGCCGCCCGCCTCGCCATGAGCGTCGGGCGGGCCGTGGCGTCGGTCGTGACCGCCTTGTACCTCGCCGCCGTCGGGTTCTCCGCCATCGAGATCGGCGCCCTGTTCGTCGGGGTCACGGCCGCCTCGGCGGTGATGGCGTCGACCATCGGGCTGCTCTCGGACCGCTGGGGCCGCCGGCCGTTCCTGGTGGTCGTGCCGCTCATGACGGCGGTGGCCGGGGCGGTCTTCGCCTTCGTGCACACCCCGGCGGTGCTCTTCGTGGCCGCCGCCCTCGGCAGCTTCGGGCGGGGTGCGGGGGCCGGCGCCGGCAACATCGGGCCGTACCAGCCGGCCGAGTCGGCGCTGGTGGCCGACACCGTGCCCGGTGACCAGCGCTCGGCCGCCTTCGGGCGGATCGCCTTCGCCTCGTCGCTCGGCGCCCTCGGCGGGGGCCTCCTGGCCGAGCTGGTCCACGTCCGGGGTCACATGACGGCGGCGGCCGCCACCGCCGCCTACCGCCCGGCGTTCCTCGCCGCCGCCGGCCTGGCGCTCCTCGCCGGGCTCCTGGCCCTCCTGCTGCGCGAGCCGCACCGCCGTCCGGCCCGCCCCGGGCCGGAGCGCAGGGGTTTCCGCTGGCCCCGGCGGTCGTGGCCCGCGCTGTGGCGGTTCTGGGTGACCAACGCCACCAACGGCCTCGCCATCGGGCTGTTCGGGCCGTTCATCAGCTACTGGCTCTACCGCCGCTACGGGGTCACCCCGGGCACGATCGGGGTGCTGTTCGCGCTCGTCAACCTCGGGTCGCTGGCGTCGTCGCTGGCGGCGGCGCCGGTGGGCCGCCGCCTCGGCACCGTCCGGGCGATCTCGGCGGTGCGGCTGCTCGGCGGCGCGCTGCTCGTGCCGATGGTGCTGGCGCCGACGTTCTGGCTGGCGGGCGCCGTCTACTTCGTGCGGATGCTGGTGCAGCGGATCGGGCTGCCGCTGCGGCAGTCGTTCACCCAGGACATGGCCCACCCCGAGGAGCGGGCCAGCGTCGCCGCCCTCTCCAACCTGCCGGCGCAGGCGGCGCAGGCCGGCAGCCAGGCGCTCGCCGGGTACCTCTTCGAGGAGGTCAGCCTGGCGGCGCCATTCGAGCTGGCTGCCGGGCTCCAATGCGCCAACGCCGTGCTTTACACGCTGCTGTTCGCCTTCCGGCCGCCCCGGCAGGTGGCGCAGGCGTCAGACCCGGGACGTCGCCCGGCCGAAGCGCCAGACCGCCCCCAGGGAGAACAGCACCAGCCAGGCCAGCAGGTTGGCCACCCAGCCCACGTCGAACGCCCCGCCCATGAGCGGGAAGTGCACCAGCCCGTTGAGACCCCACAGCGGGGTGAGCTCGGCCAGGGTGCGTAGCGTCGGCGAGTACTGCGACAGCGGGATGAACAGCCCGCCGCCGAAGGAGAACAGCATCAGCGTGAAGCCGATGATCTGCATCACGTTCTCCGAGGGCAGCAGGTAGCCGACGAACAACCCGAAGGCAGTGAAGACCAGCGACCCGATCCAGGTGGCCACCGCCGACACGATCCAGACCCACAACGGCATGACCGGCTTGCCGCTCGCCGCCCCGACGACGTAGACGACCGCCACCGACGCCGAGCCGAGGACCAGCGAGGCGACCATCTTGATGGCGATGTAGGCCGCCGACGACAGCGGCGTCACCCGCAGGGTGCGGGTCCAGCCGGCCGAGCGCTCCAGCGACACCATGGCCCCGCCGCTGGTGGTGGCGAGCACCGCCCCGTACAGCGCCATGGAGATCAGCACCGACGCCGACACGTTGCCCTTCCCGGCGCGCAGGTCGGCGTAGGCGCCGTTCAGGCCGAAGATCAAGAAGAACAGCGTGGGGGCGAGGGCGTCGCTGTCGGTGGTGCGCACCACCACGCTCTCGCCGCGCCGCTCCACCTCGAGGGTGCCGGGCAGGGCCCGCAGGGCCCCCTCGTCGGCGCCGGGCAGCGTGGCCCGCACCCGCCGCCATGCTCTTGACCTCGGCGCCCGAGCCGTCGGCGACGACCTCGCCCCGCCGGATCATCACGATCCGGTCGGCGTAGGCGTCGGCCTCCTCCAGGTAGTGGGTGGCGAACAGGATCGTGCGGCCGGTGTCGGCGTCGTGGCGGATCGACGACCAGAAGTCCCGCCGCCCCTCGACGTCCATGCCCTGGGTCGGCTCGTCGAGGATCAGCAGCGCCGGGTCCGGCAGCAGCGCCATGGCGAAGCGGACCCGCTGCTGCTCCCCACCGGAGCACTTGCCCACCATCCGCCCGGCGATGTCGGTGATCCCGGCCCGCCGCATGACCTCGTCCACCGGGCGGGTGGTGGTGAACAGGTGCGCGGTGTACTCGACGATCTCGGCGACGGTCAGGTCCCGCAGGAGCCCGCCGTTCTGCATGACCGCCGCCACCAGGCCGTGGCGGACCGCGTGGCGCGGGTCGAGGCCGAAGACCCGGGCGCGGCCGGCGGAGGGCGCCTGCAGGCCGAGGATCAGGTCGATGGTGGTGGTCTTGCCGGCACCGTTGGGCCCGAGGAAGGCCACGACCTCCCCGGCGGCGATCTCCAGGTCGATGCCGGCGACGGCGTGGACGTGCCCGAACCACTTCTCGACACCGCGCAGGGCGACGGCCGCTTCCCCCATCGGGGCGGACGTTAGCGGCGGGGTCGGCCCGCTGCCGCCCATTCGAGGCGCGCCCCGCCGGCGACGGTGACGTCGGCGTGCGGGCGGGGGTCGTCGCCCGCGCGCAGCCGGCGCTCCTGGCGCGCCCACACCTGCACCCACGGCTCGTAGGTCGGCCAGTCCCGGCGGGCCCGCAACCGGGCGGCGCGCTCCTCGGGAGCGACCTCCAGCCACACCAGCGCCGCCAGCCAGGGGCGCACGGGGGCGGCACCGGCGCCGCACCCCTCGACGACGAGCAGCGGCGCCGGCGGCTGGGTCTGCTCGGGCCCGTAGGCGCCGGCCGCCCAGTCCCACGACCGCCACCGCGCCGGGCGGCCGGCGGCCAGGGCGGGCAGCACGTCGCCGGCCAGCCGCTCCACCGAGCGCGCCAGGCCGTACCAGCCGGTGACGAGATCCTCGGCGTGGACGACCGGCACGCCGCCGAGGGCGGCCGCCAGCCCGGCGGCGAGGGTGGTCTTGCCGCTGCCGGACCACCCGTCGATGGCGACCAGCGCCGGGCCGGCCGGTGCCGCCAGCCGTGCCCGCAACCCGGCGGCCAGCGCGGCGACCGCCCCGGCGGGCAGCTCGCCGCTCACCGCCGGGCCGTCGCTCACCGCCGGCGCCCGGCGGCGCAGGCCACGCAACGGGTCGTGGCCGGCAGCGCCTCCAGCCGCTCCGCCCCGATCGGCCCCCCGCAGCCGTCGCACACCCCGTAGCCGCCGCCGGCCAGCCGGGCGAGGGCGGCGTCGATGGCGACCAGCCGGGCCCGGGCCTCCGCCAGCAGGGCGGCGGACCGCTGGCGCTCGAAGGCCACCGTCGCCCCCTCCGGGTCGTGCTCGTCGTCCAGGTTGGCGCCCTCCGCCGCCGCCACGATCCCGGCCACCTCCGCCTCCAGGGCGGCGACGGCGGCAAGGACCCCGGCCCGTTCGGTGGCGAGCGCCTCGGCCGGCCCCACGCCTAGCGCCGGGCGGCGCAGGCGACGCAGCGGGTGGTGGTCGGCAGCGCCTCCAGCCGCTCCGCCCCGATCGGGCCCCCGCAGTCGGCGCACACCCCGTAGCCGCCGCCGGCCAGCCGGGCCTCGGCGGCGTCGATGGCGGCGAGGTGGGCCCGGGCCTCCGCCTCCAGGGCGGCCACCCGCTGGCGTTCGAAGGCGACCGTCGCCCCTTCCGGGTCGCACTCGTCGTCGAGGTTGGCGTCGCGGGACGCCTCGACGATCCCCTCGACCTCGGCGTGGAGGGCGGCGAGGCGCGCCACCGTCGCCGCCCGCTCGGCGTCCAGGGCGGAGCGCCCGGCGTCGCCCGGGACAGGAGCGGCGACGCCTTTCCCCGCTACTCCCACTCGATCGTCCCCGGCGGCTTGGAGGTGATGTCCAGCGCCACCCGGTTGACGCCCGGCACCTCGTTGATGATCCGGGAGCTCAGCCGCTCCAGCAGGTCGTAGGGCAGGCGGGCCCAGTCGGCGGTCATGGCGTCGTCGCTCGTCACCGCCCGGATCACCACCGGGTGGGCGTAGGTGCGCTCGTCGCCCTGCACCCCCACCGTGCGCACCACCGGCAGCACGGCGAAGCTCTGCCACAGCTCCCGGTACAGACCGGCCCGACGGACCTCCTCGGTGACGATCGCATCGGCGGCCCGCAGGATCTCCACCCGCTCGGGGGTGATCGTCCCGACGATGCGCACCGCCAGACCCGGCCCCGGGAACGGCTGGCGCCACACGATCTCCTCCGGCAGGCCCAGCTCCTCCCCCACCGCCCGGACCTCGTCCTTGAACAGGTTGCGCAGCGGCTCGACCAG
>DASSZM010000090.1:0-5658 GCA_035702855.1 Acidimicrobiales bacterium | reverse complement strand
CGCCCCTTCAGCAGCGGGATGGCAAGGAGGAACACGACGATCCCGCCGAAGCAGATCCAGTACCACGTCCGCCACTGGCCGGGGCTGTTGACCGCCGCCGCTGCCACCGCGGTGCCGTGGGCCTGCAGGTAGGCGAAGGCTGCGGGGGGGACCGCCGTGAGGGCGGCCAGCTGGGCGGCGTGGGCGCCGGCGGAGGCGAGGAGCGCCGGGTGGGTGGCGCTGAGCGTGGCGAGCGCGGTGAGCTGGCTCGAGTACTTGGCGGCCTGGGTCACGAAGGCCCCGTGGGTGGCGGCGAAGCCGAGGACGGCGGCGTGCTGCTGGGCGAACTGCACGACCTTGGGATTGGCCGCCGCCCAGGTCAGCGCGGGCGTGAGGGTGGCCTGGTTGCCCGCGATGGTGGCGAGGATCCGCGCGCCGGTCGCCCCGCCGCCGGCGGCGGCCACCGCCTGCGCCTGCAGGGTCGGGGAAGTGGGGTTGGCGGCGAGCTGGACGAACAGCCCCTGGTGCGCCTCGATGACGGCTACCTCGGGGGCGAACCTCTGCAACGTCGCCAGCTTGGCGGCGTTGGCCTGGATCGCCGCCATGTCGGCGCCATTGGTCGCCTGGAGTGCCGCCAGCTGCTTGAGGTCGGCGCCGTAGCGGGTGGCCTCCTGGACGAGCGCCGGGTGGGTGGCGGCGAAGCCGAGAGCCGTGCCGTTGGCCTGGGCGAACTTCACCAGCGGGCCGTTGGCCTTCACGAAGGCGAGCTGCTTGGCGTACTTGGTGGCGTAGGTCTGGACGGTGGCCCCGTAGTTGACCAGCGGGGTGACGCTGGCGATGACCACCGGGAGGATGATGAACGACAGGAACACGACCACCCGGAGGATCCAGCCCCAGATGGCGAGGCCGGTCGCCGTGAGCGCCGGGTTGCGTGCTTCGACGGTCTCGGTGAAGCTCGCCATCCAGGGCGTGTAAGCGAGCCCGAGGCCGAGCGAGAGCAGCGACACGATCAGGACGACGTGGCCGTAGGTGGGGCTCTGCGTGGCCAGTTGGGCGTAGAGCGCCAGCATCACCGCCGCGAAGACGCCGCCGGCCACCATGAACGGCTTGCGCACCCGGAAGACGTCGCTGAGCGCACCGACGAGCACGAGGGCGAGGGCGTTGATCCCCCAGTTCCAGTCGCCGATGTTGTTGGCCTGGTGGGCGTTGAAGTGGAAGATCGTCTCGTAGAAGATCGTCCCGAAGCCGACGGCGGTGTAGTAGACGAGCAGGAGCAGCGACACGCCGACGGCGGAGATGATGATGTCGGCCTTGAGCAGCTGCCCGAAGGGGTTGCGCAGCGACGCCTCGATGTCCAGTCCCTTGGCCCGCGCCTCGACCAGGGCGCGGTCCCGGGTGGTGACCATGAGCTGGTCGCGTATGCCGGGCGACAGCTCGCGCAGGAACAGGAAGGCGAGGGCGAACACGACGAGCCCGGCCACACCGGAATACACGTATTCCCGGCCCCAATCCGCCGTCGCCAGGGTCCCGGTGATCGTGGCGGTGGCGACGACCGAGACCACGAGCGAGCCGAGCACCGGGCCCATGGTCCAGAAGCCCATGGCGGCCCCTCGACCGACCTGCGGGGAGAAGTCCCGGATCAGCGCGGGAGTGGCCACGAGGCAGATGCCCTCGACGAGCCCGACGATCCAGGTGCTGATCCCGAACGCCCAGCCGCTCGACGTCGCCGGGATCACGAAGGCCACCATGATCCCGGTCACCAGGAGGCCGGCGACGACGATGTTGCACCGGCCGAGGCGGTCGGTGATGCCTGCGAACAGCGATCCGAAGGCGCCGATCAGGTTGCCGAAGGCGAGCAGTCGCACGTAGAAGCTGAAGCTGACGTGCAGGGCGGCGATCTGCTGGGTGGCGACCGAGCTGCTGACGTAGAGCTCGTAGTAGAGGGCGACGGTGACGAGGACGGTGAGCAGCAGATAGCCGTAACGGGCAGCGACGTCCGGGTAGCGGTCCAGCTGACGGGTTCGCAGGGTGGACCAGAAGGCCGACCCCGGCGATTGGTCGTCGAGCGGGCGCGTTGCCGAGATGCTCATATGCGGTTTTCCCCCTCGTGCAATCCACGATCCCGACCGGTCCCCCCAGCCGTTGCCGCGACCCTAGGCGCACCGCGGGTGCAACTTCAACACATTCCACTCGTTGCGGACAGGGACCTCCCGGAGGGCCGCCGGTGCTTCCGTTGGTGCTTCAGTCGGCGGTCGGCGTGACACCCACCGCGTCGGCAATGACCAGCAGACCGGTGAGGTCCGTCGAGTCGACCGCCGCCAGGGCACCGCGGAGCAGGAGGCGGACGGCGGAGGTCGCCTCCTCGAGGGACAGCTCCTGGTCGTTGCGGAGGTGATACCAGTTCGCCCAGCTCGACGCGGTCGCGATCGCCGTGAGCACTCCGCTCGCCGGGTCCGGCCCGGCGCCTCCAACCGAGCCGCCGGCCGGGCCGCCGACCGCCTCCGACCGGACCGCCTCCGACCGGGCTGCCTCCGCCCGGGCCGCCACCGCCTGCAGCTCGGGGGAGAACACCTCCCGGCACTGCTCACGCATGAGCCCCACCAGGGCGGCCCGGTTGGCCTGCAGCTGGGCGGAGAACGGCTCACGGATGCGCGCGGCGCGAGCGACGGGATCGAGCCGCTCGAGCAGGGCGACGCGGCGCCGGAGGAACTCCTCCCGCCGCGCCTCCAGGGGCAGCGTCGCCGGGACGGGATCGAGGAGGGGTCGCAACGTGCGCACCTGGCGCCGGCCGGCGGCCTCGTAGATCTGCTCGAGGTCGTCGAAGTGCTGGAAGACGCTGCGCAACGACAGGCCCGCTCGAGCGGCGATGGCCCGGGCGGTGGGGCGGGGGTCGCCTTCCTCGATGAGGCTGATGAACGCCTCGACGACCGCCTCGCGGTTGCGGATCCCGCGCAGGACCCGGCCGTCGGCGTGGTCGAGGTCGCCGGCACGCCGGCCGGTGATCCGGCCTTCCCCCGTCGGGCCTCCCCCCGCCGGGCCTTCCCCGTCGGTGTCGGCTCGCTCGTCGGTGGCGCTTCGCGCACCACTGCGCCGTCCCCGCTTCCGGCCGTCGACGCCGCCGCGTGCCCCGTCCCCCCGGCGGGCGCTCCCTGCGCCTGGCATGGCGCGAGGCTACCCCGGTAGACAGTGCGCCATGACCCTGACCTACGACGAGGCGGTCGCGCAGGTGGTGGCCCCGGGGCAGCTGTTCGAAGTGGCGGAGGCGGAGGTCCTGGGAGTGCCGCAGCGGGTCTTCCGCCACGCGCCCGCGACCTTGCGGGACCTGTTCCAGTTGGCTCGGGGTCACGGGGAGCGGACGTTCCTCGTCTACGAGGACGAACGGTGGAGCTTCGCCGAGGTGATGGCGGCCGTCGACGGCTTCGCCGCCGCCCTGGTGGACCGGTACGGCATCGGGCGCGGCGACCGGGTCGCCATCGGTATGCGCAACTACCCGGAGTGGGTCGTGGCGTTCGCTGCCGTGACGTCGGTGGGCGCCATCTCGGTGTCACTGAACGCGTGGTGGACCGAGGACGAGCTCGCCTTCGCGCTGGAGGACTGCGGTGCCCGGGTCCTCGTGGCCGACCGGGAGCGGGTGGAGCGCACCCGGGGGATCTGCTCCCGGCTCGGGGTCAGGGTGGTCGGCGTCCGGCTGCCCGCCGGCAACCGTGAGCCCGCCGGCAACAGTGAGCCGGTCGGCAACAGTGAGCCTGCCGGCGTCGGCGAGCCCAGGATCGACCGCTGGGAGGACGTCGTCGAACGGGGCGCGCCGCTGCCCGACGTCGCCGTCGGCGCCGACGACGACGCCACCATCCTCTACACCTCGGGCACGACCGGGCGACCGAAGGGGGCCGTGTCGACGCACCGGGCGATCACCCAGGCCCTCTTCGGTTTCGCCGCCCGCTCGGCGGTCGAACGGGTCCGCCGCGCGGCACGGACCCCCGTCCCCGACGCGGGCGCCACCGACGGCAGCCCGGCGAGCCAGGCGTTCATCCTCATCGTCCCGCTGTTCCACGTCACCGGCTGCGTCCCGGTGATGCTCGCCTGCTTCGGCCTCGGGATGAAGCTGGTGATGATGTACCGCTGGGAGCCGGAGCGGGCGCTCGAGCTGATCCAACGGGAGCGCGTCACCGCCTTCGTCGGCGTCCCCACCCAGAGCTGGGACCTCCTCGAGAGCCCCCGCTTCGCCGACTTCGACACCTCGAGCCTCCGCTCGATCGGCGGCGGCGGGGCGCCCGCGCCCCCGGCGCTCGTGCACCGGGTGGCGGACGCGTTCCGGTCCGGGTCGCCGACCATCGGCTACGGGATGACCGAGACCAACGCCTTCGGGCCGGGCAACACCGGCGACGACTACGTCACCCACCCGACGAGCACGGGCCGGGCGGGGCCGACCATGCAGGTCTCGATCCGGGACCCGCTGGGCCACGAGCTGCCGGTGGGGCGGTCGGGGGAGATCTGGCTGAAGGGCCCCAACCTCATCCGGGGCTACTGGAACCGGCCCGACGCCACGGCGGAGGCGCTCGTGGACGGTTGGATGCGGACCGGCGACCTCGGCCACCTCGACGACGAGGGCTTCGTGTACGTCGAGGACCGGATCAAGGACATGATCCTGCGCGCGGGCGAGAACGTGTACTCGGCGGAGGTGGAGGCGGCGATCTACGAGCACCCGGCGGTCTACGAGGCGGCGGTGTTCGGGGTGCCCCACGAGCGCCTGGGCGAGGAGGTGGCGGCGGTGGTCGTCACCAAGCCGGGGGTCGAACTGGCTGCCGCCGACCTGCAGGCGTTCGTGGGGGAGCGGCTGGCGTCGTTCAAGGTGCCGACCCGGGTGGCGGTCGTGAGCGAGCCGCTGCCGCGCAACGCCGCCGGCAAGGTGTTGAAGCGGGAGCTGCGCACCGCCTTCGGGGCCTGACAGCGGGGGAGGGGAAAGGCCCCGCCCCACCCGGCTGGGCCCCCGCCGGGGGTGCGCCCCGACGCTCAGCCGGCGGCCGGGAACGGCTCGGCGGCTGACGCGGTCCCCGGTTCCCACTCCCGCCACCGGCGCAGGGCGAGCGCGCCGAGCATGGCCACGCCGAGGGGGACCGCGGCGATGGGGAAGAACGCCGCCGGCCCGAGGGCGTGGGTCACCGCCCCGCCGAACAGCACCGAGACGGGGAAGACGCCGAAGCTCGCCAGCATGACGACGCCCATCAGCCGCCCGAGGAGGGCCGCGGGGGCCCATGCCTGCACGGCGGTGAGCACCAGCACGTTGCCGAAGCCGTTGACGAAGCCGGCGAGGGCGATGGCGACGGCGACGGCGGGGAGGCCGCCGGCGAAGGGCACCACCGCCTGCACCCCTGCCTCGGCCAGGAACACCACGCTGGCCAGCACGCCCGGGCGGCTGGGCCGGCGCACCTGCGCGGTGGCGAGGGTGCCGAGGAGGGCGCCCCCACCGAAGGCGGCCACGAGGGCGCCGTACCCGCCGGCCCCCGCCCGCAGGGGGCCGTGGGCCAGGGCCGGAAGGGCGACCTCGGCCATCCCGCCGGAACCGAGGTTGGCGACGAGGGTGGTGACGAGGATGACCCAGAGGACCGGCTCCCGGCGCAGCAGCCGGCGGAGCGTCGCCACCTCGGCCGCCGCCGGCCGTGCGGGGTCGGCGGCCGGGGC
>DASSZM010000069.1:0-3937 GCA_035702855.1 Acidimicrobiales bacterium | reverse complement strand
CCACGTCGAGCACCCGGGACCCGGGGTCCAACCCGAGGCTGCCGACGGCGGCCCGCCGCCAGCCCCGGTCCATGCCGAAGGTCATGATCCGGTTGACGAGGTCGTAGCGGGGGGCGATCGTGTCGAACATCGCCCGCACGGAGCGGCGCTTGTCGTCGCCTTCCGGCAGCGTCGTCCCGGCATCTGGGGGTGCGGTCACGGGCGGCATCACCCTCGGTTGTACCGGCTGGCCCGGCCTAGCGCGGCGGGAGCTCACTCGTAGTAGCGGAACACGACCTCGGCGACGCAGGACGGTTTGGGGGCGCCCTCCACCTCGAAAGTCGTCTGCAGGGTGACCTGCGCACCGCCCGGGATGCGCTCGGCGGCGACGAGCTCGGCGCCGGCCCGCAGCCGGGAGCCGACCGGCACGGGGGAGGGGAACCGCAGCCGGTTGAGCCCGTAGTTGACCCCCATGGCGACGCCGCGCACGGCGAGGATCTGGCCCAGCAGGGCCGGGGCGAGCGAGAGGGTGAGGTAGCCGTGGGCGATCGGGCCGCCGAACGGGCCCGCCTTGGCCCGCTCGACGTCGACGTGGATCCACTGGTGGTCGTCGGTGGCGTCGGCGAAGCGGTCGACCCGGTCCTGGGTGATCTCGTGCCACTCGCTGTAGCCGAGGTGCTGACCGACGTGCGCCTCGAGCCCGTCGATCCCGTCGATGGTCGTCACCATGGCACCTGAGGCTACCGGCGGGTGGCGGGCGGCTGCCGCCGGGTGGTGGGCGGCACCCGCCGTCCACCGCTCAACGGAACCAGGTCTTGCGGTAGGCGGTGCTCTGCGGGTGGAACAGCAGCGCCACCAAGGCGATGTCGAACACCAGGTTGATGATGTTGCCGAAGCTGAAGAACGCCAGAGCCAGGAGCAGGATCAGCACCGACACGACCGCCGCGACCCAGAATCCCCACTTCTTCTCGTTGGCGATCCCCCAGCCGCCGGCGATCTCGCCGGCGAGGAAGACCAGCCCGATGAGCCCGCCGAGGTTGTGGTAGATCAGCGCGGTCAGGATGGCGAGCGCCGCGTTGAGGTACAGCAGGATCGTCGCCATGTAGAGCGTCTGGGGCTGGGTGCGGTCCAACCACTTCGAGGGCATGGTGAGCAGTCAACCACCTGCCGGCGCGGAAACCGGGCCGGCCCGGCGGCCGGCGCGCGACCCGAGGGCGACGACCCGGGCGCCGTCGCCGGCAGCCCGGCTGGCGAGCTGCCCGCAGGCGGCGTCGATGTCGGTGCCCCGGTTGCGCCGCACGGTGGCGTTGACGCCGGAGGCGGTCAGCAGGTCCCGGAAGGCGCGGACCCTCGCCGGCGGCGAGCCGAGCACGGGGTAGCCGGGCGTCGGGTTGAGGGGGATGAGGTTGACGTGGGCGCCGAGGGGGCGGGCCAGCCCGGCGAGCTCGTCGGCGTCGGCGTCGCGGTCGTTGACCCCGTCGATGAGCGCCCACTCGAAGCTGAGCCGGCGGCCCTTGGCCGCCAGGTAGTGCCGGCAGGCCGCCAGCAGCGCCCCGAGGGGGTAGCGCCGGTTGAGCGGCACCAGGCGGTCGCGCAGCTCGTCGTTGGCGGCTTGGAGCGAGACCGCCAGGTTGACCGGCAGGTCCTCGCCGGCGAGCCGGCGGATCCCGGGTACGACGCCGACGGTGGAGACCGTCAGGTGCCGTGCGGAGAGGCCGAGCTCGCCGTGGAGGCGGGTGACCGCCGCCCACAGCCGGTCGTAGTTGGCGAGCGGCTCGCCCATGCCCATGAACACCACGTTGGACAGGCGCCGGTCGGTGCTACGGGCCTCCCGGGCGGCGGCGACGACCTGCTCGACGATCTCACCGGCGGCCAGGTGGCGGGTGAACCCACCCTGCCCGGTGGCGCAGAAGGTGCAGCCCATGGCACAACCCGCCTGGCTCGAGACGCAGACGGTGCTGCGGTCCCGGTAGTGCATCAGCACCGTCTCCACCGGGGCGCCGTCGTGCAGCGCCCACAGCCACTTGACCGTGTGGCCGCCGTCGGCCACCGAGCGGGTCACCTCCCGCAACGCCGGGGGGAGGGCGTCCTCCAGCCGGGCACGCAGCGCCGGGGGGACGTCGGTCATCTCCGCCGGGCGGCGCAGCCCCTGGTGCAACCCCCGCCACACCTGGGCGGCGCGGTAGGGGGGCTGGTCGGCGAGCAGTCCGGCGAGGGCGTCGCGGTCCAGCTCGTAAGGGCTCGGCACCCCGCCAGGCTACCGGCGACCCGTCAGCGCCCGGCCGGGGCGATGTCGCCGACGTAGGCCTGGTCGATGTGGTTGACGACGAAGCCGAGGTCGACGTAGAGCTTCACCGCCCGGGTGTTGGCGGCGTCGACGTAGAGCATCCCGGTGCGCAGCCCCCGCCGGGCGAGGTGGTCGAGCCCGGCGAGGGTCAACCCCCGGCCGAGGCCCCGGCGGGTGACCTGCGGGTCGACGGCGATGACGTAGATCTCCCCGAGCGGCGGGTCGTGGTCGGCGTGGACCTTGGTCCAGCAGAACCCGGCGATCCGGCCGGCCTCCTCGTAGATGCGGAAGCCCTCCGGATCGAACCAGGGGGCCGCCTCCCGCTCCTTGAGCGTGGCCAGGTCCCAGCCGCCCTGCTCGGGGTGCCACTCGAACGCCCGGTTGTTGACCTCGAGCCACTCCTCCTCGTCCCGGCCGGGGACGAACGTCCGGGTCGGCGGCAGGGGCTGCAGCACCAGCTCCGGCTCGACCGGCAGGCGCCGGCGCATCTGGTACAGCGCCCGCCCCGGGCGCAGCCCGATGGTCGCCGCTGCCCGGTCCGACGCCGGGCCGGAGCGGCTGACCCACAAGTGGACGTGGCCGCCGCCGTGCTCGGCGATGAGGCGGCCGGCCTCGGTGAGCAGGTCCGGCCCGACGGTGTTGCCGGGCACCCGGTGGTGGGGGTCGACCACGTACTCGACCGCCCACGAGTCCGAGCCCCGGGTGACCTGGGCGTAGCCGATCGGGTGCGGGTGGCCCGCTTCCACGGCGACGAGGCCGCCGTAGCCGCCCCGCCCGCCCTGGACCAGGTCCAGCCAGGCGTGCTCGTCGAGGGGGGCGTGGTCGTCGGCGGCGGTGGCGGCGGCGAGGAGCTCGTTGATCGCCCCCACCTCCTCGGGGGCGAGATGCTCCTTGCGCTCGATGCGGACCACGGCTGCACGGTAGCGGGCGCCGTACCCTGGCCCGGTGCCCAAGCCGAGGACCCCGAAGGGACGGGCCCGGGAGACCGCCGCCCGCCTGGCGGCCGAGTATCCCGGCGACGCCCGCGAGCTGTGCGAGCTCGATTTCGAGACGCCCTACCAGCTGCTCGTCGCCACGGTGCTGTCGGCGCAGACGACCGACGTCCGGGTCAACATGGTGACCCCCGTGCTCTTCGCCCGCTGGCCCGAGCCGGCGGACCTGGCCGCCGCCGATCCCGGCGAGGTGGAGGAGGTCATCCGCTCCACCGGGTTCTTCCGGTCCAAGACCAGGAGCATCATCGGGCTGGCGTCGGATCTGACCGGGCGCTTCGGCGGTGAGGTCCCCTCCCGGATGGAGGATCTGGTGACGCTGCCGGGCGTGGGCCGCAAGACCGCCAACGTGGTCCGCAGCGTCGCCATGGGCCTCCCGGGCCTCGCAGTGGACACCCACGTCGGCCGGCTGGTGGTCCTGCTCGGCCTGACCGCCGAGACCGACCCGGTCAAGGTGGAGCACGCCGTCGGGGCGCTGCTACCCCGGGCGGAGTGGGGGACCTTCAGCCTGCGGACGATCCTGCACGGCCGGCGGGTGTGCGTGGCCCGCTCGCCGCGCTGCGACCGTTGCGTCCTCGCCGACTTCTGCCCCTCCTCCCGGGTCCCCGCCGGGACACGCCCCGTCGCCCGGGCCCGCTGAGCGCCCGGCTCAGCGCCGGCCGCCGCCGGAGCCGCCCACCAC
>DASSZM010000011.1:0-5591 GCA_035702855.1 Acidimicrobiales bacterium | reverse complement strand
GGGGGAGGCGGTGCTCACGGCCGACGGCGGCGGCCTCCCACAGGATGTGGCGCAGCAGCACCGGGTCGGCGACCCGCAGCCGGGGTGGGCGGTCACCCGGTACGCCCGCCGGGACGGTCCCTGCCGCGTCCTGCAACCAGCGCTCCGTCGCCGCCGCCACCTCGCCCGGCGCCGGCGGGGTCGGGTCGAGGTCGAAGCCGTGGCGGTAGGCCACCACCGACTTCAGGCCGACGGCGGCGGCCGCCCGCCGGCGGAGCAGGGCGGCCCACCGGTCGGGGAGCTCGGCGACGCGCCCCTCGGCGGCGGTCACCGCGGCGGCCTCCTCGAAGACCGACTCGACCCGCACCACCTCCCAGGCCGGGACGCCGGCCAGCGCCCCGAGCTCCTCGGGCGTGCACACCTCACCGCTGCGGTGGCCGGTGTCGACGTACGCCCCGACCAGTCCGGCGCCGGCGGCGGCCCGCAGGAGCAGGCGGTTGGCCTCGTCGCCCAGCTCGGCGCGCCGCCCGAGGTAGGTGTCGGGTGGGCAGAGCGGATCGAGGCCGAGCACGGGCGCGCACCACCGGCGGATGGCCGCGCCGAGCGGCGAGTCGAAGTGGCTCGTCCCGGGCGGGGCGACCCAGCCGCCCTCGTTGATGAGCAGCTCGAAGGCAGGCCGCGCCAGCACGGAGCGGACGACGCCGTGCACGTGGTGGTCGATCAGCTCCACGTCATCCTCCTCCCCGCCGTCGATCGGCCGGGCCGTCGCCGGCGCGGACCGCCGGCTGCTCAGTAGAACTCGAAGTACTCCCGCATCTCCCAGTCGGTCACCTCGGACAGGAACCGCCCGATCTCGGACCGCTTCATCAGCGCCAGGTACCGGACGAAGCCCTCCCCGAACACCTCCGGTGAGGCGAAGAACGGGTCGGCCTCGAGGGCGTCGACCGCCTCCCACAGGCTCGTCGGCAGCATGGGCGCCTCGGCGCTGTAGGGGTCCGGGCCGGCTGCGGGCGGGGGGTCGAGCTCCCGCCGGATGCCGTCCAGGCCGGCGGCGATGTTGGCGGCCAGGTACAGGTAGGGGTTGGCGGCGGGCTCCCCCAGACGGTTCTCGACGTGGGTGCCCTTGTCCCCGGGGCCGCCCTGCACCCGCACCATCGTCCCCCGGTTCTCCGCCCCCCAGGTGACGCGGTCGGGCGCGAACGAATAGGGCTTGAAGCGCTTGTAGCCGTTGATCGTCGGGGTCGTGAACACGGTCATGCCCCGGGCGTGCTCGAGCAGGCCGGCGACGAAGCGCCGCCCCGTGGGCGAGAGGACCTGGGCGCCGTCGTCGCTGACGAAGCAGTTGGCGCCGCTCGCCCGCTCGACCAGCGACTCGTGCAGGTGCCAGCCGCTCGAGAAGAAGTTGGGCAGGCCGGGCCGGCACATGAACGTGGCGTGCAGCCCCTGCTGCTCGCAGATCTGCTTCACGGCGCCGCGGAACAGCACCATGGCGTCCGCCGAGCCGAGACCGCCGAGCGGGTCGAAGGTGACCTCGAGCTGACCCGGGCCCCACTCGTCCTCGATGCTGCGCAGCGGCAGGCCCACTTCCAGCATGGCGTCCCGCAGCCGCTCGACGAGGTCGTTGACCCCGGCCAGGCGGACCTCCGAGAGGTACTGGTAACCCTGTTGGAAGGCGCTGACGGCGGGCACGGGGGGCGGCCAGCCCGTCTGGTCCAGCTCGATGCGACCGGGGGCTTCCCGCCGCAGCACGTAGAACTCGACCTCCAGGCCCGAGAGGTAGTCGAAGCCGGCGTCCTTGGCCTGCTGCACCTGGCGGCGCAAGAGGTGGCGGGTGTCGAGCGGCACCGGCTTGCCGTTGTCGAAGTAGGCGTCGGTCAGCACCCAGCCGGTGCGGTCCGCCCACGGCAGGACCCGGAACGTCGTCGGGTCCGGCACCAGCATCATGTCCGGGAAGCCGGTCAGCTCCGGGATGCCGAGCCCCCCGCCCTCGGCGAAGGCGAGGGCGAACACGTGGTTGGTGGTGTCGAGGTTGAGCACCGCCCCCGAGAAGTCGATGCCGCTGCGGAGCGAGGCGGCGTAGTCGGCGGCGGACATGAACTTGCAGCGCGGCGCGCCGTGCTGGTCGACCCACACCATGCGCACGGTCCGCAGGCCGTGCTGCTCGACGAGCGCCAGGCTGCGCTCGCCCGCCTCCTGCTGCTCGGGCGTGAGCAGCCCGTGCTCAGCGACGAAGCCCTGCTTGCCTACACCGCGCTCGGCCATGCCGTCTCCCTCTCCCTGGTCAGTGCGTCCACCCGCAGGCCGGGGGGCCACCCGGCCCCGCCCCGCCCGCGCACCACTCCCGACGGTCGCACCGGCGCCGCCGTCGGCCCGCGAGGCTCTCACACATGGCGCGCACTCGGATACCGATTGGCAAGCCTGAGCGACAATGGACGAACGCCTGTGTAGGAGGAGGGCCCGAAGGCCGAACATCGGGGCCGTCTTGGCCGCAGGGATGCTAGCGACCGCTTCGCCCGCCCGACAAGCGGCCGACGGCGGCTCCGCCACTAGCATGCGATGGGCGGTCGCCGCTCCCCCCGGCTCCGGACCGCCCGACCCCGAGGCCCGCGCGTGCATTCCACCGAGCAACACGGCCCCGTCGAGTCCCGTCTCGCCGAGGTCCTCCGCCTGGCGGCCGATGGCCGCTTCCCCCCCGCCGACGGCAAGGTCGAGCGGCTCGCGTCCCCGAAGGATCCCGTCGGCGCCGTCCTGGCGTTCACCGGGCACCACCTCGTGGCCGCCGACGTCGACCGGCGCTGGCTGTCGTCGGCCCTCCCCGCCGGGGACCTCAGCGCCCCGGTGGCCGCCAGCTTCCTCGTCGCCCTCTCCCGCCACATCGCCGCCCATCCCCGGTCCCTCGACGTCGTGCTGGCCGCCGTCGGCGACGGGGCCCCACCGGAGCTTGCGCTGGAGGAGGCCGCCCCCGGCTTCACCCACCCCCGCCTCGCCCGGGCGACCCGCTACCGGCGCGAGGTGCGCGCCTTCCACGACGCCGGCGGGGCCGTCCTCGTCCTCGGCCGGGGACTCGCCGGCCGCAACGAGGTCGCCATCGAGCTGGACGCCCGCAGCTGGGCGCAGGGCCGCGGCCGGGCGCTGGCCCGCTCCGCCCTGGGACTGGTACCCCCGGGTGAGGCCGTGTTCGCCCAGGTGGCACCCGGCAACGCCGCGTCCATCCGCTGCTTCTTGTCGGCCGGCTACCGGCCCATCGGCGCCGAGGTCCTCTTCGCCGCCGACTAGGGCAGCGGGACCCCCGGGGCCGCCAGGCGGCGGGCACGGGTAGCCTGCTCCGGGAGTGGCGGACGTCGTCGAGTTGACCCTCACATCCGAGCCGGACCTGGTGCCGCGGGCGCGGCGGCTGGCGCGGGAGGTGATCGGCCGCCACCGGCCCGAGCTGGTCGACGACGCCGAGTTGCTGGTCAGCGAGCTGGTCACCAACGCCGCCCTGCACGGGCACCCACCGATCACCGTCCGCGTGACCGCCGTACCCTGCGTCCGGGTCGAGGTGGCCGACGCCGGTCGCCACCTCCCGGTGATGCTCCCCGGCGCCCGGGACGCCACCACCGGCCGGGGGCTCACCCTCGTCCAGGCGCTCGCCCACCGCTGGGGCGTCGAGCCGGTCCCGGGGCAGGGCAAGCGGATCTGGGCCGAGCTGGACACCGGCGACCGGCCCGGCCCGGGCGGCGAGGAGCTCGACCTGCAGGCCGTGATCGACGCCTGGGCCGACGACGAGCCCGAGTGCCACACCCTGCGTCTCGGCCAGGTCCCGACGGACCTGCTGCTCGCGGCCAAGGGCCACATCGACGGGGTCGTCCGGGAGCTGGCCCTGCTGCGGGAGGGTGAGGCGACCACCGGCGTGCCGCTGGCCCCGGGCATGGCGGCGTTGGTCCGCGTCGTCACCGGCGACTTCGCCGATGTGCGCGCCCAGCTCCGGCGGCAGGCGGCCACCGCCGCCGAGCGGGGTGACGCCGTCGCCGAGCTGGAGCTGGCCGTCGGTCCGGACGCGGAGGCGGCCGGCGAGCGCTACCTCGACGCCCTCGACGAGGCCGACCGCTCCGCCCGGGCCGCCGACCTGCTGACCCTCGCGGCGCCACCGGTGCACCGGTTGTTCCGTCGCTGGTACGTCGGCGCGGTCGTCGCCCACGTCCGTTCCGCCCGCGAGCACGAGCCGCCACCGCCGGTGCGGCCGTTTGCCTCCGTCCTCGCCGAGCACTTCGGGAGGCTGGCGGAGGAAGCCGGCGCCGCCGGTCGCCTCGGCCTGGTGCAGGCGGTGACCACCGAGCTGGCGTCGGCGCGCACCGCGACGGCGATGGCCGAGGTCGTCGTCGACAACGCTGTGCGCCTCCTCGGCGTCCGCAGCGCCCGCGTGCGCGTGCTCACGCCGCGGGCGACCCTGCGCTCGGTGGCGCGCGCCGGCACCGGGGCGGAGGGGCTCGACCCGGCCGAGGGCCCCGAGATCGCCCTGGACGCGGACCTCCCCGCCGCCCGCGTCGCCCGCACCGGGCGACCCGAGTTCATCCGCTCGCTCGGGCGCGCCTTCGCCGGCCACCCCGTCTACGGCGACCGCTACCCCCGGGACTGGAGCGCCCACGTCGCCCCGCTCGTCGCCGACGGCCGGGTGCTCGGCGTGCTGAGCGTCACCTTCGCGAGCGGCGAGCTCACCGACGACGTGCAGCTGGCGGTCGTCTCGGCCCTCGCCGGCGCCCTGGCCCGGGCGATGCAGGCGCCGCTGCGCACCGAGGACGCCCAGCGGGTGGTCCTCGAGCTGGCCACCACCGCCGGCGGCGTCGGCAGCTTCGACTGGGACCTGGTGAGCGGCCGGCTCGTCTGGGACGACCAGCTGGCGGACATCTTCGGGCGCGCCCGGGGCGCCGAGCTCACCATCGAGGACTTCTTCGACGACGTCCACCCCGACGACCGGGACCGGGTGGGCGCCGCCCTCCGCCAGGCCGTGGACACGGTGGGCACCTACGAAGCCGAGTACCGCATCGTCCTGCCCGACGAGACCGTCCGCTGGGTGGCGGCGCGCGGGCGCGCCCTGCCCGGTCCCGACGGGTCCGCCGTCCGGGTGCTGGGCGTCGCCCTCGACACCACCGAACGGGTCGGCGCCACCGCCCGGGTGGCCCGGGTGATGGACGCCATGTCCACCGCCTTCTTCTTCGTCGACCGGGAGTGGCGCTTCTCGTACCTCAACGCCGCCGCCGAGCGCGTCCTCGGGCGGCGCGCCGGGGAGCTGCTCGGCCGGTCCATCTGGACGGAGTTCCCGGCGGCGGTCGGCTCCGAGTTCGAGCGCTCCTACCGGGGAGCGGTCGCCTCCGGCGAGCCGGTCTCCTTCGACGCCTATTACCCGGAGCCGCTCAACGCCTGGTACGAGGTGCGGGCCTGGCCGGGGCCCGACGGCCTGGCCGTGTACTTCATCGACATCACCGAGCGCCGGCGGGCCGAGGAGGCCGCCGCCCGCACCATCGGCCGGGTCGGGCTGCTCGCCCGGGTCACCGAGGAGCTGAGCGTGGCGGGCGACATGCTCGTCGCCGGGCGGACGCTCGCCGAGCTGCTGGTCCCCGAGCTCGCCGACT
>DASSZM010000193.1:0-6792 GCA_035702855.1 Acidimicrobiales bacterium | reverse complement strand
CGTGGCGAGCCTGGTCGTCGGGGCCGCCCTGGCCGGGGCGCTGACGGGGCGGACCGCCCACTTCAAGCAGGTGTACTTCCGGTCCCCGCCGGCGGCGGCCTCCACCGGCCACTGAGCGCAGCCGGGTGGGTCAGGCGGCGCCCGCCACCGGCGAGCCGCTGCAGCCGGACCCGCCGCCGGCACCGACGTCGCGCCGGCCGGCAGGCTCCCGCCGGCGGCGAAGGCGGCGAGGTCGTCGGCCCGCTGCTGGTCCTGGGACGCCTGGGCGGCCGTGAGCCCGGGCAGCGGCGCCAGGACGAGGGCCCCGGCGACCAGGGCGCTCACGACCCGCCGGCGCCTCCCGCCGGTCCCACCCGCACCCGGATCTCCGTCCTTCGGGCACCCTCGGCGCCACGCACGCAACGACATCGCCATCCCTCCCACAGCCGGCTGAGTCGACGAGTTACGACTGTGGGACCCAGCGCGTTAACAAACTTCGTCGCGTTGCGTGGTGGGACAGCTCCGTAAGGTGGGCGAGGTCAGCGGCCAGCGGCGCGGTGCCGCTCGAGCAGCGACACCAGGGCGTAGACCGCCTCGGTGGCCGGCATGGCGGTACCGGTGAGCCGCCCGATCTCGACCACCGAGCCGATGATGGGCTCGATCTCGAGGGGGCGACCGGCCTCCAGGTCCTGCAGCATCGAGGTCTTGTGGGCGCCGACCTCGTCGATGCCGGCGAGCCGCTTCTCCACGCTCATGCGCACCCGCAGGCCGAGCTCGTCGGCGACGGCGGACGCCTCGGCCATCATCTGCGTGGCAAGGGCGCGGGTGGGCTCGAAGCCGGTGATCTCGTCGAGGGTGGCGCGCGTCAGGGTGCTGATCGGGTTCATGGCCACGTTGCCCAGGGCCTTGATCCAGATCTGCGCCCGGATGTCGGCGACCACCCGGCTCTTGAACCCGGCGCCGGTGAACATCTCGGCGATCTGCCGGGCGCGCGGCGACCGCTCCCCGTCCAGCTCCCCGAGCGGGAAGCGGTCGCCCTCCACCAGGCGGATGACCCCGGGGGCCTCTCGCTCGGCGGCGGGGTAGGCGATCATCCCGATCACGCGGTCGGTGGGCAGGTGCCGCTCGAGGATGCCGGCGGGGTCGAGGCTCTCGAGGCGGTGGCCCTGGTGGGGCCCGCGGAACTTCTGGAAGAACCACCAGGGGATGCCGTTCTGCAGCGGCAGGACGACGCTCGCCTTGCCGAGGAGGCGGGCGACCGCCGGGGCGACGTCGCCCAGCTGCTGGGCCTTGACCGCCACCACCACGACGTCCTGGGCCCCCAGCTCGGCTGGGTCGTCCGAGACCGCTGCCGGTCGGGCCCGCAGGGTCCCGCCCGTCGGCTCGATGAGCTCGAGGCCCCGGGCGCGGATCGCCCCCACGCTGGGGCCCCGGGCGAGGAGGCTGACCGTCTCGCCTGCGGCGAGCAGCCGCGTTGCGACGAGCCCGCCGATGGCGCCGGCGCCCACGACGCACACGCGTCGCGGGGCGCCGGGTCCGGGCCCGTCAGCGACCATCCGCCTGCAACCTCTCCCACAGGCCGATCCGCTGCAGCTTGCCGGTGGCACCCTTCGGCACCTCGTCCACGAACACGATGGTGCGCGGCACCTTGAACGCCGCCAGCCGCTCGGAGAGGAAGCGCCGCAATTCGGCGTCGGACAGCTCCTCGCCCGGCGCCCGGACCACGGCGGCGCCCACCTCCTCGCCGAGCTTGTCGTGGGGGATGGCGAAGGTGACCGCCTCCGCCACCTTGGGGTGCCGGAGCAGCACCTCGTCGACCTCGAGCGGCGAGATCTTCTCGCCGCCCTTGTTGATCTGCTCCTTGAGCCGGCCCGTGATGAACAGGTAGCCGTCCTCGTCGAGGACTCCCTCGTCACCGGTGCGGAACCAGCCGCCGGTGAAGGCCTGCTCGTTGGCGCTCGGGGTGTTCTCGTAGGCGGTGATCACCGTCGGGCCCTTGATGGAGATCTCGCCGCGCTCGCCGGCCGGCAGCTGCCGGCCCTCCCGGTCGAGGATGGCGACGTCCACGCCCGTCGCCACACCCACCGACCCCGGCTTGTGGGGCCCGGGGGGCAAGGGGCTGCAGGCGATCTGGTGGGAGGCCTCGGTCATCCCGTAGGCCTCGATGACGGGGACGGCGAACCGCTCCTCCAGGCCCTCGCGGACGGCGGCGGGCAGCCGGGCCGAGGAGGACCGGATGAGGCGCAGGGCGTGCGGCCGGTCCTTCGGCGCCCGGGCCAGCACCATCTGGTGCATCGTGGGCACCGCCGTGTAGTAGGTCGCCGCCGACTCGGCCAGCCACCGGTGGAAGCCGAAGGCGTCGAAGCCGGGCGTCACGACGGCGCCGCCGCCGGCGGAGAGCGGCGCCAGGAGGCCCGCCATGATCCCGTGGATGTGGAACAACGGCATGACCGCCAGCGACCGGTCCGCCTCCGTGAGGCGCAGGCTCGCGGCGATGTTGTGCGCCGAGCTGTACAGGTTGCGCTGCCGGAGCGGGACGATCTTCGGTCGTGATGTGGTGCCGGAGGTGTGCAGCACGAGCGCCTCGTCGCCTCCGCTCGGCGCACTCCCCGACCGCTGGCCGCCTCCGGCCTGCCCGTCGCCGGTCGTGAGCTCGGCGGCGAAGCCCTGGCCGGCGACCCTCACCAGCGGGACGCCGGCGGGCACGGCGGCGGCCACGACCTCGCCCGGGCCCGCGTCGGCTCCCACGATCACCGCCGCCGGGCGGAGGTCCTCCAGGTAGAAGCGGAACTCCTCCTCCCGGTACTTCGGGTTGAGCGGGGCGGCCGACCCGACGACCATGGAGGCCAGGAGGGACAGCGCCATCTCGGGGCCGTTGGGCAGCACGATCCCGACCCGGTCGCCCGGGCCGAGCCCGAGCGACCGCAGCACCCCGGCGAACCGCTCGACCGCCGCCCCCAGGTCCCCGCCCCGGACCTCCTCGCCCTCCACCGTGGCCAGCGACCCGCCCCGGGCCGCTCGGGCGACCAGGGCGGCGATCGTCTCACTCATCTCTTCGTCCGATGGCATCGGTCGTGACTCCTTTCCACGCTGACTCCTGTGGTAGGGCTCAGCCGACCCGCGCCGACCCGTCCGAGCGGGGATCGGCGGCCGCCTCGACGGTCGCTCCCTCGCCGATGATGACCTGGGCGTGCCCGACCGCCTCGTCGAGGTCGGGGAGGTCCCGCAGCGCCATGCCGGACCCTTCGAGCGCCCGCCTGGTGGCCGCCGGCACGGTCCCCTCGACGAAGATCTCGTCGTCGACGCTTCCCGCGTCGAGCCCTCCCACGACCCAGCGCGACGCTCCGACGACCTCGGTCGGGGACTTTCCCCGCACGATCCCGGCGAGGAGATGCGTGTGCACCTGGGGTTGCGCCCGACCGCCCATGGTCCCGGCGACGGCACGCCGCCCCGAGTCGGCCGACAGCATCACCGGCATCAGGGTGTGCAGCGGGCGCTTCCCCGGCTGCAGGCGGTTGGCGGAGCCCGGGTCGAGGGAGAACAGCGCTCCCCGGTTGTGGATGATGATCCCGGTGCGCGCCTCGAGCATCCCGGCGCCGAAGGCGTGGAACACGCTCTGCACGATCGAGACCGCCTGGCCATCGGGGTCCTGCGCCACGACGGCCACGGTGTCGCCCGATCGAACGGTGCCCCGGGGGCCTCCGGACCGGCCCGCCCGACCGGGCTCCCGCCCGAGCGCCGCCAGGTGGGCGGGGTCCAGCATCGCCCCGATCGGCACGGCGCCCGCCCGGGGGTCGCCGAGACGGCGGTCCCGCTCGGCCGAGACCGCATGCAGGATGCGGGCGATCCGGCCGGCGTCCGCCCCCAGCGGGTCCAGGGCGAGGCCCTGCGCTTCGATGGCGCCGGCGATCTGGAGCAGCGCCACGCCCTGCGAGTTGGGCGGGTTGACGGCGAGGCTCCACTCCCCGTACCGCCCGCACAGCGGGGCGGTGACCTCGCTGCGGTGGGCGGCGAGGTCGTCCTCGCCGAGCACGGCACCCCACTCCTGGAGCCCCGCCACCAGGCGTGCCCCGACGGGCCCGCCGTAGAGGGCCGCGGCCCCGTCCCGGACCAGGACCTGGAGCGTCGCGCCGAGCGCCGCCTGCCGGAAGGTCTCCCCCGGCGCCAGGGGGCGGCCGCCGGGGTAGAAGTGGGCGCCCAGGCCGGGGTCGGCGGCGAGCTCGTCCCTGCCCTCGACCAGGGCGAGGGCGAGCGACCCGGCGACGGGGGCGCCTTCGAGCGCCAGGTCGATGCCGCGCCCGAACGCCTCGGAGAACGCCAGCTTCCCGCCCGCGCGGTGCAGCGCCTCCCACCCCCCGACGACGCCGGGAACGGTCACGCTCGCCGGGCCCGTGACCGGCACCGTCGCCCGCCCGTCGAGGCCCAGCTCGGCGACCCGCCGGGGGGCGGCCCCGCTGGCGTTGATCGAGGTGACCTCCCCGCCGGGCCGGCGCAGCAGCGCCATCAGGTCCCCGCCCACCGAGCACATGTGCGGGTAGCAGACGGCCAGCGTCACGGCGGCGGCGAGCGCGGCGTCGACGGCCGACCCGCCCTGCTCGAAGGCGGCCCAGCCGGCGTCGGTGGCGAGCGTGTGCGGTGAGGCGATGGCGTATCCGTTGTTCACGCCGGCGGCTCCTGCTTCCCCGTCGTGGCCGGTGGGTCGCTTCGCCACGCTACGTGCCGGGCGGGGTCGGGCCAATCGGGGATCTGCGCGCCCACGACGGCGGACGTTATCGTGCTGCCGTTTGGCAGGACAAAGTGTTGTTTGTCGCACCACAAATGTGACGGTCCGCGACGCCGGGGGCGGTCGGCTCCTCGAGAGGAGGAGCTCCCATGCACCAGTTCATCGCCGGCAAGCGGCGCGCCGGGACGGCCACCGAGACCTTCCCGGTGATCGACCCGTCCGCCGACGAGGTGCTGGCCGAGGCGACGCTCGCCTCATCCGCCGACGTCGACGACGCCGTCGGCGCCGCCCGCCACCTGGAGGGGAAGGCCACCGGCGAGTACGTCGCCGGCTACACCAGCTCCATCCGTCGCGAGCCGATCGGCGTCGTCGGCTCGATCGCCCCCTGGAACTACCCGCTGCAGATGGCGGTGTGAAAGGCGCTGCCGGCCCTCGCCGCCGGCAACTGCGTGGTGCTCAAGCCGTCCGAGCTCACCCCCCTGACGACGCTTGCGCTCGCCGAGGCCGCCGTCGAGGCCGGCCTGCCCCCGGGGGCCCTCAACGTGCTCACCGGGCGCGGCCGGGACGCCGGGGCGCACCTCGTCGGCCATCCCGGCGTGGACATGGTCTCGTTCACCGGCTCGACGCCGGTCGGCACCGGCATCGCCGCCGCGTTGATCAACTCCGGCCAGGACTGCACGGCGGCCACCCGCGCCTACGTCCAGCGCCCGCTCTACCGCCAGTTCGTCGACGGCGTCGCCGAGCGCATTCGCTCGGTCTGCCTCGGGCCCACCCCCGAGCCCGACACCGACAGGGACCGCTGATCAGCTCCGCCCACCGCGACAAGGTCGCCGGGATGGTGGAGCGGGCCCGCCGGGACGGGGCGACGGTCGTCGTCGGCGGCGAGGCCCCCGGTGGGGCGCTCGCCGCCGGCAGCTACTACCGCCCCACCCTGATCACCGGTGCCCCGCAGCGAGCCGAGATCGTGCGAGAGGAGGTGTTCGGGCCGGTGCTCGTCGCCCTCCCCTTCGACGACGACGACGAGGCGATCGCGCTGGCCAACGACTCCCGCTTCGGCCTGGCCGCCTCGGTGTGGACCCGCGACGTCTACCGGTCGCTCCGCGCCACCCGGGAGATCCGGGCCGGGGCCGTGTGGGTCAACGACCACATCCCGATCATCAGCGAGATGCCCCACGGCGGCTACAACCAGTCCGGCTACGGCAAGGACATGAGCCAGTACGCCCTCGACGACTACACCCAGATCAAGCACGTGATGTACGACGCCACCGGCCTGGCCCGCAAACCCTGGCAGGCCACGACCGTCCGGGGCTGACGGTGCACTGCACCGTGATCGGCGCCGGCGCCTGGGGCCTGCCGGCGGCGGCCGAGCCGGCCCGGCGCGGCCACGAGGTCACCGTGGCCGACCGCTACGGGATCGGCAACGACCTCTCCTCGTCGCGCGGGCCGACCCGGCTGTGGCGGCTGGCCGACCCCGCCGAGGGCCGGCCGGCAGATGCCGACGTGGCCCGCTGCGGCCTGGCCCGGCTGCGGGGCCTCCCCGCCCCGTCGGCGCCCGTTCCGACGGCGCTCGGCCGGGTCGACTGACCCGTCGGCGCGGCCGGCGACCGCCCCGGCTCAACGGAAGCGGGGCTCGGCCATCGCCCGCACGCTCTCCTCCTTCAGCCGGTCAGGCCGGTTCGTCGCCGAGCGGAGCGAGCACGACGTCCCTCTCGAGGCGGTACCACGTGCCGTCCCACCCCGGCGGCGCGCCCGGTTCACCGGGGGCGTGCGGCACGAAGTCGGCGACCAGCGAGGGCTTCACCCCGAAGACGGCGTCGCTGTCCAGGTAGGGGCTCGCCCGGTCGTAGAAGTGGGTGGCCACCGATCGGTAGCCGAAGGCCGACACCATGACGTGCAGGTGGGCGGGACGCCAGGGGTGGCGTCCCGTGGCGGCCAGCAGCCTGCCGACCGGGCCGTCGTCGGGGATCGGGTAGTCGACGGGGCGAACCGACCAGAAGGCGAAGGTCCCGTCCTCCCCGGTCCGGAACCGCCCGCGCAGGTTCCCGGGCGGCTGTTCGGGGTCCTGCACCGCGTAGAGCTCGTTGGCGGCG
>DASSZM010000176.1:0-4771 GCA_035702855.1 Acidimicrobiales bacterium | reverse complement strand
CGCCGAAGCGGCCCTCGTCGACACCGACGGGGCGATGGTCCAGCGATGAGCCCGCAGGGGCGCGCCCCGGGGGCGCCCCGGGCCGGGGCCGGTCGCGGCGAGCGCCTGGCGCTCGGGGTCCTCGCCACGGTCGCCGCGGTCGCGGCCCTGGCGTGGCTGGGCGGGCAGCTCGCCGGCCTGCTGGCGTCGGGCCGGTGGCCGGCGACCCCACCGACGGTCGGCCTCCGCGTGCTGCTCCGCCTGCCGGCGCATGTCCGGCGCCCCCGGCAGGCCTGGCCGGCCCCGTTCCGCTCGGCCGTGCCCGGCGGTCCGGCGCTGGCGGCCGGCGCGGCGGTGGCCGCGCTCGGCGGCCTGCTGGCCGTGGCGGCCGGCGTGCGGGTTGCGGGAGCGGTGCGGGCGTGGGCCGGTGCAGCCCGAGGGGGCGGACCGGGGTACCGGTGGGGCGACCGGGTGACGGGGCCGCCCCGGACCGCAGCCCGGCCGGTGGGGCTCGCCGCCGGCGGCGGCCGGCGCCGATCGAGCGCCCGGTGGGCGACGGCCCGGGACCTGCGCGCCCTCGCCGTCGCCGGCCCGGAGCCCGGGCGGGTCGTCCTCGGTCGCGTCGGGCGCCGGCTGGTGGCGACGGAGGCCCGCCACTCGGTGCTGGTGCTCGGCCCCACGCAGTCGGGCAAGACCACCGCCCTCGCCGTGCCGGCCCTGCTCGAGTGGGACGGCCCGGTCCTGGCCACCTCGGTCAAGGGCGACCTCGTCGCCGCGACCGCCGGTTGGCGGAGCCGGCTCGGGACGTGTTGGGTCTTCGACCCGACCGCACCCGGCGATCCCCGGCCGCCCGGGGGTGGTGCCGGCTCGGCGGCGGGCTGGTCGCCGCTCGCCGAGGCGATCGACTGGAGCGGCGCCCAACGGATGGCGGCATGGCTGGTGGAGGCGACGCCCGCCCGTCACGGGCTCTCCGACGCCGAGTTCTGGTACGCCGCCGCAGCCAAGCAGTTGGCGCCGCTGCTGCTCGCCGCCCGGCTCGGCGGCCACACCATGGCCGACGTGGTGCGCTGGACCGACACCGGCCGCTGGGAGGAGGCCGAGGACGTCCTCGACGCCGCCGGGGCCGCCGAGGCGGCCGTCGCCCTGGCGGCGTGCGCCGCCCGCGACGACCGCATCCGCAGCTCGGTGGGCACGACCCTCGAGACGGTGCTGGCGCCGTTCGAGGATCCACTCGTGGCCCGGGCGACGGCCCGGGTCGACGTCTCGCCCGAGGACCTGCTCGCCGGCCGCCACTCCCTGTACCTGTGCGGTCCCGCCCACGAGCAGCTCCGGGTGCAGGGCGTCTTCGCCGCCCTGGTGGCGTCGGTCGTCGCCGCCGCCGTCCGCCGGAGCACCGACACCGGCCGGCCCCTCGACCCGCCCCTGCTGCTGGTCCTCGACGAGGTGGCCAACATCGCCCCGATCCGTGACCTCGACGGCCTGGCCTCCACCGCGTCGGGGCTCGGCATCCAGCTGCTCACCGTCTGCCAGGACCTCGCGCAGCTCGCCGGGCGCTACGGCCCGGATCGGTCCCGTACCATCGCCAACAACCACCGGGCGAAGCTCGTGCTCTCGGGGGTGGCCGACCTGGCGACCCTCGACCTGCTGTCGGGCCTGGCGGGGGAGCAGGCGGTGCGGGAGGAGTCGCTCACCACCGACCTGCGCGACGGCCGCCGGACCCGGGCCTCGACGGTGGCGTACCGGCGGCTGGCCCCGCCCGACGAGCTGCGCCGCATCCGCCCGGGGGAGGGGGTCCTCGTGTACGGCCACCTCCCCGCCGCCCGCCTGGCCCTGCGGCCCTGGTACCAGGACCGGGCCCTCCGCCGGCGCGTGGGCCCTGCGTCGGCGGGGTGAGCCCGGTCCGGGCCCGGGTCCGGCGGGGCCGGGTCCGGGCGGCGGGTACCCTGCCGAACCATCGCCGGCACCGCGCCCCCCACGTCCGCGGCCCACGAGGCCTCCCTGCTGTCGTCGCTCCCCGCCCGCACCCGAACCGCCGTCCGGGTCGGCGGCGCCGTCGGGGACCTGTCGCGGCGCATGGGCCTCGGCGCCGGGTCGACCGTCGGGGGGCGGGCGATCCTCGCCCTCGACCCCGGGGCGATCCGTCGCCTGGCGGCCGGTCGCCGCAGCGCGTTGGTGTCGGGCACCAACGGCAAGACGACGACGACCAGCCTGCTGCGGGCCGCGGTGGGGACGACCGGGCCGGTGGTCACCAACCTCCAGGGTGCCAACCTCCCGTTCGGGATCGCCGCCGCCCTCGCCGAGGGCGGGGCGGTGGACACGGCCGTGCTCGAGGTGGACGAGGCGTGGTTCGGGCAGGTGGTGGCCGACACCGACCCGGCGGCCGTCGTGCTGCTCAACCTGAGCCGGGACCAGCTCGACCGCAACAGCGAGGTCCGAACCCTCGCCGGCGCCTGGCGGCGTGCCCTCGCCGACCGGCCGCAGACCGTGGTGGTCGCCAACGCCGACGACCCCCTCGTGGCCTGGGGGGCGGGTGCGGCCCGCCGCCCGGTGTGGGTCGGCGCAGGGCAGCCGTGGACCGCCGACGCCTCGGGCTGCCCCGCCTGCGGCGGCCGGGTCGTGTTCCCCGAGGGGGACCCGCCGGGCGGCGCCGGCGGTTGGAGCTGCGCGGGGTGCGACTTCCGCCGGCCGGAGCTCGACGTCTGGCTCGAGGACGACGACGTCGTGACCGCCACGGGCGACCGCCGCTCCCTCCGGCTGGTCCTGCCCGGCCGGGCCAACCGCTCCAATGCCGCCATGGCCCTCACCGCCGCCCGGGCGCTCGGCGCCGACGGCGCGGTGGCGGCGACGGCGATGGCCGAGCTCACCGAGGTCGTCGGCCGCTACCGGCTCGTCACCGTCGACGGGGTCTCGGCCCGGCTCCTCCTGGCCAAGAACCCGGCCGGCTGGCTCGAGGTCCTCGAAGTCCTGCAACCGCCGCCGGCGCCGGTCGTGGTCGCCATCAACGCCCGGATCGCCGACGGACGCGACCCCTCGTGGCTGTGGGACGTGCCCTACGAGCGGCTCGGCGGCCGGCCGGTCCTCGCCACCGGCGAGCGGGGGCGGGACCTGGCGGTGCGCCTGCACTACGCCGACGTCGAGCACCGCTACGCACCCGACGCCCTGGCGGCGGTCCGGGAGGCGGCCCGCATCGCCGCCGGGCGGGGCGCCGCCGGCTTCGACGTGGTCGCCAACTACACCGCGTTCCAGGCCATCAGGGCGGGGCTGGCGTGACCGAGTCCGGCGTCCGCATCGCCCTCGTCTACCCCGACCTGCTCGGCACCTACGGGGACTCCGGCAACGCCACCATCCTCGCCCAGCGACTCCGCTGGCGGGGGCGGCCGGCCGAGGTGCGCACGGTACGCGCCGGGGAGGCGGTCCCCGACTCGTGCGACCTGTACGTCGTCGGCGGCGGCGAGGACCAGCCCCAGGCGCTGGCGGCCCGCCAGCTCGGGCGGCCCGGCCCGCTGCACCGCGCCGTCGACGCCGGGGCGGCGGTGCTGGCGGTCTGCGCCGGGCTGCAGATCCTGGGCGAGACTTTCGTCGGCCCCGACGGCGTCGAGGCGGCGGGGCTGGGCCTGCTCGACTGCCGCAGCATCCGCAGGCGCGTGCCCCGCGCCGTCGGGGAGCTGATCGTCGACCCCGACCCGGGGAGCGGGCTGCCCCCGCTCACCGGCTACGAGAACCACGGCGGGGTGACCCTCCTCGGCCCGGCGGCCCGCCCCGGCGGCCGGGTGCGGGCGGGCGTGGGCAACGGGGCCGGCGGCGGGGACGGGATCTGGTCCGGCCGGATCTGGGGGACCTACCTGCACGGCCCGGTGCTCGCCCGCAACCCGGCGCTCGCCGATCTCCTCCTCGGGTGGGTCGTCGGCGAGCTCGACCCGCTCGACGACGGCGAGATCGACGCCCTGCGCGAGGAGCGGCTCGCCCACGCCGGGGCCGAGGCGGCGTCCGCCGCCCGGCGGCGCACGGCCGAGGGCCTCGCCGCCCGGGCCCGCCGGACGCTGCGGGGCACGCGATGAGCGCGGCGGCGTCCAGCGCCCTCCACACGGACCGCTACGAGCTGACGATGCTCGACGCCGCCCTGCGCACCGGCCGCGCGGACGTGCCGGCGACCTTCGAGGTCTTCAGCCGCCGCCTCCCCGCCGGGCGCCCCGCCGGGGTGTTCGCCGGGCTGGGGCGGATCCTGGAGGCCATCGGGCGGTTCCGGTTCGGCGCCGAGGAGCTCGCCTGGCTCGGCCAGCTCGGGTTCCTCTCCCCCGAGGCCCTCGCCTGGCTCGCCCGGTTCCGCTTCTCCGGGTCGGTCGACGCCTACCGGGAGGGGGAGTGGTACGCCGCCGGCTCGCCGGTGCTGACGGTCACCGGCACCTTCGGTGAGGCGGTGCTGCTCGAGACGCTCCTGTTGTCGATCCTCAACTTCGACTCCGCCGTCGCCTCGGCGGCGTCGCTGCTCGTCGCCGCCGCCGGCGACCGGCCGATCATCGAGATGGGCAGCCGGCGCACGGACCCCGACGCCGCCGTGGCGGCCGCCCGGGCGGCGTACCTGGGCGGCTTCGCCAGCACCTCCAACCTCGAGGCCGGCCGCCGCCACGGCATCCCGACCGCCGGCACCGCCGCGCACTCCTTCGTGCTCGCCTATCCGAGCGAGCAGGAGGCGTTCGCCGCCCAGCTCGCCGCCATGGGCCCGGGGACGACGCTGCTGGTCGACACCTTCGACGTCGAGACCGGCATCCGGCGGGCGGTCGAAGCCGCCGGG